>NZ_JBJNLG010000013.1:0-158109 GCF_052169175.1 Serratia sp. CY31944
TATATGGCGAGCCAATTTTATTTCCCCCATGGTCATACGTCGTAACGTCCCCTCTTCAGCCAATGCGTTCATTTATCCCTCCTTGAATTTATCAATATCCTAATGCTTTTTTAAAATGAATCTATACATGAACTCTTAAAGAGTTGCATTTGGCACAATCCATTTATAACTTGAATAATTTGCAGAAATATCCTCATCGACTTTCTATAATTAATTAAACGAAAAAAACATATTGCAAATACCTTTGTAGTAGCCGCGGTCAGGATACCCTTATCCAGCCCCCCTGCATGATTCGCTTCGCAGCGTCATCCGGGTAATGTATAGTCCGCGTTTTACGGAGATCCCATGCTGACTAACTCATCCATTCGTCTGAACAAATACATTAGCGAGAGCGGTATCTGCTCACGCCGCGACGCCGATCGATACATCGAGCAGGGCAACGTTTTCATCAACGGTAAACGCGCCACCGTTGGCGCTCAGGTATTTGCCGGCGATGTGGTGAAGGTTAACGGTCAGCTGATCGAACCGCGCAATGAAGAAGATCTGGTGCTGATCGCGCTGAACAAGCCGGTCGGCATCGTCACCACCACCGAAGACGGCGAGCGCGACAACATCGCCGACTTCGTCAACCACAGCAAACGCATCTTCCCGATCGGCCGTTTGGACAAGGATTCGCAGGGGCTAATCTTTCTGACCAACCACGGTGACCTGGTCAACAAGATCCTGCGCGCCGGCAACAATCACGAGAAAGAGTATCTGGTGACGGTCAACAAGCCGGTGACCGACGAGTTTATTCGCGGCATGGGCGCCGGCGTGCCGATGCTGGGCACGGTGACCAAAAAGTGCAAGGTGAAGAAAGAGGCGCCTTTCGTGTTCCGCATCACGCTGGTGCAGGGGCTGAACCGCCAGATCCGCCGCATGTGCGAACACTTCGGCTACGAGGTCACCAAGCTGGAACGCACGCGCATCATGAACGTCAGCCTGAAAGGCTTGCCGCTGGGCGAATGGCGCGATCTGACCGATGACGAGCTGATTGAACTGTTCAAACTGATTGAAGGCTCCTCGTCCGAGGCCAAGCCGGCGAAGAAGGCTCCGGCCAAATCCGCCGCGGCGAAAAAACCGAGTGCCGGCGGCCCCAAAAGCGCCGACAAAGCCGCTGCGCCGGCCGGCCGCAAGCGCTTTACCCAGCCAGGGCGCAAGAAAAAAGGGCGTTAACCTCCCGCTCACGCTTCTCGCCAAGCCCGCCGTTGCGCGGGCTTTTTCATCATAAAAGTCAGCCACAGGCCGCCACTGAGTTCTCACCATAAAAAAGGCCCGCATCAAGCGGGCCAGTCAGTACCAGAGAAGTCTAGAGGAAAATCAGAACGACCAGCGCAGGTTGGCGTTGACCGAATTAACGCGGGTATCGGCGCCGAATTGCCCCTGATAGCCGACATCCAGCGTCGCGGCGCGCGACAGTTTCACGCTCACGCCGATATCGCCCACCATCACGTTGTCATCCACGGCCTGGCCCTGAGTGACGAACGCGTCGCTGCCGGCAAACGCCATGCGCGATGAGGTGTTCTTATCGCCGTAGGCGTGCTGCCAGCCGAGCGAGCCGTAGAGGCTGACGTTCTTCGGCAGTTCGGTCACGCCGCGCACCCCGAGCGTGGAGTAGAAGGTGTTCATCGTTTCATTGCGCACGCTCAGCGCCGCCGCGCCCCCCGTCTCCTGGAAGCTGTCGGTATGCAGACGGATGTAACTCAGGTTGATGAACGGTTCGACGTTCATCTCCGGCTGGCCGAAACGGTAACCCGCTTCGGTGAACGCCAGCAGCGAGTTCGCGTCGTAGTCCGACTTCAGCCGATCCGAGAAACCGCTGAAATCGACGTTGCGCTTGCCTTCAATCTTGTGCCAGGTGTAACCCAGCGCGCCGCGCAGCGAGAACGCATCCTGCTGCCCCGCCGCATACAGGCCGAGGTGGTAGTTGTCGGTATCGGCCTTGGAACGGCGGCTGTCGACGTCGTAGTCGCCGCGGCTGTAACCGAAGTAGCCGCCGATGCGTACGTTATGGTCCGCCAACTTGCGATCCGCCCCCAACAGGAAACCGGTGGTGTTGCCATCCAGCTTGCCCACGTTGCCGTTGCCGCTGTTTTTGCCCCAGGAACTGAAGGTCTGCCCCCAGACGCCGCTGTTTTGCGCCTGCGCCGGTTGCACCAGCGACATCGCCAACGGCGGTATCGGCAGGCTGTCGTTGTCGAACAGGCGCAGCATGCGCTGGTTCAGCACGTTGAACAGCTGGGTGCTGCCGGCGATCAGGTTAGACTGCATCGACGGATAGACTTCGCCGGACAGCTGATTGAACGCCTCGCGCGCTTCCGGCGCACTCAGCAGCAGCAGCGAGTTGTACAGCGCCAGCGAAGGGCCGCTCTGCGTCAGCGTCGAGAGCGCACCGGCGGTATTCCACTGGTTGCCGCTTTCGGCCACCGTTTGGAAAATGCCCGGCTTGCCGCTGCCTGGGTTCTCGCCCCCCGGATTTTCACCGCCTGGGTTTTCCCCACCCGGATTCTCGCCCCCCGGATTCTCACCCCCTGGGTTTTCCCCGCCCGGATTCTCGCCCCCTGGATTCTCACCGCCTGGGTTTTCTCCACCCGGGTTTTCGCCCCCTGGATTTTCACCGCCCGTGTCTTTCTGCGCGATGGTCAGATCCACGGCGTTGGCGCTGTGATTCAGCGCCACATCGAGGAAGGCAGACTTGGAGACCGCCGCCGCGAACTGGCCGTCAATGCCGCCGTCCGAGGTCAGAATGCGATAGCTTTGGCCGGTTTTATAGCTGGTTTGCGGATCCAGCGCCGTGACCTGCACCTTGGCCCGATCGCTGATGGTGGTTTTGCCCGCCACCAGCAGCTGGTCGCTGCGGCCGTCGCCGGCGATATCGACGTCATAGAAGGATTCGCCGATAAAGTTCAGGTAGCGTTTCAGCGTCAGCGTGCCGATATTGCCGTCGCCGGGCGAGATATGGCCGCCGGACTGGATCTCGGTCTGGCCCAGCGTGCCGTTGCCGCCCAATGTGCCGCCGGCCTTGATCGACGCGGCGCTGCTGTAGCCCTGCCCGTTATTGACGTCGGAACCCGCCGTCGCGTTGAGGATCAGCGTGCCGCCGTTCTCGGCGCTGAGGGTTTGGATCTCGAAGATGTCGTCTTCTTTCTGGGTATTGATGTCGCTGGCGATGATGAGCTTGCCGCCGCGCGCGGTGACGTTGGCCTGCAGCTCAGAGAGATCGCCGTTCAGCGTCGTGTGCCCGGCGGTGTTGATCACCTCGCCTTCGCCGCTCATCTTGTTGCTGAAAACGTAATTGCCGTCGGTATGGTTAAAGTACACATAGCTGCGGAACAATCCGCCCCGCAGGGCGATCGCCGTCTGGGCATCGATGGTGCCTGCGGCGCCCGCCGCGCCGAGCGTCGGCTCGGTCAACCCGGTGCCGGTGTCCATGTTGCCGCGGCTGCCGATAATCAGCGCGCCGCGGTTCGAGCCGGAGCCGGTCTTGCCCAGCACCACTTCGTTGCCGCCGGCGGAGAATGTCCCGCCGTCCATGACCGCCAGCACGCCGTTACCGTAATCGCCGACGTTGACGCTGCTGCCGCTGGTAAACCGTGAGCCGTTGCCGGCGATCGTCAGCTCGGCGGTTTTACGCGCGCCGGAGACGCCCGCCACTTCGATGCTGCCAACGCTGACCGCACCGCCGTTCAGCACGTCCAGATCGCCGTAAAGCGTGAGCGCGCGGCCGACGTTCCATTGGGAATTGGCCCCGGTGACCGTGGCTTTCGGGCTCAGCGTATCGGTCTCGCCCGGCCCGCTACCATTGCCGATGCGCGCGTCAAAGGCGGTGTTCAGCACCGCGCCGTCTTCGATCGCCAGCGTGGATCGTGCCCCTAAATCGGTGCCGACGCTGAGAAAATTGCTGGTGACGCGGGAGCCGGCGCCGGTGGCAATCAGGTGGCTGTCGTAGCCACGCGTGGTGCCGACCACAATCTCTTTCGCGCTGGCCAGCGCGCCGTCTTCAACCCGCAGGGTGCCCCGCCCCAGATTCAGGCCGCCGCGCAGCACGAACTGATCGTTCACCGCGTTCAGCTCGGCGTTCGGCCCGCGGACCGTGACCAGGCTTTCATGAATTTGGCCGTTGAACATCCGGCCGATATTGATGTTATAGGCGCTGATCTTGCCATTATCGATCAGCAGGTTGCCGCTTTGATTACGGCCGACGTAAACGTCCCCGGTGTAGGCCAATGATTCGGTAATTTTTGCGTCGCCATCAAAAATGGCATCGTCTGCGCGAGCGATATCGGCGGGCGCCAGCATCAACAGCGGCGCAGAAAATAGAGCGAGGTAAAGTTTGGAAAGCGGTGTTTTAACCGCTAAAGGATGCGATGTCTTGTCATTCACGGGCTATCTCCGTACTCGTTGGCGTGATGGCGCGAAATTTATTGTTATAGGGAAACTCAATGCACTAGAGGAGGTGTAAGGCGTTATTTCGCGCACGCCGGTTTAGTGATCGTCGAAGCAAAAGCTTATTGCCCCCCGGCGCTGACGCTCCGACGATGGAAAACCAGGAAGCGGCAATACCGCCCCCAAAGCGAATTATTTATGCGTGACCACCGGCGTACAGGTCGGCGCGCTCAGCGACGGCGACGAACCTAAAATTCCCGGCATCATCAGCGACGAGCAATCGAAAATGCGGCCTTTTTCCGTGGTGGCGCGATAAGAAAGTTTTTGCCCGCCCAGCGCATCCGGCTGTGCGCCATTGACATTGGTCACGGTAATTTCATCCGATGAGCCCAGGCCCAGCATTTTGGCGGTTTCCGCCTGCAGTAATGGAATGGCCTGATCGGTTTTCAGGGTGGAACAACCGGCTATCATCATCGTAACGGTTAAAGCGATAAGTGGTTTTTTCATAAATTATCCTTTATAACCAATCAGTTAAAATTATCGATTGGCTTTATGTTTTCTCTTATCCAAATCCTCGAATAATATATTTCCCTTTCCTAAACGAAAAAACCCTCCTAAAGTAGGGAGGGTTGATAATAATTCATCAGACCTATCTGAACTGTGAAGGCGAAAGGAGAATCCTTTGGGGCAGGATTATGCGTTGGTCGTTGATGACCATCCATTGGTAGCAAGCGGTATCGCTAACTTTCTCAGCACGCATTGCCGATTCAAACAGGCACATGTGGTGACCAATGAAGAAAATTGCTACCGTCATATTAGGGAAAATGGCCCACCGCGTTTACTGGTGATCGATTTTTGGCTCTCTTCCGGTACGGCGTTGAAATTACTCAAAGAAGTAAAACAACGTTATTCTCAGGTGCGTATTTTGGTGGTCAGCGGCGACGAAAATAACGATATCTGGCAGAAAGTGCACAATGCCGGCGGGCATGGGTTCGTATTAAAAAATGAACCCCCGGAATTATTCGCCAGAGCGGTTTTTGCGTTGAATAATAATCAGGAGTGGTTCTCGGAAGGAAATGAATCCGCCATTAAAAACCATCATGAACATTTAAATAAATTCAATTTAACGCCGAGACAAATCGACGTATTAACTATGATGCTGCGCGGCCTGCCGAATAAAAGGATCGCGACGCAGCTGTCTATTTCCGAACCCACCGTGAAAGAGCATATCAGTAATATCTTGAAAAAGATCGGCGTCAACAGCCGGGTGGAAGCCATCACGCTGTTGCACGGCAAACGGGATCCGTCGCCATGAGGTTTTTCCAGAATTTACAAAATGATGGCATCTCCTCACGCGCGCAGATCCGCCTGCTGGACAACACCTTCATGCGGCTGGTGTTCAGCTTCACCGCCGTGCCTTTCGTCGGCATCCCGTTCGCCATCTGGATTTATTTGCTGGGGGATGAACTCGGCCCAACCATTGCCTGGATCATGGTTTACCTGCTATGCGCCGTGGCGATCAGAATATGGCATCGGCGCTACCAACGCGAGGCCAAAGAAAATGATGAAGACGCCGTGCTGCGCCGCTGGCTGCCGCGCATTAATAAGGTGGCGTTTATTCACGGGGTGGGGATCTCCTCACTCTATTTAATTACCCCGCAGACCCATAACTTTGACTTTTTCCTGCTGCTCAATATCAGCATCGCCGCGATCGTCGCCGCCAACGCAACGCATCTGACGCCCGTCATCAGCACCTTTACCCGCTTTTTCTTCGCCTCCTGGGGGCTGCTGAACCTCGGCATCATCTGGCGGCTGGAAGACGTGATGTTCATCGTGCTGATGCTGAACTTGCTGTACGGCTTCGCCATTTACCGCCACGCGTTAACCTCGCATGCGTTCTTTATCCAGCAGGCGTTGCTCGAAGAACAAAGCTCGCGCCTGGCGGAGCAGTTCCGCCAGGCCAAAGAGGAGGCGGAACAGGCGCTGCTGGACAAGAACCAGTTCCTGACCACCGCCAGCCACGATCTGCGCCAGCCGGTGCATGCCATGGGCTTTCTGATCGAAGCCATCATCCACAAGAACCGCGACGACAGCCTGACGCCGCAGCTGCTGGATCTGCAACAGAGCGTGCGTTCGGTGCATTTGATGTTCAATTCATTGCTCGATCTCAGCAAGATCGAGTCCGGCAACGTGCGCACCGCCGCCACCCATGTGGATATCGGCGCCCTGCTCGACTCGGTGATCACCCTGTTCCGCGAAGAGGCCAACAGCCGCGCCCTGGCGCTGCGCACCTGGCGGCCCAAACGGCGCATCAGCGTGATGGGCGATCCGCTGCTGGTGCGGCAATCGCTGATTAACCTGATCCAAAACGCCCTGCGCTACACGCAACGGGGCGGCGTGCTGATCGCCATCCGCCCGCGCGGCGCCGAGTGCCTGGTGGAAGTGTGGGACACCGGCGTGGGCATCGCCGACGAAGAGAAAAGCAAAATCTTCTCCCCTTACTACCGCCCCGAGCTGGCGTGGAAAATCGACAGCGCCGGCCACGGGCTGGGGCTGGCGGTGGTGGCGCGCTGCGCCAAGCTGATGAAGGTGAAGTACGGCATGCACTCCGTCGAAGGCAAAGGTTCGCGCTTCTGGATGCGCTTCACGCAATACATCGGCGAAGACAAAGCGCCGGAAACCACGGCCGCCTACGACAACACCGCCACGCCTACCCGCTATGCGCCGCTGCGCGGCGCCTGCCTGGTGGTGGACGACGATCCTTTGGTGACCTCCGCCTGGGAGAGCCTGATGAGCACCTGGGGCATCACCGTGCGCTGCGCGGCCTCCGCCGAGGAAGCCTTCGCCATCGTCGACGACGGTTTTACGCCGTTCGCCGTGCTGTGCGACCAGCGCCTGCGTTCCGGCGAGAGCGGTTTCGACATCCTGAAAGCGCTGTTCGAACGCCTGCCGGACGTGAGCGGCGCCATGGTCAGCGGCGAGTTCAACTCACAGATATTGCAAGAGGCCGAGCAGGAAGGCTATCTGGTGCTGCGCAAACCGCTGGAGCCGGCCAGGCTGCATGCGCTGCTGACGCAGTGGGGGGCCGGCTAAGGGTGGTTTGGTGCTGACAACATGGTGATGCCAAGGATCATGCGGAGAGCTCTCTACGAGAAACTGTGCATCCATCTGCTTGTTCAGGCGCTATGATTCAAACACCTTATATCCCGTCGATATGACAAGATTGTATGTATGGTGGAAACGGTCCCTCTCATAATTTTTCCCTGGAGCGCGCGCACTCATCAGATTTATCTTTCATTGAAAATGGCAGCAATCTCAACAAAACAACGGCCTTCTCTCACCACCATCTTGTTCGTAGGATTCTGAAACATGGAAAAGATATATCTAAGGTTTCCGCGTTATTACCGTAGCAATTGCTCTGTTTTCATCCTCGCTCCTCCTGGCGTTTCCTATGAGCTGTCGGCTTTCATATGAACCATAAACATGTTCTTCATCGTCAATAACTTGGCTGGAGCCTCAACATAAAAAACGTTAAAAAACATAAAACTACCCACACTAATAAACTATTAAGCGATGAGAATGTTTAGAATCTTTTCGATTAAAACCAGAAAAAACAATCGTTAATTTGTTATTTTCGAAATAAAAAAATGATTTTCTAATTAAAAATAGATTTTTACTCCAAAAAAATAAGCTCATGATTAATTTTTGCACTTAAAAACTCACGGGCTTTACAAATTGTCTTTTTATGTAAAAATAGTATGACAAAATCTAAGCAACTGAAAATACTTGCAAGGTTAATTATGTACACAGCTAAGGAATCAATTGAGCGTGATGGTTTTGTCGTCATTCGTAACCTTTTCACCCCAGAAGAAATGGCTCGGATGAACTCTTCCATACACACCTTTTTTCAAAAAAAGGGCGTAACTTACCGTTACGGACTGACTCAGCCAAACATTGCTGTTGAAGAGCCTGATTTCTCATGGGTAATTAGTCATCCAAAGGTATTAGAAGCCTACCGTTCTGTATTTGGCCAGGACGAATTTGTTTTTACATCCCATGCAGATATTCATCACAACATGGGATTCGGTTGGCATAAAGACGACGCCAAAGGTGCATATTTTTCCGAGCCATATTTCACGTCCGATTGCCGAGTGTACAAAATGGGGATCTACATGAATGATCACTCCTCTGATGGAAACGGTATGTCGGTAAGGATAGGTTCTCATCTTAAAAACAACCTAACGGAAGGAGAGGCCATCTCATTAGCCACTAAGCCCGGAGATGTTGTAATTTTTGATGTAAGAATTACGCACGCAGGTAAAGAATATGATGTTATTGAGAAAGGATTGCTGAAGATAGGAAGGATGCTTGGTGATATGAATGGCAAGTCAGAAATTGGCCGTAAAGTACGTGACTTTTATTGCAGTTTGAAATCTGGAAAGCCAAAGCGTAGCTTCTTCTTTACATTCGGTGCACCAAACACTTTCACTTACGACTTCTCCCGCACAAATATGCGTAGGCAGCTAGAACAGTCTGGAGGCAACGAATATATTTTATCAGAAAAGTTGTCTAATGAACTGCATAGCAATGGCGTTAGAACTCTGAAATTTGAAGATGGTTTGTAACTTATCTGACCGAGGCAACTCGGTTAGACGTTATCATAACGATATTTTTCTCATTTAAGCGCTTTGAGCATGCCCAGAAAAGAGAATTTCAATGAAAAATAACCGCGTTGAATCACTTGATTATCTCCGTGGATTAATGGCCTTATCCGTTGTAATCTATCATTATATTTCATGGTCAATGTCTACCGGTTCGTCAGTTGACGTTATCGGCAGTCAGTTCATACTAGGGAAACTGGGTATCTATGCAGTTTCTATTTTTTATATTCTTAGTGGTGTTAGTCTAGCGTATATCTACGAAGGAAAAATAACATCCACACGTCAAGTTTCAGCATTCGCCATAAAGCGTGTATTTAGGATATTCCCTTTATTTTGGATAGCCGTAACCGGGATGATTATTTTTAGCTGGCTTTTGGCGACGGTGAATGGCCTAGCATATGACTTCCCATATTACAAAGCATTTTTAAATTATACACTATTATTTGGATTTATTGAACCAACAGCTTACTTATCCACCGGAGCCTGGTCAATCGGCAATGAACTTGTATTTTATTTCATATTCTGCCTTACTTATTTTTTATCTTCATCGTACAGATATACCTTCCCGATTGTAATGGTGTTAAGTATCATTTCTGGATTTTACTTCGCTTTTAGCGTTCTTGACTCCTCATCACCGCTTGCCGAACAGTGGGCTAACTACATAAACCCTTTTAACCAATTATTCCTCTTTATGTGTGGCGCTGCAATTGGTAAATATGCACCGAAGTTAACAATGCGCAACAGCTCTCTGTTATCAATTTGCTTATTATCAACTTTGGCATTCATTTTTTATCCTGTTTCCGGAGATAAAATAAACCTGGTTTCAGGAAACAATAGAATTGTCATCTCCACTTTATGCGTGGCATTTGTTTTTTCGCTTTACAAATTAAACCCCAGCTACAATAACGTATTGACTAATGCCCTGAGAAAACTGGGTGAAATATCATACTCAATTTACTTAATGCACCCTATAGTAGCAATACCCGTGACGTTTATAGCAAAGAAGATGGGAGTTCCGATCGGCTTTGGATACGCTACATCGTTCATTATTGTCATTATTGTTGGGTTTGCTACCTATCACCTTGTGGAAAAACCCATGATGCGTGTGGGAGCAAACATAGCCTCTTGGTTAAAAAAGGATGCCGCCATCACGCAAAATCTAGTCAAATAATCTTACCAGGATATATTGAATAGTCCGTCTCGTGAACAACTGACTCTCCCAGTTGTTCACCCTGATTGCCGATTCATTGCTATCTAGCGTTCTTACGCCTGTAGCGTAAATATGCCAATACATGACAAATCAATAGTTGATCAGTAATACAAAGCAGCAGCAACTTTGTATGGCGCAGTTTGGAACAACGAGCTCAGTATACGGCAGCACGGGTAGCGTACCTGAGCAAGCACAGATGCTCACAGCACAACCAAGCTCCTAAAAGAGAAAACCCCCGCGTGGCAAAGCCGCAACGGGGGTTTTTAAATAATCACTGATAGTCAGTAATTAGCCGTTCATCATTCCCACTCGATCGTCGCCGGCGGCTTGCCGCTAATGTCGTACACCACGCGGGAGATGCCGTCCACTTCGTTGATGATGCGGTTGGAGACGCGGCCGAGGAAGTCATACGGCAGGTGCGCCCAGTGCGCGGTCATGAAGTCAATGGTTTCTACCGCACGCAGGGAGACCACCCAGTCGTATTTGCGGCCATCGCCCATCACGCCGACAGAACGCACCGGCAGGAACACGGTGAACGCCTGGCTGACTTTGTTGTACAGATCGGCTTTGTGCAGCTCTTCGATGAAGATGGCGTCGGCGCGGCGCAGCAGATCGCAGTACTCTTTCTTCACTTCGCCCAGCACGCGCACGCCCAGACCCGGGCCCGGGAACGGGTGACGGAACAGCATGTCGTACGGTAGGCCCAGCTCCAGGCCGATCTTGCGCACTTCGTCTTTGAACAGCTCTTTCAGCGGCTCGACCAGGCCCAGCTTCATCTCTTTCGGCAGGCCGCCCACGTTGTGGTGCGACTTGATCACGTGCGCTTTGCCGGTGGCGGAAGCGGCGGATTCGATCACGTCCGGGTAGATGGTGCCCTGCGCCAGCCATTTCACCTGCTCTTGCTTGCAGGCTTCTTCGTCGAACACTTCAACGAACACGCGGCCGATGATTTTACGCTTGGCTTCCGGCTCATCCACGCCCGCCAGCGCGGTCAGGAAGCGGTTTTCCGCTTCGACGTGCACGATGTTCAGGCCGAAGTGGTCGCCGAACATTTCCATCACCTGCTTGGCTTCGTTCAGGCGCAGCAGGCCGTTGTCGACGAATACGCAGGTCAGGCGTTTGCCGATGGCGCGGTGCAGCAGCATCGCGGTCACGGAGGAGTCGACGCCGCCGGACAGGCCGAGGATCACGTGGTCTTCACCCACCTGCTCGCGGATGCGCTCAACCGCATCTTCGATGATGGTGGCCGGGGTCCACAGGGCTTCACACTGGCAGATGTCCAGTACGAAACGCTCCAGCATGCGCTGGCCCTGACGGGTGTGGGTCACTTCCGGGTGGAACTGCACGCCGTAGAAGCGTTTTTCTTCGTTGGCCATAATGGCGAACGGACAGGTGTCGGTGCTGGCGATGGTCACGAAGTCGGACGGGATCGCGGTCACTTTGTCGCCGTGGCTCATCCACACGTCCAGCAGCGGTTTGCCGGCCGGGCTGATGGCATCTTCGATGTCGCGCAGCAGCGCGCTCTCTTTGACGATTTCCACCTGCGCGTAGCCGAACTCGCGTTCGTTGGAGCCCTGCACATGGCCACCCAACTGCATCGCCATGGTCTGCATGCCGTAGCACACGCCCAGCACCGGCACGCCGGCGTTGAACACGTAGTCCGGCGCGCGCGGGCTGCCGGCTTCGGTGGTGCTTTCCGGGCCGCCGGACAGGATAATGCCGCTTGGGTTGAATTCGCGGATCTGCTCTTCGCTAACGTCCCAGGCCCACAGTTCGCAGTAAACGCCGATTTCGCGCACGCGGCGGGCGACCAGTTGGGTGTATTGCGAACCGAAGTCCAGTATCAGGATGCGATGCTTATGGATATTTTGTGTCATGTGAGGCGAATTCCAGCAACAAGAGAAAAAGAGCGAAAATGTGTGTTTCGGGATGGGGCTTAACGCCCCACCCCGGCCTCTCACTCAGGAGAGGTTAAGGCATTAGCCCATGCGGTAGTTCGGCGACTCTTTGGTGATGGTCACGTCGTGCACGTGGCTTTCCTGAATGCCGGCGCCGCTGATGCGCACGAACTCCGCCTTGGTGCGCAGATCGTCGATGGTGGCGCAGCCGGTCAGGCCCATGCAGGAGCGCAGGCCGCCCATCTGCTGGTGCACGATGGCTTTCAGCATGCCTTTATAGGCCACGCGGCCTTCGATACCTTCCGGCACCAGTTTGTCGGCGGCGTTATCGGTCTGGAAGTAACGGTCGGAAGAGCCTTTGGACATCGCGCCCAGCGAGCCCATGCCGCGGTAAGATTTGAACGAACGGCCCTGATACAGCTCGATTTCGCCCGGGGATTCTTCGGTGCCCGCCAGCATGGAGCCGACCATCACGCAGGATGCGCCCGCGGCGATCGCTTTGGCGATGTCGCCGGAGAAGCGGATGCCGCCGTCGGCGATAACCGGGATGCCGGTGCCTTCCAGCGCTTCCACCGCGTCGGCGATGGCGGTGATCTGCGGTACGCCCACGCCGGTCACGATGCGGGTGGTACAGATGGAGCCAGGGCCGATACCGACTTTCACCGCGCTCACGCCGGCTTCAGCCAGCGCTTTGGCGCCCGCTGCGGTCGCGACGTTGCCGCCGACGATCTGCAGATCCGGGTATTTGGCGCGGGTTTCGCGGATGCGCTGCAACACGCCTTCGGAGTGGCCGTGCGAGGAGTCGATCAGCAGAACGTCAACGCCTGCCGCCACCAGCGCGTCAACGCGCTCTTCGTTGCCGGCGCCGGCGCCGACCGCCGCGCCCACGCGCAGACGGCCGTGCTCGTCTTTACAGGCGTTCGGTTTGCGTTCCGCTTTCTGGAAGTCTTTAACGGTGATCATGCCCAGCAGGTGGAAGCTGTCGTCCACCACCAGCGCTTTTTCTACGCGCTTTTCGTGCATCTTCTGCAGCACCACGTCGCGCGCTTCACCTTCTTTCACGGTGACCAGGCGATCTTTCGGCGTCATGACCGCGGTGACCGGCTGGGTCAGATCGGTCACGAAGCGCACGTCGCGGCCGGTGATGATGCCGACCAGCTCGTTGTCTTCGGTGACGACCGGGTAACCGGCGAAGCCGTTGCGCGCGGTCAGCTCTTTCACTTCCTGCAGCGTGGTGGATGGGGTAACGGTCTGCGGGTCGGTAACTACGCCGCTTTCATGCTTCTTCACGCGGCTGACTTCTTCAGCCTGGCGCTCGATGGACATGTTTTTGTGGATGAAGCCCAGGCCGCCTTCCTGCGCCAGCGCGATGGCCAGGCCGGATTCGGTAACGGTATCCATGGCTGCGGACAGCATAGGGATGTTCAGGCGGATGGTTTTGGTCAGTTGGGTGCCGAGCTCTGCGGTGTTAGGCAGAACCGTGGAGTGGGCTGGAACCAGGAGGACGTCGTCAAACGTCAGAGCTTCTTTAGCGATACGTAGCATGGGCAATATCTCACCAGGGTGGGCTGTGAAAAAGATAAAATATTGCCGCGGCATTATACAGAGCGGAATCGGTTGCCTCCAGCACTTTCTTACAAAAAGTCTTGATTACCTTTTTCAGCCATGTAGTATCGACCAATTAAGTGATTGTTTTGAAATTTGATCTGGGTCACATGTCGCTACCTGTTTCGCCTTCCATTTTTACCGTAAGCCGCCTCAATCAGACGGTTCGCCAACTGCTGGAAATGGAAATGGGGCAGATTTGGCTCTCCGCCGAGATCTCCAACCTCTCCCAGCCCGCCTCCGGCCACTGGTATTTCACGCTGAAAGACGATCGCGCCCAGGTGCGCTGCGCGATGTTCCGCAACAGCAACCGCCGCGTCACCTTCCGGCCGCAAAACGGCCAGCAGGTCCTGGTGCGCGCCAGCATTACGCTGTATGAACCGCGCGGCGACTACCAGCTGATCGCCGAGAGCATGCAGCCCGCCGGCGACGGCCTGCTGCAGCAACAGTTCGAGCAACTGAAACAGCGCCTGAGCGCCGAAGGGCTGTTCGATCAGCAGTTCAAGCAGCCGCTGCCCGCTCCGGCCAAACGCGTCGGGGTGATCACCTCCGCCAGCGGCGCGGCGCTGCACGATATTCTGCAGGTATTGCAGCGGCGCGATCCGTCGTTGCCGATCGTCATCTACCCCACCTCGGTGCAGGGCGCCGAAGCGCCGATGCAGATCGTGCGCGCCATCGAGGCCGCCAACCGCCGCGACGAATGCGACGTGCTGATCGTCGGCCGCGGCGGCGGTTCGCTGGAGGATTTGTGGAGCTTCAACGACGAACGCGTGGCGCGGGCGATCTTCGCCAGCCGCATTCCGATCGTCAGCGCCGTCGGCCATGAAACCGACGTCACCATCGCCGATTTCGTCGCCGATCTGCGCGCGCCGACCCCTTCCGCCGCCGCCGAACTGGTCAGCCGCAATCAGCTCGAGCTGTTGCGCCAGCTGCAGTCGCAGCAGCAGCGGCTGGAGATGGCGATGGATTACTACCTGGCGCAGCGCCAGCAGCAGTTCACCCGCATTCACCACCGTTTGCAGCAGCAGCATCCGCATCTGCGCCTGGCGCGCCAGCAGACGCTGCTGTTCAAGCTGCAGCGCCGGATGGAAGACGGCATGCAGCAACAGCTGCGCCTGGCCGCCCGCCGCAGCGAACGCGCCCAGCAGCGGCTGGCGCAGGTGCAGCCGCAGGGCCGCATTCACCGCTACCAACAGCGCGTGCAGCAGCAAGAATACCGTCTGCAGCAAGCGATGGAGCGGCAGCTCAACGCCTACCGCCAGCGCTTCGGCGTGGCCTGCAGCCAGTTGGAAACCGTCAGCCCGCTGGCGACGCTGGCGCGCGGCTACAGCGTGACGCAAACCCCACGCGGCGAGCTGCTGAAAACCACCAAACAGGCGCAGGTCGGCGAACTGCTGAAAACCCGCCTGCAGGACGGCTGGGTGGAAAGCGAGGTGAAAACCATCACCGTCGCCAAGAAGCCGCGCAAGAAACGCGCGGCCGAGTAACCCCTACTCCAGCGTAAAACGCTCGCCCGGTTCGCCGTTCACCCACAACGCGCGCATTTCGCCTTCCGGCAGGCTGAGCGCCAACGTGCGCCAGGCCGGGCGGAAACGCCCTTCCGTCGTGATATCCAGCATGATGCGCTGATGGTCGCAGCGCATTTCCCAGCGCAACCACAGCGCATCGCCCTGTCGCCAGCCTTCGCTTTCACCGTCGTCCTCAAACAACAGCCCGCTGCTTGCGCCGCGGCCCTTGAGCGGAAACAGCCGCAGCTCGCGCCGATCGTCGGCGGCCACGTCCACATGCGCCAGCCGCTGCGACAGCGGCAGCGCCGCCCCGGCGCGCACCAGCAGCGGCAAACGCTCCAGCGGCGCCGCCAGCGTCACCGTCTGGCCGCCGCCGAACCATTGGCCGCTGTAGAAGCAGTACCAGCCTTCGCCGTTGTCCGGCAGATACACCGAACGCCGGCGCTGCCCCGGCTCCACCACGCTGGCCACCAGCAGATCGCGGCCAATCAGAAAATCGTCGTTCTCGCCGAAGGTGCGCGCATCCTGTTCATGATCGAGAAAGGTCGGGCGCAGCATCGGCTCGTCGTCGGCGCAGGCCTGCCACAACAGGGTGTAGAAATACGGCAGCAGCCGGTAACGCAGGTTGATCGCCTCGCGCACCGCCGGGGTGGCGGCCGGGTACATCCAGGGCTCGTTGACCGTGGCGTCGTCGTTCCAGGAATGAATGGTGAAACGCGGATGCATCACGCCGTTTTGCACCCAGCGCACCAGCAGCTCCGCATCCGGCTTGTCGCCGGAGAAGCCGCCGACGTCGTGGCCGAGGTTATACAGCCCGGACAGGCTCATACCCAGCCCCATGCGGATGTTGTAGCGCAGCGTCTGCCAGCTGGTGCGGTTGTCACCGCTCCAGGTCTGCACGTAGCGCTGCATGCCGGCGCAGCCGGAGCGCGAGATCAGGTACGGCCGCTTCTGCGGCGCGAAGCGCTGCTGAGCCTCCATCGAGGCGCGCATCATCAGCAGCGGCATCACCGGGCGGATGTGCTTGATGGCGATCGGCCGCCCGAAGCCGTGGCAGCGTGCTTCGCCATCCCACACTTCGTACTCGTTGTTGTCGTTCCAGGTCGAGTCGATGCCCATCTCCAGCAGCTGCTGCGTGACGCCCTGCTGCCACCAGCGCACCGCCGCCGGGTTGGTGAAGTCGAGGTGCGATCCCTCGTCGTCCCAGAAGCTGGAGCGTTCGGGCGCGTCGCTTTGCGAATCGCGGATAAACAGCCCCTGCGCCGCCACCGCCTGATACTGCGGGTGATCCTGCAGCAGGCACGGCTTGATGTTGGCCGCCAGCCTGAGGCCAGCGTCGTGAAACGCCTGGCTCAATTGCTTGGGCTGCGGCACCTTGTCGTAATTCCAGTTGAACACGTAGCGCTTGTTGTTGATTGAGGTGTAGCCCGACGACAGCTGGAAGGAGTCGCAGGGAATGGCGTGTTGACGACACAGCGCGATGAACTGCTGCAGCTGCTGCTGGGCATCCGGCGCGTCGGTGTAGTGCATGGTCGAGCCGCTGTAGCCCAGGCTCCACTTCGGCCCGAAGTGGGTGCGGCCGGTCAGGCGCACGAAGGCCTTGGTGACGTCCACTACCTTCGGCCCGAGGAACAGGTAGTAATCCAGATCGCCCGCTTCGGCCTGATAGCGGCGATAGGCCGCGTGGTAGTTGTCGATCTCGTTGCCCAGATCCAGCCAGCAGCTGCTCAGGTTGTCGTAAAACAGGCCGAAGCTCGCCTCCGGCCCGCGGGTGATGGTGAACGGAATGTGCTTGTACAGCGGATCGGTGCTGGCGGCGTTGTAACCCATGGCGTCCAGGTTGCGCATTTCGAAGCGGCGGCCGGTGCGCTCCAGATCGCCGGCCTTCTCCCCCAGGCCGTAATAACGCTCATCGGCGAAACGCCGCTGATAGTGCGCCACGCCGTCGCCGTGCGCATTGAGCAGGTAGGCGCTGGTCGGCCGGTCCGCCGCCAGCGGCCGCCATTCGCCGGCGGCGTTGCAAAATTCCCATTCCAGCCACAGCGGCTGATGCACCGTCACGCGCAGCAGCGGCGTGCTGACCACCAGCCGATCGCCCTCCTGGCGCAGCTGGTAGCCCGGCAAGCTGAAGCCGGCGACGCTGAGCCGATCGCGCCCCTCCCAGGGCACATCCTCCTGCGGCGCGATGCTCCAGGTGCGATCCAGCGCCAGTTCGCCCTCACGTTTGATCAACACGCGGAACAGACCGTCTTCCAGCACGTACAGGCAGAAACGGTGGCGTTCATCGACCAGCAGCTCAACGTGGTCGGCATGCTGCGCCGCCAGCGTCCAGTTTTTCAAGGTTTTCATAAGCATTCCACTTAGCTGTGTGAAGGTGTTTTCTTACCGCCGCGTTCGGCGATCAGGGCAATCAGGAACAAGGCGCCGATCAGATCGAAGAAGCCCATGGCGATGAACAGCGGGTTGAAGCCGATGGTGTCGGACACCGCGCCGATCAGCAGCGTGAACAGGAAGCTGGCGATCCAGGCGCTGGATCCGCGCATGCCGTTGACCGTCGCCATCTGGTTTTTATCGAACGACTCCACCACCAGCGCGCTGAGCATGCAGGAGATCACCTGGTGGCCGAAGCCGCCGATCGAGATCAGCGCGATCGCCACATAGGGATCTTGGGTGATCGCCACGAACGCCAGCGACACCATCAGGAAAGCGCCGGTCACCGAGCTGGCGACCACCGAGTTGACGCGGCTGCAGCCGAACCATTTGCGGTACAGGGTGGTGAGATAGCCGCTGGCGACGCTGCCGATATCCGCCGCCAGGAACGGCAGCCAGGCGAACATCGCGATCTGTTTCAGATCCATGCCGCGTTCAGTGGCCAGGTACAGCGGCACCCAGAAGCTGAATACCGCCCAGGCCGGCTCGGCGAGGAAGGCCGGGATGGCGATGCCGTAAAACTTCTTGTTCTTGCACAGGCTGGCCAGCGAGGTGAAGAACGGCAGCTTAGGCAGCACCGGCTCGTTGTCTTCGCGGATCAGATCCAGCTCTTGCTGGCTGAGGTTCGGGTGCTGCTGCGGCGAATGGTAGAACAGCCACCACAGCACCACCCAGATCAGCGCCAGCCCGCCGGAGAACAGGAAGGCGCCCTGCCAGCCGAAGGAGACGTGAGCGATGACGATGATCGGCGGTGCCAGCATGGCGCCGATGGAGAAACCGACGCCCGCCCAGCCGGCGGCGATCGGCCGCTCCTTCTTCGGAAACCAGTCGGAGATCGCCTTGGCGTTGGCCGGGGTGGCCGCCGCCTCCGCGCCCCCCATGAAGAAACGCAGAATGGCCAGTTGCAGCCAGCTGCCGGCGCCGGCGTGCAGCATGCACACCACCGCCCAGATGCCGGCACAGATCAGAAAGCCCATCTTCAGGCCGATAACGTCGATCAACCAGCCGCAGATCGGCTGAAACACCGTGTAGGCCAGCTGGAACGACGCCACCACCCAGGCATATTGCTCGGTGCTCATATTCAGGCTGGTTTTCAGCTCCGGCGCCAGAATGCCCAGCGAGTTGCGGGTGATGTAGTTGACCGTGACGCCCAGCAAGAACAGCGCCAGCATCCACCAGCGCAGCGATTTGAACTTGCGCCGGCCGCTCTGCGCGACCGCCTGATTGATCTCCACACTCATCGGTTCTCTCCCCGCGGCCGCCGACTACGG
This sequence comes from Serratia sp. CY31944, assembly GCF_052169175.1. Classification (NCBI taxonomy): domain Bacteria; kingdom Pseudomonadati; phylum Pseudomonadota; class Gammaproteobacteria; order Enterobacterales; family Yersiniaceae; genus Serratia; species Serratia sp. CY31944. The sequence goes on from NZ_JBJNLG010000013.1 coordinate 19,009, forward strand.
CGACGCGCGTTTTGGTAGGGTACGTTGTGCTATCAAACACGGGGCGGTGAAAACGGGTCGGCGCCGTATCACTGGCCGACAGACAATCACAACCCCATGATTTATTTTTGTTTTCATTTTCGCACACCGTTAAAATTGGACTGACAGGTCGCTAAAATTGGTGTACCAATGCAGACTACTCAGCGAGAGCGCGCAGCGAAACGCTGTTTTTTGCAAAGATTTTCACAGGCGGGTGAAAAAATAGTCATAATGACCAAGAAATCCGGTCAAGACGCTGAAAATCTGCAATGAAAATATTCTCACGGACGAATTTGAAGGAGATCACAGAATGAACGGAAAGCTGAAAATTCAGGAGATCGCTCGCCAAACCGGGCTGTCGATCAGCACCGTTTCCCGCGTGCTGGCAGGCAAGGCCAACACCAGCGCCGAGGCGCGCCGCAAGGTGCTGGACTGTGCGCAGCAAAACGGCATTCTGCAGGGCATTTCCAGCGGCCGGCTGATGCTGAACAACGTGATGGTGTTCGCGCCGCAGCGCGCGTTCGACGTGCGCACCGACATCTTCTACTACAAGGTCATTCAGGGTATCGCCGCCGCGCTGATGGAGCACGAGGTGCGCATCCGCTACTGCGGGCTGGAAGAGCAACACAGCGACGGCGCGCTGTTTCTGGAAAAGATGAGCGACCCGCACACCGAAGCGGCGCTGATCATCGGCATCGACGACGAGCATATCCACACCCTGGCCGCCGATCTGCACAAGCCCTGCGTGCTGATCAACTGCAGCGATCGGCAGATGCGGCTGGACAGCGTCTCACCGGATCATCAGCTGATCGGCGACTATTCCGCCAGCTACCTGTTTCAGCAGGGGCACAGCCATATCCTCAATCTGCAATGCCTGCGCCGCCACACCATGGAGCTGCGGCTGGCGGGCATCCGCCAGGCCTACGCCCGACATCATCTGCCGTTCGACGACGGCCGCCATCTGATCACCACCTCCGGCTTCGGCGGCGAAGAGGCCGAGCAGGCGCTGACCACCTATCTCGATGGCATCCACGGCCACGCCCCGCTGCCGACGGCGATCCTGGCCGGCGGCGACTACATGGCGGTCGGGGCGGTCAAAGCGCTCAACAAGCGGGGGCTGAGCGTGCCGGGTGACGTCTCGGTGATGAGCACCGACGGCTTCAATCTGGCGGAAATCCACGATGTGCCGCTGACCTCGGTGCAGGTGCCGCGCGACGAACTGGGTTACGAGGCGATCCAGCTGCTGCAGCGGCGCGTGCTGCGCGCCGACGCGCCGCCGTGCAATCTGCTGCTGCACGGCCAGCTGGCGGTGCGCGCCTCGGTGCGACGCATCAGCCCGCACAAGACCGCGCCGGCGGTGAGCACGCATGACCACAGGCTTTATGACGAGTAGGCTACACTTAGGCACAGTGCATTCATTCGATGAGGTAAAATTTTTGCCTAAGGAGAGCCACTATGCCAGCCCAGCGCATGCGTTCCGTCATTCCTCCCTACATGCTGCGCCGCATCATTGAACACGGCAACGCCCCGCAGCGCGACTGCGCGCTGCACACGCTGAACCACGTGCAAAGCCTGCTCGGCAACAAGCCGCTGCGTTCGCCGACCGAGAAAAACGCCCGAGCCGGCGAAGCGCTCCGCGATATCTACGACGCCCAGAACGGCACCCAGCTGCCCGGCAAACAGGTGCGCCAAGAGGGCCAGCCCAGCAACCACGATGTGGCGGTGGACGAAGCCTACGACTACCTCGGTGTCACCTACGATTTCTTCTGGCAGGCCTATCGCCGCAATTCACTGGATAACCAGGGGCTGCCGCTGGTCGGCAGCGTACACTACGGCAAGGAGTACCAGAACGCCTTCTGGAACGGCCAGCAGATGGTGTTCGGCGACGGTGACGGCGAAATCTTCAACCGTTTCACCATCGCCATCGACGTGGTCGGCCACGAGCTGGCGCACGGCGTGACCGAGAGCGAAGCCGGGTTGATCTACTATCAGCAGTCCGGGGCGCTCAATGAATCGCTGTCCGACGTATTCGGCTCGTTGGTCAAGCAGTTCCACCTGCAGCAAACCGCCGATAAAGCCGACTGGCTGATCGGCGCCGGGCTGCTCGCCGAGGGCATCAAAGGCCAAGGGCTGCGCTCGATGTCGGCACCCGGCACCGCCTACGACGATCCGCTGCTGGGCAAAGACCCGCAGCCCGCCAGCATGAAGGATTATATCCAGACCAAGGAAGACAACGGCGGCGTGCACCTCAACTCCGGCATCCCCAACCGCGCCTTCTACCTGGCGGCGACGGCGCTGGGCGGCTTCGCCTGGGAGAAAGCCGGTTACGTCTGGTATGACACGGTGTGCGACAAAGCGCTGCCGCAAAACGCCGACTTCGCCACCTTCGCCCGCACCACGGTGAAACATGCGCTAGCGCGTTTCGACCAGAGCGTGGCGGACAAGGTGCAGCAAGCCTGGCATCAGGTGGGGGTGGAATAATGAAACCGCTGCCGACGCTCAATCAGGATACGGTCATTGAGCTGGCGCGCGAGGGAGGCTTCGCCTACATTCCCAAACTGGCGGGCCAGCGCCGCATCGCGCTGGCCGATATCACGCCGGAGCAGCGGCAGCGCCTGAATCAGTTGCTGAACCAGACGCTGCCCTATGCGCAGGAAGAAGGCCAGCCCAGCTCCCTCGGCTGCGGCGACCAGCGCTACTACCGCGTGCAAATCAACTACACCAGCCCCACCCTGAGCACTGAGATCGTGCTGTTAATCCCGGAAAGCAGCGCGCCGCAGGCGCTGGTGGATCTGTGGAAAACCGGCCAGGTGGATGAGTGAGGGCTTACAGCGGCTGATAGCTGAAATTCACCCGTTTTTTGGAGATCAGCCCGTGCCCGTTCTGGCACAGGTAATCCACCGCCCCGCAGGCTTTCAATTCTTGCAGCGGCTGCCCGCACTCCGGGCAGCTCGCCAGCTGCCGATAATCGCGCTGGCAAGCTTCACAATGGTAGTGACCCGCTACCCACTTCATGGTCTGACGGCAGTGCGGACAGTGCGCTTCCATAACGACTCCAGGTTAAATCGCGCCCCATGAGCGCAAGAAATAAATCCCCAACGCGGTGGTGAAGAACGAACCGACGGTGGTGATGGCGATAATGTTGGCCGCCAGCGTGGCGTTGCCGCCCATGGCGCGCGTCATCACATAGCTGCCCGACGCGGTCGGCGTGGCGGAAAACAGGAAGATAATGCCCAGCGCCGCCCCCTGAAACCCGCACAGCCAGCCGGCCAGCGTCATCAGGCACGGCACCAGAAACAGCTTGGCCGCCGACGACAGCGCCGCCACGTTGGACGAGCGGAACATGGCGCGAAAATCCAGGCTGGCGCCGGTGCACAGCAGCGCCAGCGGCAGCGACAGCGCAGAGATATAGCTGCCGGTCTGGCGGATCACGGTCGGGATGCCCAGCCCGGTTTGCGCGTACAGCAGCCCGCACACCAGGCCGATGATCAGCGGGTTGGTAACGATGCTGCGCAGCAAAGACAGGTGGCTGATTTTCTTGCCCTGCCCGCCCTGCAGGCTGCGCGTTAGGGTGATGACCGACAGTATGTTGAACAGGATCACCGTCACCGTCAGGTACAGCGAGGCGAGCGCAATGCCTTCGCTGCCGTAGGCGGTCATGGCGTAGGCCAGGCCGACGATGGCGGTATTGGCGCGGAAACCGCCCTGTACGAACACCCCGCGCTCACGCGGTTCTTTCACCAGCCACTTGGCGGCCAGCTCCAGGAGCAGGAAGGTCGCCAGCGTGCCGACCGCGCCGAACAGCACCAGCGGCAGGTTGCCGAGCAGCTGCGGATGGTTGGTGGCGATGCTGAAAAACAGCAGGCACGGCAGCGCCAGATTGAACACCAGGCGGGTCGCGCCGTCGACAAAGCGGTCATCCATCAGGCGCCAATGGCGCAGCAGGATCCCCAACAGCATCATCAGCAGATTCGGCACGGTGACGTTGAACGCAAAACTCCAGGTTTCCCAGGACATGGTGTTCCTTCAGTCAGGCGAGGTAATCTTCAGATAATAAAACGATTTCGGGCCAATAAAAAAGGGGCGCGGCATCACTGCCGCGCCCCTCATGAGCGATTACTTGCTCTTTTTCAGGTGGCTCATCAGGCGCTTGCGCTTACGCATCTGGGTCGGCGTCAGCAGGTTGCGTTTGCCGGCGAACGGGTTGTCGCCCTCTTTGAACTGGATGCGGATCGGCGTCCCCATCACATTCAGCGAGCGGCGGAAGTAGTTCATCAGGTAGCGTTTGTACGAATCGGCCAGATCGCTGACCTGGTTGCCGTGGATCACCACGATCGGCGGGTTGTAACCGCCGGCGTGAGCATATTTCAGCTTCACGCGGCGGCCGCGCACCAACGGCGGCTGGTGATCGTCAACCGCCATCTGCATGATTTTGGTCAGCATCGAGGTGTTTACGCGGCGGGTTGCGCACTCGTAGGCTTCCTGCACCGATTCGAACAGGTTGCCGACGCCGCTGCCGTGCAGCGCGGAAATGAAGTGCACGCGCGCGAAGTCAACGAAGCCCAGACGCAGGTCGAGCATCTCTTTCACGTGCTCGCGATCTTCTTCGCTCATGCCGTCCCACTTGTTGACCGCAATCACCAGTGAGCGCCCACTATTGAGGATAAAGCCGAGCAGCGAGAGATCCTGATCGGAGATGCCTTCACGCGCGTCGATCACCAGCAGCACCACGTTGGCGTCTTCAATCGCCTGCAGGGTCTTGATCACCGAGAACTTCTCGACGGTTTCAGTCACCTTGCCGCGTTTACGCACCCCGGCGGTGTCGATCAGCACGTATTCGCGTTCGTCACGCACCATCGGAATGTAGATGCTGTCGCGGGTAGTGCCCGGCATGTCATACACCACCACGCGCTCCTCGCCGAGGATGCGGTTAGTGAGCGTAGACTTACCGACGTTCGGACGGCCGACGATCGCCAGCTTGATCGGCAGATCCTGCGGGTTGAACGCTTCTTCTGGCTCTTCGTCTTCTTCGCCTTCCAGCGTTTCGCCGTTTTGCTCGGCCCAGTAAGCGGCGTTGGCCTCTTCCTCGGTCAGCTCGACGTCTTCCGGTTTTTCCGGCACGAACGGCACCAGCACGTGTTCGATCAGTTGGGTCACGCCACGGCCGTGGGAAGCGGCGATAGCGAACACTTCACCCAGGCCGAGCGAGTAGAAATCGGCGGTGGCGGTGTCCGGATCCAGACCGTCGGTCTTGTTGGCCACCAGGAAGGTCGCCTTCTGGCGGCTGCGCAGGTGCTGGGCGATGCCCTGATCCGCCGGCATCAGGCCGGCGCGGGCGTCGACCATGAACAGCACGATGTCCGCCTCTTCGATCGCCAGCAGCGACTGACCGGCCATGCGCGTTTCGACGCCGTCTTCGGTGCCGTCGATACCGCCGGTATCGACGATGATGAATTCATTGCCTTCGATTTCAGCACGACCATACTTGCGGTCACGCGTCAGCCCCGGGAAATCCGCCACCAGCGCATCACGCGTATGGGTTAAACGGTTGAACAAGGTGGATTTACCCACATTCGGGCGCCCGACCAGCGCGACGACAGGTATCATTGTTGAAGCCTCATTACTTAATAATCAATGCGTTACTGCACTGTGGATAGACACCAGCGGTGCAGCTTATAAAAATACGAAACGGCCCCTGAACATTCAGGAGCCGTTTTCAAGCCTTGCGACGAGCGGCGTTAGCGGGTGAAAGCGTAAACTTTCCCGCCGCGAGCCTGGATGATCAGCTTGTCGCCGGCCACCATCGGCGCAGACAGGAAGCCGGAGCTGTCCACTTCCTGCTGGGCGACAAAACGGCCATCGGTGGTGTTAATCCAGTGCAGATAGCCTTCGGCGTCACCGGTCACCAGATAACCATTATACATCACCGGCGGCGTCAGGTTGCGGTGCAGCAGATCGCTCTGCGTCCACACGGTCACGCCGCCTTCGGTGCTGAGCGCGACTACGCGATCGTTCTGGTCGATCAGGTAGATGCGGCCCGCGTCGACGATGAAATCGTTCACCGAACCCAGCTCGCGTTTCCAGATAATCTGGCCGGAACGCAGATCCAGCGCCGTCAGGTTGCCGTTGTAGCCCAGCGCGTAGACCACGCCGTCAACGATCACCGGCGTGGTGTCCACGTCGTTCAGGCGATCGATTTCGGTCGCGCCGCTCGGCTGAGAAATACGCTGTTGCCAGATCAGTTGGCCCTGCTGCATCAGCACGGCGCTGACGCGGCCGTTGTCACCGCCGACGATGGCGGCGCCAAAGGCGACGGCCGGCGCGGATTCACCGCGCAGCGACAGCGAAGGCATGTCCAGGTTAACCGTCCATTTCACCGCGCCGTCGGCTTCGTTCAGCGCCTGCAGCATGCCGTTGGAGGTGTGCACCAACACCATGCCGTCGCTGACAACCGGACGGGAGATCGCTTCGCCGGCCACTTTGGTCTGCCAGGCGATGGCGCCGTCGGCGGTGTTCAATGCGTAAACCACCGCTTTTTCGCTGCCGACGTAAACCTTGTCACCCGCGACCGTCAGGCCGCCCGACAGCAGCGCAGACAGGTTGCTGGAGAAGAAGCCGGTCTTCTCGGAGAGATTAACCTTCCACTTCTCGTTGCCGCTGTCGGCGTCCATCGCTTTCACGATGCCGAAGCGATCGGCGGCGTAAATGGTGCTGTCCTGATAGGCCGGACGCAGGTGGGAGTAATACTCACCGATGCCGTCGCCCACCGAGGTGCTCCACGCCTTGCTCGGCGTAAACTGATTTTCAACTTTCGGCAACGGCGACATGGTAACCACGTCTTCTTCGCTGTTAAACAGCGAGCAACCACTCAGCAAGGCAGCGGAAACCAGTCCGACCAAGAGTGTTTTACGCAATTGCATGGGAATTCCCCTTAGCTGGACAAGTTATTCAATTTCATGCGCAGCAGAACCTGCAGCGCCTGAGAAGCGTTGGACTCAATGCCTTTGCTGTAAGCTTCGCGCGCGCCCTTGGCGTCGCCCTTGGCCAGCAGCACATCGCCGCGCACATCCTGCATCATCGCCGCCCAGCCTTCGCCTTTCACGCCATCCAGCGTTTTCAGCGCTTCATCCAGCTTTTTCTCCTGCAGCTGGACGCGCGCCAGACGCAGGTCGATCATCGCCAACAGGTTGTCGTCTTTGGTCTGGCCCTGCGCCAGCGCCAATTGCTGTTCCGCCTTGGCGAAATCATTCTGTTCGACAAAGTGCTTGGCCAACTGCAGCGCGGCCAATACGCCGTAGCTGTTACCGTTAGCCTGGACAAATTTCTCCGCGGCAGCCACGTCATCCGGCTTGCCGGCCGCCAGACGATCGCTGGCTTCCTGATAGGATTGCGACGCAGCCATCATGTTGGAGTTTTCATGGCTCTGCCAGTAACGCCAGCCAACCAGGGCACCAATTCCGAGCACCACGCCCACCGCCAGCGCTTTGCCGTTCTCGGCAAAGAACCGACGCAGTGCGTCGACTTGTTCGTTTTCAGTGGTATAGACTTCCACGGTGTCCTTCTCCTTAACCTAACATCAAAGCCAGACGCGCAGCGACTTCGCTTTGCGCCAGCGTTTCTTGTTCACCACTGCGCAGGTCTTTCACCACCACCTGCTGCGCCGCCACTTCGCTCTCACCCAGGATCAGCGCGATGCGCGCGCCCCATTTGTCCGCACGGGTGATCTGCTTCTTGAAGTTGCCGCCGCCGTAATTGGTCATCAGCTTCAGCTGCGGCGCCGCGTCGCGCACCTGTTCAGCCAGCTGCATCGCCGCGCTCTGGGTGCCCGCGCCGGAAGAGATGACGTACACGTCGATAGCCGACGGCGCCTTGAATTCCGGGTTAACCGCCTGCACCAACAACACCAGGCGCTCGAGGCCCATGGCGAAACCGACCGCCGGGGTGGCACGGCCGCCCAATTGCTCGACCAGGCCGTCGTAACGGCCGCCCGCGCAGACGGTGCCCTGCGCGCCCAGGCTGGTGGTCACCCACTCAAACACGGTGCGGTTGTAGTAATCCAGACCGCGTACCAGGCGCTCGTTAACGGTATATGGGATACCTGCCTGCGCCAAAAGTTCACACAGACCGGCGAAGTGAGCACGGGATTCTTCATCCAGGTACTCGGACAGGCGCGGCGCGTCGTTCAACAGCGCCTGCACCTCAGGATTCTTGGAGTCCAGCACGCGCAGCGGGTTGCTGTACATGCGGCGTTTGCAGTCTTCGTCCAGCACCTCAACGTGCTGCTCCAGGAACGCCACCAGCGCGTCGCGGTAGTTGGCGCGCGCCTCCAGCGAACCGATGGAGTTCAGCTCCAGCTTGACGTGCTCGGCGATGCCCAGCGCTTTCCACCAGCGGGCCGTCAGCAGGATCAGCTCGGCGTCGACGTCCGGGCCTTGCAGGCCGAACACTTCCGCGCCCAATTGATGGAACTGACGGTAACGGCCCTTCTGCGGGCGCTCGTAGCGGAACATCGGGCCGATGTACCACAGACGCTGTTCCTGATTGTACAGCAGACCATGTTCGATGCCGGCGCGCACGCAGCCGGCCGTCCCTTCCGGACGCAGCGTCAGGCTTTCGCCGTTGCGGTCTTCGAAGGTATACATCTCTTTTTCCACGACGTCGGTCACTTCACCGATCGCGCGTTTGAATAACGGGGTCTGCTCTACAATCGGCAACCGGATTTCGCTGTAACCGTAGCTGCCCAGCACCTGCTTGAGGGTGCCTTCAATACGCTGCCATAATGCCGTTTCTTCCGGCAGGTAGTCGTTCATGCCGCGAATGGCTTGAATGTTCTTTGCCACGTGAGTTCTCTGTCCGTTGTCTGTAAAAATGAACCTGATTATAGGGACTTTGCCGCCCGGTATTCAACGCGGATGCGGTTTTCTGCCCTTCAGGTTCATAAACAAGCGGGCCAACAGGCCCGCCGTGTAGCGATAACGCTTATTTTTCCAGCAGATTGACCGTGATGCGGTTGCTTTCGTCCATCATCGCGGCCTTGGCGCGAATTTTCGCTTCCAGCTGGTCGATCATCTGTTCGTTGTCAAAACGCTCTTTCTGGCGCACGCCGTCTTCATAGAAGCCGCTCTTCTTGTGGCCGCCGGTCACGCCCATGGTGGACACCAGCGCTTCGCCCGGGCCGTTCACCACGCAGCCGATGATCGAAACGTCCATCGGCGTGATGATATCCTCCAGGCGCTGCTCCAGCGCGTTCACCGTGCCGATCACGTCGAACTCCTGACGCGAACAGGTCGGGCAGGCGATAAAGTTGATGCCGCGCGCGCGGATGCGCAGCGACTTCAGGATATCGAAACCGACCTTCACTTCTTCGACCGGATCCGCCGCCAGCGAGATGCGCAGGGTGTCGCCGATGCCTTCAGACAGCAGCATGCCCAGGCCGATGGCCGATTTGACCGACCCGCTGCGTGCGCCGCCGGCTTCGGTGATGCCCAGATGCAGCGGCTGATCGATGCGCGAGGCCAGCAGGCGGTAAGACTGCACCGCCAGGAACACGTCCGACGCCTTGACGCTGACCTTGAACTGGTCGAAGTTGAGCCGATCGAGGATGTCCACGTGACGCATGGCGGATTCCAGCAGCGCTTCCGGCGTAGGTTCGCCGTACTTTTCCTGCAGGTCTTTCTCCAGCGAGCCGCCGTTGACGCCGATGCGAATCGGGATGTTCTTGTCGCGGGCGCAGTCCACCACCGAGCGAATGCGCGATTCGTTGCCGATGTTGCCCGGGTTGATGCGCAGACAGTCTACGCCGTATTCGGCAACCTGCAGCGCGATGCGATAATCGAAGTGGATATCGGCGACCAGCGGCACGTTGACCTGCTGCTTGATCAGCTTGAACGCCTCGGCGGCGTCCATGGTAGGAACCGAAACGCGGACGATGTCGACGCCCACGCGCTCCAGCGCTTTAATCTGATTAACCGTTGCTTCAACATCGGTGGTACGGGTGTTGGTCATCGACTGCACGGCAATCGGCGCGCCATCACCAATAGGCACCTTGCCGACGTAAATGCGTGTAGATTTTCGACGGTTGATGGGCGCTTGGTTATGCATTACTTACTCTCCATTGCTGCTCTGACATCACGACCGGTGCCGCGCGATTACTGCGCGGCGACGGTCAGGCGAGCAACACGGTTTGACTTAACGAACCGGCTTAAATCAACCGGTTTACCCTGATACTGGATCTGAACTGCCGCCGGCGCGCCGATGGTCAGTTTATACGGCGCAGTGCCGGTCAGGTTCAGCTTGCCGCCCTGCTTCTGGGTGCCGCTGAAAAGCGTCTTACCGCTCGCGTCGGTCACCTGCAGCCAGCAGTCGGCGGAGAAATCCATCACCAGCGCATTCGGATCGGCCGCCGGCGCAGCCACGCCCGCATCGGCGGTCGGCAACGGCGCTTGTGCCGCCGGCGCGGTTTCCGGCAGGGTGGTCTGGCTTGGCGACACCACGGCAGGCTGCTGCTGAGCCGCGCTCGGCGCCTGGGCGGTCGCCGCCGGCGCCTGAGCCGCTGCGCCAGTATCGGCCGGCGCGGCGCTGTTGTCGGTCAACGGCACGTTGGTGCCGGCATCGGCATTGCCGTCGGTCAGCGGCACGGACTGCCCTTCGTTATTCTGCGAAAGCTGCGCGGAGGACTGATCGGCCATGGTGGCGATCTCTTCCTGCTGGGCCTTGTGGTTTTGCCACCACCAGGCGCCGGTCAGGCCGATCACCACGAACACGATAAGCCAGGTGAAGCTCATCAGCCAGCCGTCGCGTTTCTTGCGGCGCTTGCCCAGCGAGAAGCTTTGCATCGGCGCCACTTTCGCCATCTTCAACGGCGCCTGCTTGGCCAGCATCGGCAGCAGTTCGTCTTCCGGCAAATGCACCAGCTTGGCGTAGGAACGGATGTAGCCGCGCACGAAGGTGGACGCGAGGTCAGCGGACACGCTGTCTTCCTCGATATCGCGCACGGTGGACATTTTGAGACACAGGCGTTCTGCAACGGTCTGTTGGCTCAGCCCGAGTTGCTCACGGGCCTGACGCAGGCGCTGGCCCGTCGTCATGGATACGGTTTTATCTTGGGAGGCTTCAGTATTCATTAGCTAAGAACTGCTGGTACTGTTTGGATTGTGGAAAACTTCGCGCTAGCTGCTTGCCATAGCGTTGAACGCTATCCTGACGGCCGGCTAACGCGGCGAAACGAATCTGTAACCATAAGCTGCTGGCGCTGGCCGGCAGAACATGCTGATAAACATCCAATAAAAGTTGCGACTGGGCGCGCTTCCCTTCTCCAAATTGCTTTTCGGCCTCCGCCAACAGCGGAGTGCCTTTGTCCGGATCGACTTTCAGCGCGCGGCTCAACAGCGTGCGCGCCTCATCGTTTTGTCCGGCCTTGAGAAAACAGTAACCTGCGTTTTCCAGGCTGTCGGCGACCTGGCCATAATCGGGCACCAGCGCCGCAGCGCTAAACTGCTGTTGCGCCGGTACATACTGCCCTAAACCGCAAAGAAACGCACCGTAATTATTCAATACGGTGCCATTGCCCGGCGCAAGTTTGAGCGCCTGCCGATAACGCTGTTCGGCCGCGGCATTTTCACCGATCCGCTGCTCATAGAGCGCCATGCCCAACTGCGTGCGGTAATCCTGCGGGGCCGCGTCCAACGCCTTTTCCAGGTTCTGGCGCGCGGCGTCCATGTCGCCTTGCTGCAGGTACTCCAGGCCCAGCTGCAACCGCGTCTGGCCCGCCTCAGAGACTTGTGCTTCCTTTTCCGGCGCTGAACCGGAACACCCGGCCAACAACCCGGCCGCCAGCCACACACCCCACAGTTTCAGCTTCATGCCCGCATTCATTTCCTTATCGGCCGTCAGCTAACGCCCGCCAGCGATACGCTTTCGCATAACAGGCTGTTAGATAACAAAAAATGGTGCTATAGGATTCAGACCGCCCGTACGTTGATAGGTTCCCCGGCCATTTTCTTCTTCAGGGTACGCTTGGTACGGTCGATCACTTCACCCGCCAGTTGCCCGCAGGCGGCGTCGATATCGTCACCACGGGTTTTACGAACAATAGTCGTAAAGCCGTATTCCATCAACACCTTGGAGAAACGATCCACCCGGCTGTTGGAGCTGCGGCCGTAAGGGGCGCCCGGGAACGGGTTCCATGGGATCAGGTTGATCTTGCACGGCGTGTCTTTCAGCACTTCCGCCAGCTGATGCGCATCGTCGGTGCTGTCGTTGATATGATCCAGCATCACGTACTCGACGGTCACGCGGCCCTGGTTGGCGTTGGATTTCTCCAAATAGCGACGCACCGCGGACAGGAAGGTCTCGATGTTGTACTTGCGGTTGATCGGCACGATCTCATCGCGGATGGTGTCGTTCGGCGCGTGCAGCGAGATCGCCAGCGCCACGTCGATCATGTCGCCCAGCTTGTCCAGCGCCGGCACCACGCCGGAGGTAGACAGGGTCACGCGGCGTTTGGACAGGCCAAAGCCGAAGTCGTCCAGCATGATTTCCATCGCCGGCACCACGTTGTTCAGGTTGAGCAGCGGCTCGCCCATCCCCATCATTACCACGTTGGTGATCGGGCGTTGGCCGGTCACCTTCAGCGCGCCGATGATTTTCGCCGCGCGCCACACCTGGCCGATGATTTCCGACACACGCAGGTTGCGGTTGAAGCCCTGCTGCGCCGTCGAACAGAATTTGCACTCCAGCGCGCAGCCCACCTGCGAGGAGACGCACAGCGTCGCGCGGTCGGCTTCCGGGATGTACACGGTTTCGACCTGCTGATCGCCGACTTTAATCGCCCACTTGATGGTGCCGTCGGCCGAACGCTGTTCTTCCGCCACTTCCGGCGCGCGGATTTCCGCCACGCGCTGCAGCTTGCCGCGCAGGACTTTGTTGATGTCGGTCATCTGCTCGAAATCGTCGCAGCAGTAGTGGTAAATCCACTTCATCACCTGATCGGCGCGGAACGGTTTCTCGCCCATTTCGGCGAAGAACTCGCGCATTTGCTGGCGGTTCAGGTCCAGCAGGTTGATTTTGGCCGCAGCCGGTTGCTCCACGTTAACGGAGGGGGTAGTCAGCGAATTATTTTCAGACACGGTGTGCTCGGACGTGATGGGTTCTAACATAATGATCTCTGGCCTCGTTATTACACGTTATGGCGCTAAAGAATGGACAGTAAGTTGTGCATTTCAGCCCGCATGATTCGGGTGGCGGCACTAAAAACACGCCCCTGACAAGTCGTCTTATCAGGGGCGCGGCATTGTACAAATTTTAGTAGCGGGTGGCTACGGCTGAAAGGCATTCAGGGCATTTTTATTGTTTCAGCCGGTGAATGCCTGGCTATCAGCAACGGCACGATTAACGTGCGCAGATTTCGCTTTCGTTGAAGAAGTAAGCGATTTCGCGCTGTGCGGATTCAACGGAGTCGGAACCGTGAACGGCGTTAGCGGTGAAGCTGTCCGCGTAGTCGGCACGCAGGGTACCGGCCAGCGCGTTGTCCGGGTTGGTTGCACCCATGATGTCGCGGTTGCGCTGCACGGCGTTTTCAGATTCCAGAACCTGCACCATGATTGGGCCGGAGGTCATGAATTCAACCAGACCGTCGAAGAATGGGCGGCCTTTGTGCTCAGCGTAGAAGCCTTCAGCTTGCTCGCGAGTCAGACGCAGCATTTTAGCGGCGATGATTTTGAAACCGGCGCGCTCGAAACGAGCGTAGATAGCGCCGATGTCGTTGTTGGCTACAGCGTTTGGTTTAACGATGGAAAAGGTACGTTCTACGGTCATGATGGCCTCTGTATGACTTCCAAAACAGGCCGGTCTGCAATGTTGCCGGCCTTCTCAAGTGGCGCAGATTATATGTGCGCCGTTAACGCTTGCCTACGGGAAAATCAACATTTCATTAAAAAAATATGATCTTCATGATTCATTTTCGACCACGCGGCGGCGCTACTGGGTCTTGTCGGTAGACGGGATCAAATTGCGCAGCCAGCTGCCCCAGCGGCGCTGATAAAACGGCTGCGTATGGGAGATCAGATAGTGGCTGATGCCGCGCTCGTTCTCCGACACCAGGCAGAAATCCACCGGTTCGTCGTTCGGCGCCGTTTCGCTGGCGACGCTGCCGGCCTCGTTGATCAACGCCTCGATCTCCGCCGGCTCGGCGTCCACTTCCAGCCCGATCAGCAGATTCGGCTTCTCGTCCGCCGCCTGATCGTGCATCAGCGCCAGAAACGCGCGGCGCACCGGCTTGCGCTGGCTGAACAGCGTGGTCAACGCATCCACCATCGCCGACGGATACTCTTCGGGCTGCCCCAGCAGGATTTGGGTCTCTTTGTCGACGTAATGCTCCACCGGTTTGACGACGCCGCCGGTCGCCAGCAGCATCGCCACCTCTTCCGGATAGAACTCCTTGCCGTACTCCGCCTTCGGGTTGAGGAACAGATCCGCACCCTGGGTGATTTCGAACAGCACCCGCGCCGGCATGGCGATGAACGGCTGTTCGTCCTCAACGGCTTTCTGCAGCGCTTCCAGCGAGGTGAAGAACGGAATGATGCTGCCGCCGTCCTGCTTCTCCCAATGCTGGATATTGACCGGCGTATCCGCGTTCAGCGCGATGTCGCCGTCCTGCTGCACCTGCTCGCTGTCGCCGAGGATCAGCACCGTGGCGTCGAGCAGTTCACGGAAGAACGCCGGGCGGTGGGCCGGCTCCGTCACCGCCAGCTTCAGCAGGCGTTCAAGTTCGTTCTCGCTCGGGGCGGCATCGTGATGATGGGCACTCATGGCAAACTCCAGGGATAAAATAGCGAGGCCCAGCATGCTGGGCCCCGAAGATAATGCGCATTCTAGCCCCCGACGCGGCGGGCGTTCAATTATTTGGCTTTGCTCAGCAGCAGATTAGCCAGGGTGCGCACGCCCAAACCGGTCGCGCCGGCCGACCACTGATCCACCGCGCCTTTGCGGTAGGTGGCGGAACAGTCGATGTGCAGCCAGCCTTGCTGGTAGTTCTTGACGAAGTGCGACAGGAAGGCCGCCGCGGTGCTGGCGCCGGCGGTGTAGGCCGGGCCGGCCACGTTGTTCAGCTCGGCGAAGTTGGACGGCAGCTGGCTGCGGTGGAACTCGGCCAGCGGCAGACGCCAGAACGGCTCTTGCTCGGCGGCGGCGCTGCTGAGCAACTCTTGCGCCAGCGCGTCGTCGAAGCTGAACAGCGCGTGGTAGTCGTTGCCGACCGCGGTTTTGGCCGCGCCGGTCAGGGTCGCGCAGTCGATAATCAGCTGCGGATTCTGCTCAGAAGCGTCGATCAGGCCGTCGGCCAGCACCAGGCGCCCTTCCGCATCGGTGTTCATCACCTCAACGGTTTTGCCGTTGCGGTAGCGAATGATGTCGCCCAGTTTGAAGGCGTTGCCGCTGACCATGTTGTCGGCGCAGCACAGGTACAGCTTCACGCGCTGCTTCAGGCCGCGCGCCGCCGCCAGCGCCAGGGCGCCGGTGATGGTGGCCGCGCCGCCCATGTCAGCCTTCATCGAGTCCATAAAGGCGCTCTGCTTCAGGCTATAACCGCCGGTATCGAAGGTGATGCCCTTGCCGACCAGGCAAGCGAACACCGGCGCGTCCGGGTTACCGGTCGGGTTGAAGTCCAGCGCCAGCAGCACCGGCGGGCGCTCGGAGCCGCGGCCGACGGTGTGAATGCCGGCATAGTTCTGCTCGCGCAGATCTTCGCCCTTGGTGATGCGATAGCTGACGGCATCGCAGCCGACGTCGCACATCAGATCAACGGCGCGGGTCGCCAGCTGCTCTGGCCCCAGATCTTCCGCCGGCATATTGATGGTGTCGCGCACCCAGTCTACGATCTTCAGGCGCTTATCCAACTCCTGACGTGCGGCTTCCGGCAGCTCGGCCCATTCGACGTTGCGCTGCCCTTTCGGCCCGCGGTAACCCTGCCAAAACGCCCAGCTGTTTTCCAAGTCCCAACCGTCGCCGGCCAGCTTGACGTTTTTGATGCCCTGACCGTCAATTTTGCGGCCCGCACGCTGGATCGCGCCCAGCTTGTCGGTGCCGGTCAGGTGGATGGTCATCCCTTCGCCGTTGGTGCTGAGCAGCGCTTTTTCGCCCCAGCGGGCGTCGGCAGATTGTTGCGACAGCGTGACCTGCATGAATTCTGTTGTCATAGCCTTCTTACTCCGGATGTTCCCTTTATTATTTCATTAGGGCTTTATTGCATACCCTATGGATTTCAAATTGCAGCTAGGCGCCCAGCGATCTCATCCCCAGGAGCTTACTCAGGTAAGTGACTGGGGTAAGACAAATCTGCCGGGAGCAGATTTGAACGCTGCTCGCAGCGGCCCCTTGGGGCGTGGCCCACGGATGGGCCACGTAACTACGTGCAGGTAACAACGCTGCGGTTTGAAAGACGACGGGTATGTCGGATACAAAATAAACGGGCCGCCCATGGCAGCCCGTTACGCTATTTACTCCGCTTCATCTAACCAGACCAGCAGGATCGCTTCCAGTATTTTTTCGTTGGAAGCCTGCGGATCGTCGTCGAACTCTTCCAGATCGCAGATCCACTGATGCATGTCGGTAAAACGCACGGTTTTCGGATCGGTGTCCGGGTATTGGTCGTACAGGGCTTCGCCGATTTCTCGGCTGTCGGTCCACTTCAGTCCCATTATGATCTCCGGGTTGGCGCTGCGGCTAACAATTAATGCTCACGCGCGTGGTTGACGGTGTAGCGCGGCATTTCGACCACCAGATCTTCGTCGGCGACCAGCGCCTGGCAGCTCAGGCGGCTTTCCGGCTCCAGCCCCCAGGCCTTGTCCAGCATGTCGTCTTCCAGCTCGCTGCTCTCTTCAAGCGAATCGAAGCCTTCACGCACGATGCAGTGGCAGGTGGTGCAGGCGCAGGATTTCTCGCAGGCGTGCTCGATTTCAATGCCGTTGCGCAGCGCAACGTTGAGGATCGACTCCCCTTTTTCAGCTTCCAGAACCGCCCCTTCCGGGCAAAGATCTTGATGGGGCAGGAAAACAATTTTAGGCATGGTTAAACCTCATCCACAGAATGGCCAGCCAGCGCGCGGCGAATGGAAGCGTCCATGCGGCGCGCGGCAAAATCTTGCGTTTGTGCATCTAATGTTTTGATGGCGTCTTCGATAGCGGCGGGATCTTCCCCCTGCACCGCCTGCTGCAACGCCTGGGTCGCGGCGGCGATCGCCTGGCTTTCCGCCTCGCTCAGCAGCGCGGCGTCGCTGGCCAGCGCGCCCTGCAGGCTTTCCAGCACCCGCGCGGCTTCCACGCGTTGCTCCGCCAGCTTGCGCGCGCCCACGTCGCTTTGCGCGTTGGCCATCGAATCCTTGATCATGCCGGCGATTTCGCTGTCCGACAGGCCGTACGACGGCTTCACCTGGATCGAGGCTTCCACGCCGGTGGATTTCTCCATCGCGGTGACGCTCAGCAGACCGTCGGCATCCACCTGGAAGGTGACGCGAATGTGCGCGCCCCCGGCAGGCAGCGGCGGCAGGCCGCGCAGCGTGAAACGCGCCAGCGAACGGCAGTCCTGCACCAGCTCGCGCTCGCCCTGCAGCACGTGGATCATCATCGCGCTTTGGCCGTCTTTAAAGGTGGTGAATTCCTGCGCGCGCGCCACCGGAATGGTGGTGTTGCGCGGGATCACTTTCTCCACCAGACCGCCCATGGTTTCGAGGCCCAGCGACAGCGGGATCACGTCCAGCAGCAGCATGTCGCTGTCCGGCTTGTTGCCCACCAGAATGTCGGCCTGGATCGCGGCGCCGATGGCGACCACTTTATCCGGATCGATCGACGTCAGCGGCGTACGGCCGAAGAAGGCCCCCACCTGCTCACGCACCAGCGGCACGCGGGTGGAACCGCCGACCATCACCGCTTCCAGCACCTCGTCGGCGGCGACGCCGGCGTCTTTCAGCGCGCGGCGGCAGGCCATCAGCGTGCGTTTCACCAGCGGAGCGATCAGCGCTTCGAACTGGGCGCGGGTCACCTCGCCCTGCCAGCCGGCCACCTCGACGCGCACGCTGTCGGCATCGCTCAACGCGATTTTAGCGGCGATGGCGGCGTCCAGCAGTTGGCGCTGCACGCCGTGGTCGCTGCGATCGGCCACGCCGGCCTGCTCGCGCAGCCAGTCGGCCAGCAGGTGATCGAAGTCGTCGCCGCCCAGCGCGGAATCGCCGCCGGTGGCCAGCACTTCGAACACGCCGCGGCTGAGGCGCAGAATGGAGATATCAAAGGTGCCGCCGCCCAGATCGTAAACCGCGATCACCCCTTCCTGGCCGGAGTCCAGCCCGTAGGCGATCGCTGCCGCGGTCGGTTCGTTCAGCAGGCGCAGGACGTGCAGGCCGGCCAGACGCGCCGCGTCTTTGGTGCCCTGGCGCTGCGCGTCGTCGAAGTAGGCGGGAACGGTGATCACCACGCCATCCAGCTCCCCTTCCAGCGCCGCTTGCGCGCGCGCGGACAGGGCTCGCAGGATATCGGCGGAGACGCCGACCGGGTTAACCGGGCCGGCGGCGGTGACGATCAGCGGCAGGCCGTTGTCGCTGGCCTGGAATTGATACGGCAGGTTCGGGTAACGCTGCTGCACGTCCGCCAACGAGCGACCCATCATGCGCTTGATGGAGCTGACGGTATTGGCCGGATCCTGCGCCGCCTGTTGGCGCGCCTCCCAGCCGACGCGCTGCGCGTCCGCCTGATAATGCACCACCGAAGGCAGCAAATGGCGGCCCTGTTCGTCGGCCAGCGTTTCCGCTTGCCCGCTGCGCACCGTGGCGACCAGCGAGTTGGTGGTGCCTAAGTCGATGCCGGCGGCCAAGCGTCGCTGGTGCGGCGCGGCGCTGAGGCCAGGCTCACTAATTTGTAATAAGGCCATGTTGAAGCTTCCACAATCAGAATCAGAAGGTGTTACTCAAAACCCAGCAGTTTTTCTTCGAGTTGTTCAACCTGTTGCTGGAGTTTGTCCAAAAAGCGCAGCTTGCGCACGGTGTCGGCGGCGTCCGCCCACTGCTCGCCGTCCAGCTGCTGCAGCATCAGCGCACTGCGCTGTTTGATGGAGGCGGCCAGCCGCGCGCCGAAATCGGCCAGCAGGCTTTCCGCCTCCGGCTTGCGCTCAATGGCGTCGAGCTCTTCGCGCAGTTCCAGCTGTTCCATCAGGAACGCGGTGTCGCGCATCGTATGCTGTTCGTTGCCCAGATCGAAGCCGTGCAAAGATAGCATATACTCCGCGCGTTTTAACGGGTGCTTCAGCGCATGGTAGGCTTCGTTGATGGTCGCCGCCTGCTGCAACGCCATCAGGCGTTCGCGCTCCGGCTGGTTGGCGAAACGATCGGGGTGAAATTGGCGCTGCAGATCCTGGAAGCGGGACGCAAGCAGGCTGCCGTCCACGGTGTAGCGAACTGGCAGCCCGAATAAAGTAAAGTAATCCATAGCGTGCTCTGGGCGTTAGCGGATGAAGTTCCCCCGCCGAAACGGGGGAGCACGATGGACTGTCAGACGTTGAAACTCTCGCCGCAGCCGCATTCGCTTGAGACGTTCGGGTTGTTGAACTTGAAGCCTTCGTTCAGGCCTTCCTTAACGAAATCAAGCTCGGTGCCGTCAAGGTAAACCAGGCTCTTGCCGTCGATGATCACCTTGATGCCTTTGTCTTCAAACACGATGTCGTCATCGTTGGCTTCGTCAACAAATTCCAGCACGTAGGCCATTCCGGAGCAGCCGGAAGTTCGCACTCCCAGACGCAGGCCGAGACCCTTGCCGCGGTTCGTCAAAAACGCCTGAACACGCTGCGCAGCGCTGTCGCTCATGGTAATAGACATCACAACCTCACACTTCAAATCAAAGCCCGGCGTGGCCGGGCCGACTCAGACAAATTACTCGGCGCTATGCTTGCTCTTATAGTCGGCAATCGCTGCTTTGATGGCGTCTTCAGCCAGGATCGAGCAGTGAATTTTGACCGGCGGCAATTCCAACTCTTCGGCGATCTGGGTGTTTTTGATCGCTTCAGCCTGATCCAGCGACTTGCCTTTCATCCATTCGGTCACCAGCGAGCTGGAGGCGATGGCGGAACCGCAGCCGTAAGTTTTAAAGCGCGCGTCTTCGATGATGCCTTCATCGTTAACCTTGATTTGCAGCTTCATGACGTCGCCGCAAGCTGGCGCCCCTACCATGCCGCTGCCGACGGTAGGATCTTCGTTGTCGAAGGAACCCACGTTGCGCGGGTTTTCATAATGATCGATTACTTTTTCGCTGTAAGCCATGACCTTGCTCCTGAAACCTGAGAATTAATGATGCGCCCATTCGATGCTGTTGATGTCCACGCCCTGCTTGAACATCTCCCACAGCGGAGACAGATCGCGCAGACGGCCGATGGATTTACGCACCAGTTGAATGGTGTAGTCGATCTCTTCTTCCGTGGTGAAACGCCCCAGGGAGAAACGGATCGAGCTGTGCGCCAATTCATCGCTCATGCCCAGCGCGCGCAGCACGTAGGACGGCTCGAGGCTGGCGGAGGTACAGGCTGAACCGGAGGAAACGGCCAGGTCTTTCAGCGCCATGATCAGCGACTCGCCTTCAACGTAGTTGAAGCTGACGTTCAGGATGTTCGGTGCGCCGTGCTCCAGATCGCCGTTCAGATACACTTCTTCCATATCTTTCACGCCGTTCCACAGACGATCGCGCAGGGTGCGCAGACGCGCCATCTCTTCGGTCATCTCTTCTTTGGCGATGCGGTAAGCTTCGCCCATGCCGACGATCTGGTGGACAGGCAGGGTGCCGGAACGCATGCCGCGCTCGTGACCGCCGCCGTGTACCTGCGCTTCGATGCGGATGCGCGGCTTGCGGCGCACGTACAGCGCGCCGATGCCTTTCGGGCCATAGATTTTGTGGCCGGAGAACGACATCAGGTCGACTTTCAGCTTGCTCAGATCGATAGGCAGTTTGCCCACGCTCTGGGTGGCGTCAACGTGGTAAATGATACCGCGCGCGCGGCACATTTCGCCGATCGCTTCGATGTCCTGCACCACGCCGATCTCGTTGTTGACGTGCATGATGGAGACCAGGATGGTGTCATCGCGCAGCGCCGCTTCGAGATCCTGCAGGCTGATGATGCCGTTGCTCTGCGGCGCCAGATAGGTCACTTCGAACCCTTCGCGCTCCAGCTGACGGCAGGTGTCCAGCACGGCTTTGTGTTCGGTTTTGCTGGTGATGATGTGCTTGCCTTTTTTCTGGTAGAAATTGGCAGCGCCTTTGATCGCCAGGTTGTCGGATTCGGTCGCCCCGGAGGTGAAGACGATTTCGCGCGGGTCGGCGCCCACCAGTTCGGCGATTTGGTTACGGGCGATGTCTACCGCCTCTTCCGCCTGCCAACCGAAACGGTGGGAACGGGAAGCCGGGTTGCCGAAAGTGCCGTCCAGGGTCAAAAACTGCATCATCTTCTCAGCAACGCGCGGGTCAACCGGCGTCGTTGCTGAGTAATCCAGATAAATCGGTAATTTCATTGCTCTTGTGCTCCGTACATCACTTCCAAAAACTAAAATAATTTCGCCAGCTGCTTATGCGCGCAGATTAACGTTGATAGTTTCTTGCGGACGACCGTTGGCCGTGCGGCGCGTATCGTTATTTTGACGATCCGCCACCACCAGCACTTCCTGGTTGTTGACCAGTTCTGCCAGCGTAATGTTGTTCAGGAACCCGCTGATGCGCTCGCTCAGATCGCGCCACAGGGCGTGGGTCAAGCAGCGATCGCCGCCCTGACAGCCTTCTTTGCCCTGGCACCGGGTTGCATCTACCGATTCATCGACGGCAGTGATGACAGCGCCAACGGCGATCTCACCCGCGTCTTTACCCAGCAGATAACCACCGCCCGGGCCGCGCACGCTGGCCACCAGGCCATTTTTGCGCAGACGGGAGAATAATTGTTCCAGATAAGAGAGCGAAATACCCTGGCGTTCGGAAATGTCCGCCAGTGGCACCGGCCCTTCCTGGGAATGCAGCGCTACGTCAAGCATAGCGGTTACGGCATAACGGCCTTTGGATGTCAGTCTCATAGCTCAATGGTTACCTGTTGGTCAAATATGGCCGAAAGTCTGACATTCCTGAGTAAAACAGTCAACTATTTAACCTAGTAATTGACTCAAGTATTAGCACGTTTTGAACTTAGCAAGAACAAAGGTATATAAAATACATGTTATAACCTTTGGATAACTAATACTATTGTCGCCCACCGCTATGCCACATCAATTAATTACCTTGATGTTTATCCTGTTTCTCGATCGACGTCAGCATGCCACGCAGGATATTCAGCTCCTGCCCTTCCGGGCGCGCGCGGGTGAACAGCCGACGCAGGCGGCTCATCACCTGGCCCGGATGGGACGGACGAATAAAGCCGGTGCGCTGCAGCGTCTGCTCCAGGTGCTGATAGAAACGCTCGAGGTCATCCACCAGCGGGTACGGCGTCTCTTCCAGCTGCGGCGCGCCAGCCTGTTGGCGATCGAGGTAAGCCACGCGCACTTCGTACGCCAGGATCTGCACCGCCATCGCCAGGTTCAGCGAGCTGTAGTCCGGGTTGGCCGGAATAGCGACGTGGTAGTGGCACTTCTGCAATTCATCGTTGGTCAGCCCGACGCGTTCGCGGCCGAACACCAGCGCCACTGGCGCGTGTTCGCCCTCGTGCACCGCGCGCACGCCGCATTCACGCGGCTCCAGCATCGGCCACGGCAAGGTGCGAGAACGGGCGCTGGTGCCCACCACCAGGCTACAGCCGGCGATGGCGTCATCGAGGGTGTCGACGATAGTGGCGTTGCCGATCACGTCGCTGGCGCCGGCGGCCAGGGCGATGGCCTGAGAATCGGGTTTGATCAGCGGATTAACCAGATAAAGGTTGGTTAAACCCATGGTTTTCATGGCTCTGGCGGTCGAGCCCATGTTGCCGGTATGTGAAGTCTCAACCAGAACAATGCGGATATTGTGCAGCATACAAACTCTGAGCGTGGCGGAAAATCGCAGCATCTTAACACAGCCGTAGGCAATTTGCCGAACAGCTGCTATACTTCGCGCCGTTTCCTGTTCTTTAACATCCTAGTTGGAAGATACCCATGCATCCGATGCTGACTATCGCCGTGCGCGCTGCGCGCAAGGCCGGTAACCTGATTGCCAAAAACTACGAAACCCCGGACGCTGTAGAAGCGAGCCAGAAAGGGACCAATGACTTCGTCACCAACGTCGATCGCGATGCAGAGCATCTGATCATCGACGTCATCCGCAAGTCTTATCCGCAACACAGTATCGTGAGCGAAGAACGCGGTGAGCTGATCGGCGAAGATCGCGATGTGCAATGGGTGATCGATCCACTGGATGGCACTGCAAACTTCATCAAACGTTTCCCTCATTTCTCCGTTTCCATCGCCGTACGCATCAAAGGCCGTACTGAAGTGGCCGTGGTTTACGATCCGATGCGCAACGAACTGTTCACCGCCACTCGCGGCCAGGGCGCACAGCTCAACGGCTACCGCCTGCGCGGCACCAACGCCAAAGATCTGGATGGCACCATCCTGGCGACCGGCTTCCCGTTCAAGGTCAAACAGCACGCAACGCCTTACATCAACATCGTCGGCAAGCTGTTCACCCAGTGCGCAGACTTCCGCCGCACCGGTTCCGCTGCGCTGGATCTGGCCTATGTGGCCGCCGGCCGCGTAGACGGTTTCTTCGAAATCGGCCTGAAGCCGTGGGACTTCGCCGCGGGCGAACTGCTGGTGCGTGAAGCCGGCGGCCTGGTGACCGACTTCGTCGGCGGCCACAACCACTTCAGCTCCGGCAACGTGGTGGCAGGCAACCCGCGCGTAGTGAAAGCCATGCTGGCCACCATGCGTGAAGAACTGAGCGAAGCGCTGAAGCGTTAATCGCCAGAAGCGAATCGAAAAAAGCGCTGCCGATGCAGCGCTTTTTTTATGCCCGTTAGCGGGAGAAGGGACGGATGCCGCCGCCGAATTCCGGCTGCGCGCTGACGTACAGCAACAGCCCGGCGGCCAGCAGGATCAGGCCGCCGGCCAGCGCCAACGCCCCCCAGGCCACCGCGCTCCAGGCGGCGGGCGCGCGCGAACGGCTGAGGCGCACCGCCAGCCGGCGGCTGTAATGTACCAGCAGCGCCAGCATCGAGATGGTCAACGAGGTGCCGAACGCCATCGCCAGCGCGGAGATCACTCCCCAGCCGAACACGCCGATCACTTTGGAGAACAGCAGCACCAAAATCGCCCCCGAACAGGGGCGCATGCCCATCGCCAGCACGATGGCGGCCTGAGTGCGCCAGTCGCTTCCCGCCTGCAGCTCGCTGTCGCTCGGCAGATGCCGGTGGCCGCAGCCGCAATTGGCGCTGTGCACATGATCCGCCGCCAGCGGCGTCAGGCTGTTGATGCGCAGCGCCGGCGCCGGGCGCATCGCCTTGATCGCCGCAAACAGGCGTTTCAGCGCGCGCCAACTCAGCAGCACGCCAAGCAGCATCACCAGAATAAAGCTGCCCTTCTCCAGCCAGAAACTGCTTTGGTGCAGCTGGCGCGAAGAGAGCTGCAATACCACCAGCATCAGCGTGACCAGCGCGATCGCTACCCCGCCCTGCACCAGCGAGGCGGCGAAGGTCAGCTTCAGGCTGCTTTTCAGCCGCGCCGGATGGGTAGCCAGGTAGGTGGCGATCACCACTTTGCCGTGGCCGGGGCCGAGCGCATGCAAGACGCCATAGCCGAGGCTGAACAGCATCAGCGCCAGCCCGGCCTGCTGCGGCGCGGCCTTCACCTGCTGCAACAGCCCCGCCATCTGCTGGTGCAGCGCTTTTTGCCACACCACGCTCTGCATCAGCAGCTGCGGCCAATAGTGCCACGCCAGCAGCGCGGCGGCCGCCAGCGCCAGCGTGAACGGCAGCAGCGGCCACAGGCCGAAGGCCCAGTGGCGTCGGCTCGTCGTCGGTTGCGAGAGATTTAACGACATTGCAGCGTCACCCGCTGGGCGAACTGCTGCCCCAGCGCCAGGTCTTCACCGGGCGAGTCGTTCTTGTCTAGCGACAGCGCATAGGCCTGCAGCGACGCATTCGGCTTCGGCGTCATCAGCTTGTAGCTGCACAGCTGCGCCATCTCCGGCGGCAGATGCAGCGCATTTTGGTCTTTATAGGTCATATCCACGAAATAAGTCGGATCGTAAGTAGAAAGTTCGAACGGCTTGCCCGCCAGCGGCTGCGGCTCGGCCAACGGCAGCACGAACTCCAGCACCGCCTGGTTGCCCTGGCGCGACAGGTGATATTCACTGGGCAAGTTCAGGTATTTCACCGGTTTGCCGTCGCGGTAAAGATCGGTGAAATAGTGCTGCCCCAGCACGTTGGCCATCACTTCCGCCGCCAGCTTTTTCCACACTTCCGAATCGCTCTTGGCGTTTTTCGCATCGTAGAGCAGATCCGCCGAGGTGATTTCATCCATCACCCACACCATTTTCAGGCCGACCAGCCGCTGGTCTTTGGCGACGAAGGTGGTATTCATGTCGATAAAGCTGTGCGGATGAGCGATCGCACCGGCGCTGAACACGGCGCCGAAGGCAGCCAAAAGACGACGTAACTTCATCATTATCCTGTCTTACCTGCATTTGTTATAACGTAACACAAATAGATACCTAACGGCCCGTCTCTCCCGGCGATATTTGTGACGAAAGTTGTAAGCCGAAGTAAAAGCCGCGCGGTAATCCTGCCGTCACAAAGCCTTTTGCTATGCTTAGGCATAATCGCAACCTTTTATGCCGGAAGGTGATAATGAGCCTGGACACCTCTCCCGTGCCCGAGCTCTCCGGACAACAACGGCGCTGCCATCTGCTGCTGATGCTGTACACGCCGGAGCCCGAGTTACAGCTGGAGACCCTAAGCCGAATCAACGGCGTCGCCCCCCCGATAACCCGGCAAGATATAGCCGAGGTGGCCAGTGAAATCCAGCGTTTCCATCACCTGGAGATCGCCGTCGATCCCGACCATGGCTACCAACTGCGGGGCAGCGTGCTCGACCAACGCCTGTGCCTGATCCACTGGCTGCGGCGGGCCCTGCGCTGCAGCCCGCGGTTTGTCGAAGGCGATTTCGCCCCGCGCCTGCGGCAAGCGCTGGCGACCGATGCCGCCCCGGCGTCTGCGCTGGCAGAGGCGATCGACGCCTGCGAGCCGCTGCTCAGCCGCCACTTCGATGCGCGCGACCGCCAATTCCTGCAGCATTACCTGCTCTACTGCGCCTGGCAAAATCGCCTGCAGCAGCATCCGCGTTTCGACGCGGTTCAACGCGACTGGCTGCGGAAAAAGCCGGAACAGCAGGCCGCCGCCTGGCTGCATCAGGCCTGCAACCGGCTGTTTAACCAGCCGCCGCAGGCAGACGAGCGCGATTTTTTGGCGCTCACCTTCACCATGTTGAAAAATCACAGCTACCACAGCAACGACTCAGCGCAAGAGCGGAGATTGATGGTGGCGATCGACAGCATGGTCGAGCGCTTCCAGCAACTTTCCGGCATGGCCTTCAGCAGCAAGGCGGAGCTGGTCAGCCAGCTGTTCGCCCATCTGGCGCCGGCGCTGGAGCGCTGCCGTTTCGCCATCGGCATCGACAATATGCTGCTGGAAGAAGTGGTGCGCAAATACCCGCGGCTGATGCGCACCACGCAGGAAGCGCTGAAACCGCTGGAGCAGGAGTACGGCGTGCATTTTTCCAACGAGGAGGCGGGGCTGGTGGCCATCAGCTTCGGCGCCTGGCTGATGCAGGACAACGCGCTGCAGGAAAAGCAGGTGCTGCTGCTGACGCTGGACAACCCGCAGTTGGAAGAGGAAGTGGAATATCAGATCCGAGAGCTCACGCTGTTGCCGCTGAACATCAAGTACCTGCCGCTGAGCGACTATCTGCGCGGCGGAGCGCCGCAGGGCATCACGCTGGTGATCACCCCTTATGCGGCGGTGCACAGCGATCCGCACCCGCCGCTGGTCTATACCGAACTACCGCTGGAAACC
Source organism: Serratia sp. CY31944 (assembly GCF_052169175.1). Taxonomy (NCBI): domain Bacteria; kingdom Pseudomonadati; phylum Pseudomonadota; class Gammaproteobacteria; order Enterobacterales; family Yersiniaceae; genus Serratia; species Serratia sp. CY31944. The sequence goes on from NZ_JBJNLG010000013.1 coordinate 46,072, forward strand.
CGGCAGCGCCAGGCGATTCGCGCGCTGCTGGAAGCCCCTTAATCAGCGGCTGACGCTGACCGCCGGCGGCCGGATAAACAAGGCCGGCACCGCGACCGCCGCCATCACCCAGAATACCCCGCCCTGCCAATGTTCGAACAGGAACCCGGCAATGACCGTCATGACGGCGATGCCGCCGCCCATCGCCAGCGCCGAATACACCGCCTGCAGTTGGATCACCTCTTGCCCCTGACGCGCGGCGATAAAGCGCATCGCCGCCAAATGGCAGACGGTGAAAGTGCCGCAGTGCAGGATCTGGATCAGCAGCAGCCAGCCCAGCTCGGTGCTATAGGCCATCAGGCTCCAGCGCAACACGCCGCAGCAGGCGGAGAGCAACAGCAGGTTGCGCGCATTCCAGCGGCGGAACAGCACGTTGCTGCTGGCGAAAATAATCACCTCCGCCACCACGCCCAGCGACCACAGATAGCCGATGGTCGAGGCCGAATAGCCCGCCTCCTGCCAGTAAATGGAGCCGAAGCTGTAGTAGCCGGCGTGCGCCCCTTGCAGCAGCGTGACGCACAGCAGGAAGCGCCAGACCGGCCCCTCTTTCAGCAGCGCCCACAGCGAACGTTCGGTTCCGCTGTGCGTGCGCGCTTCGCCCTGCGGCATGACGCTCGGCTTCAACAGCATGCCCAGCAGCATCGCCAGCACGCTGAAAATCAGGCTGTAGAGAATGGCGTTATGGCCCCACACCGCCACCAACTGCCCGGTCAGCGCCGAGCCGATGACGAACGCCAGCGAGCCCCACAGCCGCACCCGGCCGTAGTCCATACGGATCTGCTTTTGCCAGGTGGCGGCCAACGCGTCGGTCAGCGGCACCAGCGGCGAGAAGAACAGGTTGAAACCCGCTATCACCAGCATCAGCCAACCCCAGCCGTTGCCGAAACAGAAACCGACCGCAAAGGCCAGGGTCAGCAGCGCCAGCAGGCGCAGGGCGGAGACTAAATGAGAGGGATCTTTAACGCGGGGTGCAATCAGTAAGCTGCCGAGGAAGCGGGCCACCAAGCCGGCGCCGAGCAGCATGCCGATGGTTTCGGGCGCGATGCCCTCGCCTTTCAGCCACACGCCCCAGAACGGTAAGAAGATGCCATAGGAAAAGAAGTAGGTGAAATAACTGAGCGCGAGCCAACGCGTGGATTGCAGAACCATGATCCCTCCGGAGTGAGGGCAATACTTTGACAGAGCTCACACCGACCCGCAATCTTCATTCCACTTCAATGCGTTAGAGTGCCAGACAGCTCACAGTTTGCCGCGAGCGGCCACAAAAAAACCCGCCGCAGCGGGTTTTGTCGGGCGAAAGCGGGATTACGCGTAAACCGGCAGGCGGGCGCAGATATCCAGCACTTTCTTCTTGGTGCGTTCGATGGTGGCTTCATCGTTGATGTTGTCCAGCACATCACAGATCCAACCGGCCAGTTCGCGCACGTCGGCTTCTTTGAAGCCGCGACGGGTGACGGCCGGGGTGCCGATACGCACGCCGGAGGTGACGAACGGGCTTTTCGGATCGTTCGGCACGCTGTTTTTGTTGACGGTGATGTTGGCGCGGCCCAAGGCGGCGTCCGCTTCTTTACCGGTCAGGTTTTTGTCGACCAGATCCAGCAGGAACAGGTGGTTATGGGTGCCGCCGGAGACCACTTTGTAGCCGCGCTGCAGGAACACGTCCACCATCGCCTTAGCGTTGACCGCCACTTGCTGCTGGTAAACCTTGAACTCAGGCTCCATCGCTTCTTTCAGCGCCACCGCCTTGCCGGCGATCACGTGCATCAGCGGGCCGCCCTGGCCGCCAGGGAACACGGCGGAGTTCAGCTTCTTGTACAGCTCTTCGTCGCCGCCCTTCGCCAGGATCAGGCCGCCGCGCGGGCCCGCCAGGGTTTTGTGGGTGGTGGTGGTGACGATGTGCGCGTGCGGTACCGGGTTCGGGTAGACGCCGGCGGCGATCAGGCCCGCCACGTGCGCCATGTCGACGAACAGGTAAGCGCCGATGCTGTCGGCGATTTCACGCATTTTGGCCCAGTCAACCACACCGGAGTAAGCGGAGAAGCCGCCGATGATCATTTTCGGCTTGTGGGTTTGCGCCTGCTTGGCCAGATCGTCATAGTCGATTTGGCCTTTGTCGTCGATGCCGTAAGGCACCACGTTATACAGTTTGCCGGACAGGTTGACCGGGGAACCGTGGGTCAGGTGGCCGCCGTGCGCCAGGTTCATGCCCAGAATGGTGTCGCCCGGCTGCAGCAGCGCGGTGTACACGGCGAAGTTAGCCTGGGAGCCGGAGTGCGGCTGCACGTTGGCGTAATCGGCGCCGAACAATTCTTTGGCGCGATCGATAGCCAGCTGCTCAACGATATCCACGTATTCACAGCCGCCGTAGTAACGCTTGCCCGGATAGCCTTCAGCGTATTTGTTGGTCAGCTGGGAACCCTGAGCCTGCATCACGCGCGGGCTGGTGTAGTTCTCAGACGCGATCAGCTCGATGTGCTCTTCCTGACGCACCACTTCCTGCTCCATGGCACGCCACAGTTCCGCATCGTAATCGGCAATGTTCATTTCACGCTTTAACATCCGGCATCTCCTGACTTAAATCAGCTAACTAAAAAATCACCAAATAACTACCCGTTTGGGTTCTGGGCCACAGTGTAAACCGTTTCGCCCCACCGAAGATAGGTCTTGACAGAGGTTTTTACGCAAACGATTGGCATAAGGTGGCGCAAGGCTTTGATCCGCTAAACGCCGCCGTTTATCAACGGACATTTCCTCATGCGAACGATGCGCTTTTTTCATGTTCTGTGAGCGCGATCGACGCCCGAAGAACACCGCAACGAAAACAAGGGTATTTACAAGCGACGCGGAACCCAATAAGATGCATTTAAAATACATCATTAAAATTCTCGTCAAGATCCCAACCCAAGGAGCGCTTCCATGCTGGATAGCCAAACCATCGCCACCGTGAAATCCACCATTCCCCTGCTGGCTGCGACCGGGCCGAAGCTGACCGCCCACTTTTACGATCGCATGTTCGCGCACAACCCGGAATTGAAAGACATTTTCAACATGAGCAACCAGCGCAACGGCGATCAGCGTCAGGCGCTGTTCGACGCCATCTGCGCCTATGCCGCCAACATCGAGAACCTGGCGGCGCTGCTGCCGGCGGTGGAGCGCATCGCGCAGAAGCACACCAGCTTCAATATCCAGCCGGAGCAGTACAACATCGTCGGCGGTCACCTGCTGGCGACGCTGGACGAAATGTTCAGCCCGGGTCAGGAAGTCCTGGACGCCTGGGGCAAGGCCTACGGCGTGCTGGCCAACGTATTTATCCAGCGTGAAGAGCAGATTTATCAGCAGAGCGAAACCGACAACGGCGGCTGGCGCGATCTGCGCGCATTCCGCATCCTGAAAAAACAGCCGCAGAGCGACGTGATCTGCAGTTTCGTGCTGGCGCCGGTGGACGGCGGCCGGGTGGCGGACTTCAAACCGGGGCAGTATCTGGCGGTCTACATCAAGCACGACAGCCTGGAACATCAGGAAATTCGCCAGTACTCGCTGACCACCTCGCCGAACGGCGAGTTCTACCGCATCGCGGTGAAGCGTGAAGATCAGGGGAAAGTGTCCAACTACCTGCACCGGCAGGCGCAGGAAGGCGACGTGATCTACATCGCCCCGCCGCACGGCGACTTCTTCCTCGACGTGGCGCCGACCACGCCGGTGGCGCTGATCTCCGCCGGCGTCGGCCAAACCCCGATGCTCAGCATGCTCAACACCCTGCACGACAACCAGCATCAGGCGCAGGTCCACTGGCTGCACGCGGCGGAAAACGGTGGCGTGCACGCCTTTGCCGATGAAGTGGCGGATATTGCCGGGCGCATGCCGAATCTGAGCCGCCATGTGTGGTACCGCGAGCCGGGCGCCGATGACGTGGAAGGCCGCGACTACCACAGCCGCGGATTGATGGATTTGAGCGCGCTGCAAGGCAGCCTGGCCGATCCGCAGATGCACTATTACTTCTGCGGCCCGGTGGCCTTCATGCAGTTCGTGGGCAAACAGCTGCTGGAAATGGGCGTAGAGGCCGAACGCATCCACTACGAATGCTTCGGCCCGCATAAGGTGCTGTAATGCTTGCGGAGCGCGGCCGTCAGACCGCGCTCCCTCTTCATTTCGCCTGCAGTTGACGCGCGTCCTGCACCTGCTGCACCGTCACCGGCGCCGCCTGGTTGCCCCAGCTTCCCCGCAGATAACTCATCAGATCCGCCGCCTGCCGATCGTTCAACGCCCAGCCGTAAGCCGGCATGTCGAACGCCATCGCCTGCTGCGTGATCGGCGTATGCGCCCCCTCCAGCACCACCCGCAGCGCGGTCAGCGGATTGTCCGCCGTTACCGTGGCATTGCCCGCCAGCGCCGGAATAGCGAAGTCGGTGCCCTCCCCCTTGTTGCCGTGGCAGGTCGAGCAGTACATCGCGTAGGTCGCCTTGCCGCCCGGGTTATCCGCCTGCGCGGCAGGCGCAGCGGCTTTGGCGGCGGTTTCCGGCGCCAGGCTGCGCAGGTACACCGCGATGGCGTTCAGATCGCCGTCGCTGAGATACTGCGTGCTGTGGGTCACCACCTCGCTCATCGGCCCGGCGACCGCCGCATGGCGGCTGCGGCCGGTTTTCAGCAGTGCCGTCACCTCTTCCGGCGGCAGGCCGCGCAGATTGGAGGCGTACCAGCCGTCCAGCTCGGAGCCGCTCAGGAACACCGGCTCCTTGCCGTCCAGCCCCTTCTCCTGCATCGCCCAGCCGCGCGGCGTGTGGCAACTGCCGCAATGGCCCGCGCCCTGCACCAGGTAGGCGCCGCGGTTCCACTCGGCGCTTTGCTGCGGATCCGCCTGATACGGCCGGTCGTCGTGGAACAGCTGGTTCCACACCGCCAGCGGCCAGCGCATCGACAGCGGCCAGCTGATGTCGCTGGCGCGGTTGGCCACGTTCTGCGCCGGCACTTCTTTCATCAGATAGTCATACAGCGCGCGCATGTCTTCCGCACTCATTTTGGCGTACGAGGTGTACGGCATCGCCGGGTAGAGCCGGTGGCCGTCTTTGGCTACCCCCTGGCGCATGGCGCGATCGAACTCTTCGAACGAATAGGCACCGATGCCGTGCAGCTTGTCCGGCGTGATGTTGGTGGCGTAGATAGCCCCGAGCGGCGTCGGGAACTTCATGCCACCCGCCAATTCGGCGCCGCCCGGCGCGGTGTGGCAGGCGGTGCAGTCACCGGCTTTGGCGACGTATTCCCCGGCCGACATCGCCTGGGCCGAGCCGCCTGCCGCCAGCAGGCTCAACAGGTACAGCGAACGCAGACTCATGCTCCCTCCTTGGCGGCTACCTTGCCGTAGGCCAGTTCATTCACCGCGCGCCACGCCTGATCGATCGCCGAGTTGGCGTACGGGCTCCAGTCGGCATCGGAGTTGGCGATAACGATCTTGCCGATCGGCTGCCGCGCCGTTTCGATGATTTTCGTGGCCTCGTCTTCGTCGTCAAACAGCCCGTTGAGGAAGTAGGAGTAACCGTGCGACCAGCGGTTGACGGTGATCGCCTGAATGTCGCGCTGATGGTCGAAACCGGCCTCGCCCAGCATGCCCTGCAGCTGTTCGCGGATCATCTGCTCGTGCACCTCGAACGGCGTGCCCAGCAGCAGCGCGCGCCCTTTGCGCGACTGCTCGCGCGGGCTGAGGCCGCTGCCCGGCAGCGTCGGCACGTACACCATATGCAGGCCGATCGGCCGATCCGGATCGCGCGGGTGCTGATACCCGCCCATGCTCACCGGGTAATCCAGCTTCACGCGGCTGTACGGCGCGGCCGGCGAATAGATCTCGTGCACGCCCAGCTTGATGAACGGCTGCCAGTTGCGGATCACCACCTTGCTGTACACCAGCGGCGACTTGACGTTCTGCTTCAGCGCCTCCTGCTGCTCGTGCGACATCTCCGGCACCAGGTACGGGATCATCATGTTGTAGCCGGCCATCACCACCTGCCCGGCGCGCACCTTGGTCATCTTCTCGCCGGTCATGTAGGTGACTTCCACCTTGTCGCCAACGTTGGCCGCATGCAGCCCGGTGCTGTTCAAACGCAGCTTCACCGGCGATTCCGGCCGATCGAGCTGGCCGTAGTCGAATTTGGCCAGCACCACGTCGTTCATGTCTTTGCCGGCCGGCGCCACCGCCGGGATCAATTTGCGCACCATCAGGCGCGCCAGCGTGGCGTTGCCGTCCGGGAAGTGGAACACGTAAGGATCGTCGAGATCCGCCTGCGACTCCTCGTCCAGCGGCGGCAGATTCATGCCGTCAAGGCCCGGCAGATCGCAGATGCGCGCATCGCTGCACGACGTGCCGTCGATGCCCACCGCCTGGAAATCGTTGGTGGTCTGCTGGAAATAACGGATCGCCAGCTCACTCAGGCCCACCTTCTCGCGCAGGAACTGGGTGTAGCTGTGGGTATCGAGCCACTCGACCTTCTGCTCCAGCGTCATCTCCGGCAGATAATCTTTCTTCACCGTATGCAGCGCGATCAACGCCTGGCGATCGCTTTCCGGCAGCGGGAAATCGCCGATGAACGCTTCAAAAGAGCGACCGTTGAGACGATCGCGCGGAATGTCGTCCGCCACCGTGCGGCCCGGATCGCCGCTCACCACCTTGTCGACGCCGAAGTTCTTGCGATCGAAGTAAACCCCGCGGCTCAGGTTCAGATCCGGGTAGAAGGTAGTGTCAAACGCCTGCTCCAGCCGATCGATATCGACGCCGAGATTGCGCAGCAGCCCCATCGCCACCGGGCTGAAGTTGGAGCGCGGCGACTGCAGCGATTCGCTGCCGCCGTAGCCAAGCAGCATGCCGTCGTCGGTGTTGAATTCGTTGCGCTTGGCGTGGCCGCCGAAGTCGTCATGGTTGTCGATCAGCAAAATGCGCTGCTGCTCACCTTTCAGCTGCTGCCAGAAGCAGGCGGCCGCCAACCCGCTGATGCCGGCGCCGACCACCACCAGATCGAACTCTTCAACGGCGGGCACGCTGCCGAAATCAAAGGTTTTGCCGTCGCGCCCCAACTGGTGCGCATGCTCGAACGAGCCCGGATGGTTACCCCGCAGCCCGGTCAGCGCCGGCGGGTAGTACAGGGTTTGATTGGCGGTTTGCGGCGACGCGCGCAAGATTTGCAGCGGCGTCAACCCGGCGGCGATGGTGATCGCCACCCCGTTGAGAAAATCGCGTCGGGTGATACCCATATAGGCTTCCTTTTTTATTATCATCGGCCGGCCGGAGCCGGCCCGAAGGCCGCGCTATTGTGCGGATAATTATTGTAAAATCAATGTTTGAACATCACATGACGAATGGCGGTGTAATCCTCCAGCCCGTACATCGACATATCCTTGCCATAGCCGGACAGTTTCTGGCCGCCGTGCGGCATTTCGCTCACCAGCATGAAGTGGGTGTTCACCCAGGTGCAGCCGTATTGCAGGCGGGCGCTTAAGCGATGCGCACGGCCCACGTCGCGGGTCCACACGGACGACGCCAGCCCGTAGTTGGATTCGTTCGCCCAGGCCAGCACCTGCTCTTCGTCGTCGAACGGCGTCACCGTCACTACCGGGCCGAACACCTCGCGCTGCACGATTTCATCCTCCTGGCGCGCGCCGGCCAGCAGCGTCGGCTGGAAGTAGTAACCCGGCCCCTTCACCTTCTCGCCGCCGGTCACCACCTGCACGTGCGGCAAGGCTTTGGCTCGCTCGACAAAACCGGCGACCCGCTCCAGATGCTGGGCGGTAATCAATGGCCCCAGCTCGGTGCTCTCGTCGTCCGGCGCGCCGATCTTCAGGCTGGCCACCGCCTCGCCCAGCCGCTTCACCAGCTCGGGATAAATGCTTTTCTGCGCGTAGATGCGGCAGGCGGCGGTGCAATCCTGCCCGGCGTTGTAGAAACCGAAGCCGCGAATGCCGTCCACCACCTGCTGCAGATCGGCGTCGTCGAACACCAGCACCGGCGCCTTGCCGCCCAGCTCCATATGGGTGCGCTTAATGCCGGCGGCGGTGTGGGCGATGATGTGCTCGCCGGTGGCGATCGAGCCGGTCAGCGACACCATGCGCACCTTGTCATGCCCGGTCAACCGATCGCCGACGCTTGCGCCGCGGCCGAACAGCACGTTGAGCACGCCCGGCGGGAACAGCCCGGCGGCCAGTTCGGCCAGTTTGAAGGTGGTCAGCGGCGTCTGCTCGGAAGGCTTGATCACCACGCAGTTGCCCGCCGCCAGCGCCGGCGCCAGTTTCCAGGCCGCCATCATCAGCGGGTAGTTCCACGGCGCGATCGAGGCCACCACGCCCAGCGGATCGCGGCGGATCATCGAGGTATGCCCGGCCAGATACTCACCGGCCGCCATGCCGGTCAGGCAGCGGCTGGCCCCGGCGAAGAAGCGAAACACGTCGGCCACCGCCGGCAGTTCGTCGTTCAACACGCAGTGATAAGGCTTGCCGCAGTTGAGCGACTCCAGCCTGGCGAAGGTCTCGGCATGCGCGTCGATCAGATCCGCCAGCTTGAGCAGATGCTCGGCGCGCTCCTTCGGCGTGGTTTGCCCCCAGGCGGCGAACGCGGCATCCGCCGCCAGCACCGCGCGATCGACCTGCTCCGGGCTGGCCTCCGCCACCTGCGCAATCACTTCGCCGGTCGCCGGGTTATACACCGGCAGGGTCGCGCCCTGGCCGTTCACCAGTTGGCCGTCAATCAACAGTTGGCTTTGCATAGGGTTATCCTTTTATCAGAGGTCGGGTAAGGAAATTATTTGCCGCTGCCGGCGACGCTTTCCCCACCTTTGGTCAGGTAGTAAGCGCCGAGGATCGGCAGCATGGTCAACAGCATTACCGACAGCGCCACCACGTTGGTGATCGGCACATCGCGCGGGCGACCGAGCTGGTTCAGCAGCCACAGCGGCAGCGTGCGCTCGTGGCCGGCGGTAAAGGTGGTCACGATGATTTCATCGAAAGACAGCGCGAACGCCAGCATGCCCCCGGCCAGCAGCGCCGAGCCGAGGTTCGGCAAGATCACGTAACGGAAGGTTTGCCAGCCGTCGGCGCCGAGATCCATCGACGCTTCGATCAGGCTGTACGAGGTGCGGCGGAACCGGGCGATGACGTTGTTGAACACGATCACCACGCAGAACGTCGCATGGCCGACGACGATAGTCAGGATGCCCGGCTCGATGTTCAGCGCCTTGAACGCCGCCAGCAGCGCCAGACCGGTGACGATCCCCGGCAGCGCGATCGGCAGCAGCAGCAGCAGCGAAATGCTGTCCTTGCCGAAGAAATCGCGCCGATACAGCGCCGCCGCCGCCAGGGTGCCGAGCACCAGCGCGATGGCGGTCGCCAGGCAGGCGATCTGCGCCGATAGCAGCACCGCATCGAGGATATCCTGCCGCCCGGCGGCAACGTTGAACCAGTGCAGCGTAAACCCCTTCGGCGGGAAGCTGAAAGCGGCATCCTCGGTGTTGAAGGCGTAGATGGCGATGATCGCCAACGGGAAATGCAGGAAGATCAGTCCGCCCCAGGCGGCCAGCTTCAGCCCTAAGGGCGCGCGTTCAGAGTGCATCGAAAGCCCCCAGACGTTTGACGATGGAAAGGTAGATGGCGATCAGGACGATCGGCACCAGCGTAAAGGCCGCGGCCATCGGCATATTGCCGATCGCGCCCTGCTGGGCGTACACCATGCTGCCGATGAAATAGCCCGGCGGCCCCACCAGCTGCGGCACGATAAAGTCGCCCAGCGTCAGCGAGAAGGTGAAGATCGACCCGGCGGCGATGCCCGGCACCGCCAGCGGCAAAATGACGTGGCGGAAGGTCTGCGCCGGCCGGGCGCCCAGATCCGCCGAGGCGTGCAGCAGCGAAGGCGGCAGGCGCTCCAGCGCCGCCTGGATCGGCAGGATCATGAACGGTAGCCAGATATAGACGAACACCAGAAAACGCCCCAGCCCTGAGGTCGACAGCGTGTTGCCGCCGACGCCGGGCACCGTCAGCAGCGAAGCCAACAGCGGCTCCAGCCCCAGGTGCTGCAGGAACCACTGCGCCACGCCGTCTTTCGCCAGCAGCAGGGTCCAGGCATAGGCTTTAACGATATAGCTGGCCCACATCGGCATCATCACCGCGATGTAAAAGAACGCCTTGACGCGGCCGCTGGTGTAGCGCGCCATGTAATAGGCGATCGGGAACGCCAGTACCGCGCTGGCCAGCGACACCAGCACCGCCATGGTCAGCGTGCGCAGGATGATGTCGTAGTTGGCCGGGTTGAACAGCGCCGCCAGGTTGGCGAAGGTCAGATCCGGCGTCACCGCCATGGTGAAATCGTCGAAGGTGTAAAACCCTTGCCACAGCAGCGTCAGCAGCGACCCGAGGTACACCGCGCCGAACCACAGCAGCGGCGGCACCAGCAGCAAAAGCAGATACAGCGTCGGCCGGCGATAGAGCCAGGTCGACAGCGCGCGCACGGTGCCGCCGCGCGCCGAGGGGGAATCGATGCTCATGTCCATCTCACCTCTCCTCCAGCAGCGGCACCATCGCCGCGCGCGGCCAGCAGGCGACGATCGGCTGGCCGATCTGCCGCTGTTGCCCTTCGGCGAGCCACTGCGGATTGGCCTGGCTGACCAGCAACTTTTCGCCGTCGTTCAGCGCGATTTCATACCGCGTGGCCGCGCCCTGGTAATGGATTTCCTGCAGCGTGCCCTGCACCTGGATCTCGTCCTGCGCCGCGCCGCCCTGCTCCAGCAGGCGGATATGCTCCGGCCGGATCGAGAAGGTTCGGCTTTCGCCGAGCAGGCGCTGCGCCAGCTCGCTGCGCACCACGTTGGAGGTGCCGACGAATTCGGCGACGAACGGCGTCTTAGGCCGCATGTAAAGCTCGCGCGGCGTATCCACCTGTTCGATGCGGCCGTTATTGAACACCGCCACCCGATCGGACATCGACAGCGCTTCGCTTTGATCGTGGGTGACGAAGATAAAGGTGATGCCCAGCTGGCGCTGCAGCTTCTTCAGCTCGCCCTGCATCTGCTCGCGCAGCTTGAGATCCAGCGCGCCGAGCGGTTCGTCCAGCAGCAGCACCCGCGGCCGATTGACCAGCGCGCGCGCCAACGCCACGCGCTGCCGCTGGCCGCCCGACAGGTGCGCCGGTTTGCGTTCGGCAACGAAACCGAGCGCCACGCTCTCCAGCGCCTCTTGCGCCCGCGCCAGCCGCTCGCGTTTGGCGACGCCCTTCACCATCAGGCCGTAGGCGACGTTTTCCAGCACCGACATGTGCGGGAACAGCGCGTAATCCTGAAACACCGTATTCACGTCGCGCTGGTACGGCGGCAGGTTGGCGGCTTCCTGGCCGTGGATGCGAATCGAGCCGGAAGTGAGCTGTTCAAAGCCGGCGATCAGGCGCAGGCAGGTGGTTTTGCCCGAGCCGGACGGCCCGAGCATGGAGAAGAATTCCCCGTCCTGAATGTCGATGGATACCCGATCCACGGCGCGAACATCGCCGAAAGTCCGCGAAACATCGATGAATTGCACGGCAATGGTCATTTTCTGTGCTCCATACTGATGTAGTTCGGGCGCAGCGGGCTGCGCCCCGCGGCTTAGCGGCCGCCCATGATGGCGATGTAATCCTGGGTCCAGCGGCTGTACGGCACGAACTTGCCGCCCTGCGCCTGCGGCGTTTTCCAGAAGGCGATTTTGTCGAACTGGTTGAAGCCGTTGGTTTCGCAGCCCTTCTCACCCAGCAGCGCGCTGGCCTTGCAGCCCGCCGGCGAAGCCGGCACCGACCCGAACCAGGCCGCCACGTCGCCCTGCACCTTCGGCTCCAGCGACCAGTTCATCCACTGGTAGGCGCAGCTCGGGTGCTTGGCGTCGGCATGCAGCATGGTGGTGTCCGCCCAGCCGGTCACGCCCTCTTTCGGGAACACGGTGGCGATCGGCTGCCCCTCGCCCTTCAGGGCGTTGGCCTGATACGGCCAGGCGCTGGAGGCCACCACGCCTTCGTTTTTAAAGTCGCTCATCTGCACCGAGGTGTCGTGCCAGTAGCGGTGGATCAGCGCGTGCTGGCTGCGCAGCAGCTTCAGCGCCGCCTGATACTGCTCTTCGTTGAGCTGGTATGGATCGCTGATGCCGAGCTGCGGCTGGGTGGCCTTCAGGAACAGCGCCGCGTCGGCGATGTAGATCGGGCCGTCGTAAGCCTGCACCCGGCCCTGGTTGCTCTTGCCGTCCGGCAGGTTCTGCTGCTGGAAGATCACCGCCCAGCTGTCCGGAGGCGTCGGGAAGGTTTTGGTGTTGTACATCAGCAGGTTCGGCCCCCACTGGTACGGCGTGCCGTAGGTTTTGCCGTCCACGGTGTACCAGGCGCCGTTCAGCAGGCGCGGATCGATGTTCTTCCAGTTCGGGATCAGCGCGGTGTTGATCGGCTGCACCCGCTTGCCGAAGATCAGGCGCAGCGAGGCGTCGCCGGAGGCGGTCACCAGATCGTAGCCGCCCTTGGCCATCAGGCTGACCATTTCATCAGAGGTGGCGGCGGTCTTCACGTTCACCGCACAGCCGGTTTGCTTCTCAAACTGGGTGACCCAGTCGTAGTTTTTGTCGGACTGGCCGCGTTCGATGTAGCCGGGCCAGGCGATGATATCCAGCCGGCCTTCGCCTTTGCCCAGCGTCTGCGGCAGATCGGCCGCCTGGGCCAGGCCGCACAGCACGGTAAGACAGAGCGCGGAGACGGTGGTGGTGACTGCGGTAGTTTTTCCCATCGTAATTACCCCTGTGTTGCTTATCGGTATGCGGCAGGGAACGGCTGCCGCCTGATTTTTCTTGATATAACCGTTAGAAGCCGGCTTTGAACTTCGCCATTACGTGCCTGACAACGCTGTAATCCTGCAGCGAATCGCTGGACAGATCCTTGCCGTAGCCGGAGCGTTTCAGGCCGCCGTGCGGCATCTCGCTCGCCAAGGTGAAATGGGTGTTGATCCAGGTGCTGCCGTACTGCAGATGGGCGGCGATGTGCAGCGCCCGATCGATATTTTGCGTCCACACCGACGAAGCCAGCCCGTATTCCGAGTCGTTGGCCCACGCCACCGCCTGCTCCAGGTGTTCGAAGCGCGTGACGCTGACCACCGGGCCAAACACCTCGCGCTGCACGATTTCGTCGCTTTGCAGGCAGCCCGCCAGCAGGGTCGGTTGGTAATAGAACCCCGGCCCGGAGTGGGCCGCGGCGCCGGTGATCAATTCGATATGCGGTTGGCTGAGCGCCCGCTCGACGAAGCTGGCGACGCGATCGCGCTGGCGGGCACTGATTAACGGGCCGATTTCGTTGTCCTGATCGCGCTTGCGGGCGAAACGCAGGCTGGCGACCGCCTCGCCCAGCGCGTCCACCAGCTTGGGATAGATGCCCGCCTGCGCGTAGATGCGGCAGGCGGCGGTGCAGTCCTGGCCGGCGTTGTAATAGCCGTAGGTGCGAATGCCGTTGACCACTTCGTCGAGATCGGCATCGTCGCAGACGATCACCGGCGCCTTGCCCCCCAGTTCCAGGTGGGTGCGCTTGACGCTTTTGGCCGCCGCCTGAAGAATTTTTTGCCCGGTGACGATATCGCCGGTGACCGACACCAGCCGCACCTGCGGGTGCCCCACCAGCTGGCTGCCGACCCCTTCGCCGCCGCCGTAGACGATATTCAGCACGCCCGGCGGCAGGATCTCCTGCAGCGCCGGCACCAGCGCCAGAATGGTCAGCGGCGTATGTTCAGAGGGTTTGAACACCACGGTATTGCCCGCCGCCAGCGCCGGCGCGATCTTCCACGCCGCCATCATCAGCGGATAGTTCCAGGGGGCGATCGAGGCCACCACGCCGATCGGATCGCGGCGGATCATCGAGGTGTGGCCCGGCACATACTCGCCGGCCAGCTGCCCTTGCTGCGTGCGCACCGCGCCGGCGAAGAAGCGGAACACATCGACCGCCGCCGGCAGATCGTCATTGAGCGCCTGATGCAGCGGTTTGCCGCAGTTGAGGGCTTCCAGCTGCGCCAGCTGCGGCGCCTGCCGCTCAATGGCGTCGGCAATGCGCAGCAACAGGGCGGCGCGCTGGGCCGGCGTGGTGCGCGACCAGTGACCAAACGCCTGCTGCGCGGCTTTCACCGCGCTGCCGACCTGCGCCGAAGAGGCTTCGGTCAGGGCGATCAGCGTCTCGCCGTTGGCCGGATTGACGATGCACTCCTGCTGGCCTTCGCCGTCGATAAGCTGACCGTTAATGAACTGCTGACAGGACAAACCTGAGAGAACCTGCACATCTGCCATCACCTGACGCCCCTAAGTGACAAAAACGTTAACTAAATGTGAATAAGTTAGTTTTAATCAGCCTAAGCGAGCCACTGGCGGGCAACAAATTCTAAATACTGAACGCCGCGTTCGATTAAATCGAATGCTTAAGCCCGGCCGCGTGTTTGCTGCCGTTCTCGCGCGCGATGGTAAGGAACGGCGTCACCAGCTCCGGCCGCGCGCTGCCACGCCGCCACGCCAACCCGATGTCCAGCGGCTCCAGCAGATCGTCCAGCTTGCGCGCCTCGATCATGTTGCCTTCCAGCGACCAGGCGCGGTACGCCATGTCCGGCTGGATGGAGACCCCCATCCCTGCCGCCACCAGGCTGCGCACCGCCTCAGTCGAGGCGGTCTTCATGGCGATCTCCGGTTTCAGCCCGGCGCGCGCCCAGATGCGCCGCGCGTGCACGTCCATTTCATCGGCGTTGAGCTGGATCAGCGGCTGTTTGGCCACGTCCGCCAGGCTGATGCTCTCGTGCTCCAGCAGCGGGTGCAGCGGCGGCAACCACAGGCGATACGGCGAGTGCATCAGCACCTCGGTCTGCAGCGCGTCGCGGTCTTCGATGTTCGACAGGATCAGCACGCCGATGTCGATCTCGCCGCTGACCAACAGATGCTCGATATACGGGCGCTCGTCTTCAACCACCTGCACGGTGACGTTGGGATAGGCCGATTTAAAGCGCGTGAGCAGCTCCACCAGGAAGTAGCCGGCCACCAGGCTGGTGACGCCGACGGTCAGCTTGCCGGTCAGGCTTTCGGTGCCGATCTGCAGGCTGCGCTTGGCGTTGTCCACCGTCGCCAGGATCAGATACGACTGGCGCAGAAACTGATGCCCCTGATGGGTCAGCGTCATGCCCTTGGCGTGGCGATCGAACAGCCGCACGCCGATCTCGGTTTCCAACTGCTGGATCGCCAGCGTCAGCGAAGACTGGGAGACAAACACCGCCTGGGCGCCGGCGGAGATCGACCCGGTTTCCGCCACCGCGATGAAGTGGCGGATTTGGCGTAACGTCATCATGGGGATGATTCCTCAAGCAAAAACATTGCGTTGAGTGTAGACGCCGGCCGTGAAGCGATCGGGCAAAGTATCAAAAACGCGATAGCGTTCGCTTTTTTAGAATGCTAATGGTGAAAATAACCAGGATTGTGGAGAGGTCGGGAGATGTTCACTGAGGTGTGGGGCATAGCGAGCGCCGGCCAGATTGGGCACGGCCAGCGCGCAGGGCCCGGAGCGTACACGCAGTACGTGAGGAGACCGAGCACTGCCCAGGCTCAAGCTGGCGGTGCTCGGTAGACGATCACATTAAATCGCTTCTTCGTCCTGCTCGCCGGTACGAATGCGCACCACGCGCGCCACGTCGAAGACGAAGATTTTGCCGTCGCCGATCTTGCCGGTCTGCGCGGTCTGCATGATGGTTTCCACGCAGGTGTCGACGATGTCGTCGGCAACCACGATCTCGATCTTCACCTTAGGCAGAAAGTCGACCATGTACTCGGCGCCGCGGTACAGCTCGGTGTGGCCCTTCTGGCGGCCGAAGCCTTTCACTTCGGTGACCGTCATGCCGGTGATGCCCACTTCGGCCAGCGCTTCGCGGACGTCATCCAGTTTGAACGGCTTGATAATCGCGTCGATCTTTTTCATCTTCTTTCCTTTTACCAATTTTTGCGGCCAAAACCGGATGTGATGGGGTAGCGGCGGTCTTTGCCGAAGTTACGGGCGGTGATACGCGGCCCGACGGCGGCCTGACGCCGCTTGTATTCGTTGATGTCCACCAGGCGGATCACCTTGCGCACGATCGCTTCGTCGAACCCTTCGGCCACCAGATCGGCAACCGATTTGTCGCGCTCAACGTAGCCTTCCAGGATCGCGTCCAGGATATCGTATGGCGGCAGGCTGTCCTGATCGACCTGATCCGGCGCCAGCTCGGCGGACGGCGGACGATCGATCACCCGCTGCGGGATCACGTAGGAGACGGTGTTGCGGTATTCGGACAGCTTGAACACCAACGTTTTCGGCACGTCTTTCAACACGTCGAAACCGCCGGCCATATCGCCGTACAGCGTGGCGTATCCCACCGCCATTTCGCTCTTGTTGCCGGTGGTCAGCACGATGCTGCGGCGTTTGTTGGACAGCGCCATCAGCACCACCCCGCGGCAACGCGCCTGCAGGTTTTCTTCGGTGGTGTCGCGCTCGGTGCCGGCGAACATCGGCGACAGCTGGCCCATAAAGGCGTCGAACATCGGTTCGATGGAGACGATATCGAACTCCACGCCGAGGATTTCCGCCTCTTCCTTGGCGTCGGCGATGCTGATGTCCGCGGTATAGCGGAACGGCATCATCAGCGCCTGCACCTTGTCTTTGCCCAGCGCATCCACGGCGATCGCCAGCGTCAGCGCCGAGTCGATACCGCCGGACAGCCCCAGCACCGCGCCTTTAAAGCCGTTTTTGGTCACGTAGTCGCGCACCGCCAACACCAGCGCCTGGTACACCTGCGCCAGCTGCGGCAGCTCGGCGGCCGGATCGGCCATCGGCACCACGGCCAGCTCGTTGAATTCCAGGCGGGTCACCTGCTCGTCGAAGGCCGCCAGACGGTGGGTCATGGTGCCGGCGGCGTCGAAGACCTTGGAACAGCCGTCGAAGATCAGCTCATCCTGGCCGCCGACCTGATTGAGGTACACCAGCGGCAGCTGGGTGCGCTGGCAGTGGCCGGCCATCAGGGTTTTGCGGATATACGGCTTTTCGCGGTTATACGGCGAGGCGTTGATCGACAGGATAATTTCCGCGCCGGCCGCCTTGGCGGCGTCGATCGGCTCAGGGAACCACAGATCTTCGCAAATCAGCAGCCCCAGACGGTAGCCTTTCAGTTCCACCACGCAGGTGTCGTTGCCGGCGTGGAAATAGCGCTTCTCATCGAACACGCCGTAGTTCGGCAGCTGCTGTTTAAAGTAGCGGGTCAGCAGGCGGCCTTCGGCAAACAGCGACAGCGCGTTATACAGCTTGTCGCCTTCGCGCCACGGGTGGCCGACCAGGATCGCGGTCTCGGCGGAGGCCTGCTGCAGGCGCAGCAGCTGCGCGTCGCAGCGCTGATAGAAGTCATTGCGATACAGCAGATCTTCCGGCGGGTAGCCGGACAGCGCCAGTTCGCTGAACATGACCAGATCGGCTCCCGCCTTCTGCTGCTCCTGCACGATTTGCAACATGCGTTCGGTGTTGCCTTCAATGTCGCCGACCAGCAGGTTCAGCTGGGCCAGGGCGATGGAAAGTGATCTGCTCATTTGTGTACGATCCCGCTTAATACGTTCCATGGTGCTCTACGCCGGGCGCGCCGCGGCAAAGAGAACGGAGTGTAAATCATTCCGCCGGATTTGTTGAGAACCTGCGTGGCAGGCACCGGCGGCAAACTGTCATTCTTTAAAATCGTTGGCGTCCAGCTCGTGGCGCGACAGCAATTTGTAAAACTCGGTGCGGTTGCGGCCCGCCATGCGCGCGGCCTGGGTCACGTTGCCCTTGGTGATCTGCAGCAGCTTGCGCAAGTAGTGCAATTCAAACTGGTTGCGCGCTTCGGCGAAGGTCGGCAGCGCGGTGTTTTCCCCTTCCAGCGCCTGCTCCACCAGCGCTTCGCCGATCACCGGCGCCGAGGTCAGCGCCACGCACTGCTCAATGACGTTGACCAACTGACGCACGTTGCCCGGCCAGCTGGCGGTCATCAGCCGCTTCATGGCGTCGGTCGAGAAGCTGCGCACGAACGGCTTGTGCCGCTGAGCCGCCTCGCGCAACAGGTGATTGGCCAGCAGCGGGATATCTTCGGCGCGTTCGTTGAGCGCCGGGATCTTCAGGTTCACCACGTTGAGGCGATAGTAGAGATCCTCGCGGAACTCGTTCTTCGCCATCGCCTTTTGCAGATCGCGGTGGGTGGCGGAGATGATGCGCACGTCAATGTCCAGATCGCGGTTGCTGCCCAGCGGCCGCACCTTGCGCTCCTGCAGCACGCGCAGCAACTTCACCTGCAGCGACAGCGGCATATCGCCGATCTCGTCGAGGAACAGCGTGCCGCCCGCCGCCGCCTGGAACAGCCCTTCGCGGCTGCTGACCGCGCCGGTAAAGGCGCCCTTGGCGTGGCCGAACAGTTCGGACTCCAGCAGCTGCTCCGGCAGCGCGCCGCAGTTGATGGCGATGAACGCCTTGCCGGCGCGCGGGCTGGCGGCGTGGATCGCCTGCGCCACCACCTCTTTGCCGGTGCCGCTCTGGCCGTTGATCAAGACGCTGACGTCGGACTGCGCCACCATTTTCACCTGCTCCAGCAGGCGCAGCATCAGCGGGCTGCGGGTGACGATATCTTCGCGCCAGGCATCGTCGCCGGCCGGGGTGGCCGACAGCGCGAGCGCTTCGTCGATCGCCTTGTACAGCGCATCGCGATCCACCGGTTTGGTCAGGAAGCTGAACACCCCCTGCTGGGTGGCAGCCACCGCATCGGGAATCGAACCGTGCGCGGTGAGAATGATCACCGGCATGCCCGGCTGATGCTTTTGGATCTCGGCGAACAGCGCCATGCCGTCCATCTCGTCCATACGCAGATCGCTGATCACCAGATCGATCTGTTCGCGCGCCAGCAGGCGCAGCGCTTCCTGGCCGCTTTCGGCGGTGGTGACGTGAAAACCTTCGCTGGTCAGACGCATGCCCAGCAGCTTCAGCAGGCTGGGATCGTCGTCAACCAAGAGCAGGTTGGCCGGTTTGCGTGCGGTCATTGCGCGTGAGACTCCTTATTGGCAGGGGGCGGCGTATAGGTGTCTTCCGGTTCAACCGGCAGCGCGGTGCCCTTTTCCGGTTCGTCCTGCGGCTCCGCCCCTTTGGCGGCCGCGCCGTTTTTACCGGCGGCTTCGCCCTTTTGCGAGCCTGTGTTGTTTTCCGGGATTTCCCCTTGCAACTGCTTGCGCGAAGAGAGCTGGCGCTCGATGTCGGTCAGGTTTTCCAGCTTGCGCGAGGTGTCCTGCAGCTGCGATTGCAAACGTGCCTGGTTCTGGCGCAGCGAATCGATCTGGCTGTCGCTGCTCTCCTGCAGATGCTGATAGCGCGCTTTTTCATCGAACAGCGTGATCTGCAGCAGCTGCTGCTGGCGCCACAGCTGCGTCAGCGGCCGCAACGAGCCTGGGAACTCCATTCGGTAGCTGTTGATCCTGTCGATCATCTGGCGGCGCTCGCCGGAAGTCGGCTGCGCGCTGCCCAGCAGGATGCTCTGTTTGAAAACGCCGGACCAGCTGTCGCCAGGCACCATTTTCGCCAGCGCGCGCGCCTGGGTCGACCCGATGCGATCGGCGCAGTCCATCGCGCGCAGCCAGTAGAGCGCGTTATCCAGCGCGTCCTTGTCGTCCAACTGCCACAGGGTATCGCAAGCCGCGGTGCGGTAATCGATCACCTTGGTATCCGGGATCGCCTCTTGCTGCTGAGCGTTCAGGCCGCCGCTGACGGCGCGATCGACGCAGCCCGCCAGCAACAGCGGCATAAAGAAGACGGCGCCCAACCAGCCGATCGGGCGTTTGCCGAGCGGCGTCCTGTGCGTGGCACGCGGTGAACCTTCGGTCTGTGAAAGACGAAGGCGCTTAGACCATGTGTACATTATTTATTCATTCTCGGCGGTTAACGGCAATTCAATGCGGAAGCAGACGTCTGCACCGGCGACCGTCGCCAGTTGCAGCTCACCGCGCATGCGACGGATACAGTCCTGAGCGATGCTCAACCCCAGTCCGCTTCCTTTTACCGCCCCTTTTCGCTGGTGACTACCCTGGAAAAAAGGCTCGAAAATCATGGCTCTTTCAGCCTCGGGGATCGGCGTGCCGGTATTGGCGACGTCGATTTGCACCCGTTGTCCAACCTGACGGCTGCGGATCCAAATGTTACCGGATTCCTTGCCGTAGTGCACCGCATTGGAATAGAGATTATCCAGCACGCGCATTAATAGCGTAGGCTCTGCCCAGCAGATTTCCGCCTCCAGCGCAATTTCGGTGGAAATCATCTTCGCCCGCGCCGGCAAACTGTGCGCGGCGACCACCAAATCGACCATTTCGCGCAGCTCGACGTTCTCATGTGCCGCCGGGCCATCGGCCAGTTTGCGGTTGTAATCCAACAGCTGTTCAATCAGCTGCTGCAGGTGGCGGCTGCTGTTGTCGAGGATCGTCACCACCTCTTTCTGATCGGAAGTCAGCGGCCCCGCCACCTCGTCGGCCAGCAGCTCGGTGCCTTCGCGCATGCTGGCCAGCGGCGTTTTCAGCTCGTGCGAGATATGGCGCAAGAACTCGTGGCGCTGCGATTCCAGCCACGCCAGCCGCTCGCTCAGCCAGATAATGCGCTGCGCCAGGGAACGCAACTCGCGCGGCCCTTTGAACGACGCGGTGCTGCCCAGCGCGCGCCCTTCCCCCAGACGGTTGATCATCCGCTCCACGGCCTTGACCGGCCCGATGATCATGCGGGTGAACAGCACCACCAGCAGCACGCTGACCAGGAACAGCAGCAGCGCCTGCCAGCCGAAGAACTGGCCGCGCTCGGCGATGGCCTGCTGCAGCTGCTGGCCGCGCGAGAACACCACCGCGCGCGTGGCCTGCACCATTTCGGCGTTGGAGCGCGAGAACGACTCGAGCAAGGCGGAAGCCTCTTGATCCGGCCCGCTGTTATGGCATTTGATCGCCGCCAGCTGGGTCAGCAGCTGGCGCAACGTTTGATAATAGCGCTCGTCCGGCAGAATCGGCGCATGGGCGTCCAGCATCTGCGAATACTGCTTGCGCTGGTTCTGATACAGCTTTTGCAGCGTGGGATCGACCAGCACGCAGTACTGACGATAGCTGCGCTCCATCTCCAGTGCCACGCTGGTCATCGCCTCGCTGCGCCGCGCGTCCACCAGCGTGGTGCGGTTGATGTCCGCCGCCTGCGCGCTGAGGTGATCCAGGCTCTGGTAAGCCTGATAGGCCAGCACCAGCAGCGGCAGCAGCACCAACAGGAAGGCCAGCAGCACCAATTGCCGCAGCGAACGGGGGAATAAACGCCATCTTTTCAACGAAATCATCTCATTCTCTCAGCTCTGTCACGATGCTAACTGACTCGCCGGAAAGAGAAAAGCCCGGCAAGGGAGAATCCTGAACGCGCAAGGAAAAAGCTGCGGGATCGGTGAACCGCGCCCATAGGCCTGGCCTGCCGACGGCATGCGGCCCCGGTAACATCAACCGGTGCGATAGCAAGAGTGTGGGGATAGCGTCTGCGTTCGAGGGCATAGGCAACGCAACAGGGATAAGCGCAGCGTTGAGAATTGACATCGGGGCAAGAAACTTGCCCCAACGCAAGGAAAGTGTGGATGCCCTTAAACCTCGTCCCCAGGGTGATGTAGCGCAGCGGCTGGCATCGAACAGGACGAATAGCATCCGTAAGTATCCAGGATTGATGAACCCTTCATCACAGTTGGATACAGGCGGTGCCTCACTCCACGTGTCGCCCGATGCTTGATAAAGCCGCTCGCACGGTCTGTTATCGGTTTGGTTGGACGATAGGCACCATTTCTTTGGCATCATTCGGAGGCTTATGAGGCGATTTGCCGTCTAATTACGGCGCCGTCATAAAAAGGTGAATGAGCAGCCGTCGAGAATAATGCACGTTACGTGCCAACTTTGCAATAAAAATAATAACTAGATGATTTTATTAAAAAATAAGATTATGTCAGCAAATTTCTTTGTGCATCACGCCCCGATGAGCGAGGAAAAAAACGCCGCGCTGTCGCCAAATGCAGACAACTAAAGCCAAACCCATTTACCATTAATAAAATCAAATAGTTAAATGTCTCCATTTAGCGACAGGGAAAATAGCGCCTGTCGCAAAATGCAGACACTGCCGCCAGACGGCGAACGCCGGCCATAAAAAAGGGCGCAATTGCTTGCACCCTCTGTACGGCGGTGGCCGTTTTTAGCCCAGCTGCTTACGGGCGTTACGGAACATGCGCATCCACGGGCTGTCCTCGCCCCACTCTTCCGGGTGCCAGGAGTTGCTGACGGTGCGGAACACGCGTTCCGGGTGCGGCATCATCACCGTGGCGCGCCCGTTGGCGCTGGTCACGGCGGTAATGCCGTTCGGCGAACCGTTCGGGTTGGCCGGGTAAGTTTCCGTCACCTGACCGGCGTTGTTGACGAAACGCAGCGCCACCAGGCCGTGGCTTTCCAGCGCGGCCAGATGCGCCGCATCGCGCACTTCGACATGCCCCTCGCCGTGGGAAACGGCGATCGGCATGCGCGAACCGGTCATGCCCTGCAGGAACAGAGACGGGCTGGCCGCCACTTCCACCAGGCTGAAACGCGCCTCGAAGCGATCCGACAGGTTGCGCACAAAGCGCGGCCAGTGTTCGGCGCCCGGGATCAGCTCGCGCAGGTTGGACATCATCTGGCAGCCATTGCACACGCCCAGCGCCAGCGTCTGCGGACGGTGGAAGAACGCTTCGAACTCGTCACGCACCCGCTCGTTGAACAGGATAGACTTCGCCCAGCCTTCGCCGGCGCCCAGTACGTCGCCGTAAGAGAAGCCACCGCAGGCCACCAGCGTGTGGAAGTCCTGCAGATCGCGGCGCCCCGCCAGCAGATCGCTCATGTGCACGTCCACCGCATCAAAGCCGGCGCGGTGGAACGCCGCCGCCATTTCAACGTGGGAGTTCACCCCCTGCTCACGCAGCACCGCCACTTTCGGGCGAGCGCCCTTGGCGATGTACGGCGCGGCGATGTCTTCCTGCGGTGCGAAGGTCAGCTTCACGTTCAGGCCGGGATCTTGTTCATCCTGCTTGGCCTGATGTTCCTGATCGGCGCACGCCGGGTTGTCGCGCAGGCGCTGCATCTGCCAGGTGGTTTCCGCCCACCAGGTGCGCAGCGTATTGCGGCTTTCGCTGTACAGCGCCTTGCCGTGTTGGGTGATGACGAAACGATCGCCGGCCTGCACGCTGCCGATGTGATGCACGTTGTCGGTCAGACCGTGCTGAGCGAATGCCTGCTTCACGTCGTCGAGACGTTCGGCGCTCACCTGGATCACCGCGCCCAGCTCTTCGTTGAACAGCACCGCCAGCGCATCATCGCCGAGGCCGTCAAGGTTGACGTCCACGCCGCAGTGACCGGCGAAGGCCATCTCCGCCAGCGTCACCAGCAGGCCGCCGTCGGCGCGGTCGTGGTATGCCAGCAGCGCGCGATCGGCCACCAACTGCTGCATGGCGTTGAAGAAGCCCGCCAGCTGCGCAACGTTGCGCACGTCGGCTGGTTTGTCACCCAGTTGGCGGTAAACCTGCGCCAGCGCGGTGGCACCCAGCGCGTTATGGCCGTTGCCCAGGTCGATCAACAGTAGCGCGCTGTCGCCCTTATCGGTGCGCAGCTGCGGCGTCACGGTGTGGCGCACGTCCTCCACGCGGGCGAAAGCGGTGATGACCAGAGACAGCGGCGAGGTCATTTCACGCTGTTCGTTGCCTTCCTGCCAGCGGGTCTTCATCGACATGGAGTCTTTACCCACCGGGATAGTGATGCCCAGCGCCGGGCACAGTTCTTCGCCCACCGCTTTTACCGCTTCGTACAGGCCGGCGTCTTCGCCCGGGTGGCCGGCGGCGGCCATCCAGTTGGCGGACAGCTTCACGCGCTTCAGGCTACCGATCTCTGTGGCGGCCAGGTTGGTCAGCGCTTCCCCGACCGCCAGGCGGCCGGAGGCGGCGAAGTCCAGCAGCGCCACCGGCGCGCGTTCACCGAGCGACATCGCTTCGCCGTAATAGCTGTCCAGGCTGGCGGTGGTGACCGCGCAGTCGGCCACCGGGATCTGCCACGGGCCGACCATTTGGTCGCGCGCCACCATGCCGGTAACGGTGCGGTCGCCGATGGTGATCAGGAAGGTTTTCTCCGCCACGGCCGGCAGATGCAGCACGCGTTTCACCGCGTCGGCCAGCGTGATGTTCTCGCGCTGCACCGCCTCGCCGCTCGCCTGCAGGCGGGTGACGTCGCGGGTCATTTTCGGCGTCTTGCCGAGCAGTACGTCCAGCGGCATGTCGATCGGCTGGTTGTCGAAGTGGCGGTCGTTGAGCGTCAGGTGCTGTTCTTCGGTCGCTTCGCCGATCACCGCATAAGGCGCGCGCTCGCGGCGGCAGATCTCGTCGAACTGCGCCATCTGCGCCGGGGCGATCGCCATCACGTAACGTTCCTGCGATTCGTTGCACCACACTTCCAGCGGGCTCATGCCCGGCTCGTCGTTGAGGATATCGCGCAGCTCGAAGCGGCCGCCGCGGCCGCCGTCGCTCACCAGCTCCGGCATGGCGTTGGACAGGCCGCCGGCGCCGACGTCATGGATAAACAGGATCGGGTTCTGGTCGCCCAGCTGCCAGCAGCGGTCGATCACTTCCTGACAGCGGCGCTCCATTTCCGGGTTGTCGCGCTGCACCGAAGCGAAGTCCAGATCGGCGTCGGACTGGCCGGACGCCATCGACGACGCCGCGCCGCCGCCCAGGCCGATATTCATCGCCGGGCCGCCCAGCACCACCAGCTTGGCGCCGACGGTGATTTCCCCTTTCTGCACGTGATCGGCACGGATGTTGCCGATGCCGCCCGCCAGCATGATCGGTTTGTGGTAGCCGCGCAGCTCAACGCCGTTGTGGCTGTTGACGCGCTCTTCATAGGTACGGAAGTAGCCCAGCAGCGCCGGACGACCGAATTCGTTGTTGAACGCCGCGCCGCCCAGCGGGCCTTCGGTCATGATATCCAGCGCGGTGACGATGCGTTCCGGCTTGCCGAAATCCTGCTCCCACGGCTGTTCAAAGCCGGGAATACGCAGATTGGACACCGAGAAGCCCACCAGGCCGGCCTTCGGCTTGGCGCCGCGGCCGGTAGCCCCCTCGTCGCGGATCTCGCCGCCGGAGCCGGTCGCGGCGCCCGGCCACGGCGAGATCGCCGTCGGGTGGTTGTGGGTTTCCACCTTCATCAGGATGTGCGCGTCTTCCTGATGGTAATCGTAGGTGCCGGTCTCCGGCGCGGCGAAGAAGCGGCCGACCTGCGAGCCTTCCATCACGGCGGCGTTGTCTTTATACGCCGACAGCACATAGTCCGGCGTTTGCTCATAGGTGTTCTTGATCATTTTGAACAGCGATTTAGGCTGCTGTTCGCCGTCGATGATCCAGTCGGCGTTGAAAATCTTGTGGCGGCAGTGCTCGGAGTTGGCCTGCGCGAACATATAAAGTTCGATATCCGTCGGGTTGCGCCCCAAACCGGTAAAGGCATTCAGCAGGTAGTCGATCTCGTCCTGCGCCAGCGCCAGGCCGAGCCGGACGTTGGCCTGCTCCAGCGCGGCGCGCCCTGCGCCCAGCACGTCGACCGACTGATACGGCGCCGGCTGATGGTGCGCGAACAGCTGTTCGGCCTGTTGCAGTTCGCTGAAGACGGTTTCCATCATGCGATCGTGCAGCAGCGCGGCGAGCTGCCGCCACTGGGTTTCCGTCAGCTCGGGCGCCTTGACGTAAAACGCCAGGCCGCGCTCCAGGCGCACGACCTGCTGCAGACCGCAGTTGTGGGCGATGTCGGTGGCTTTGGAAGACCAGGGAGAAATGGTGCCCGGACGCGGCGTAACCAGCAGCAACCGGCCTTCGGGGGCGTGTTCGGCGAGAGAAGGACCGTACTTGAGCAGCCGCTGAAGCTTGGCGTGTTCTTCGGCACTGAGCGGTGCGCTAACATCGGCAAAGTGGACGTACTCGGCGTAGATATCACTGACGGGCAGGTGAGCGTCCTGGCAGCGGGACAGCAGTTTGGTAATGCGAAAAGCCGATAAAGCGGGCGAACCACGCAGAATTTCCATAATCAAAGTTCTCTCGTCTTCGAAGCGACGGATAAGACGCTTCATTGGGCGCAACAGGGGAAAACGCGCGTCATTATAGAGAATCCTCGCCGCCGACGAAACCGTTTGCGTAGGGATAATTGATAAAAGCGTGCCGCACCGTCGAATTGTCATAACGTGTCAATAAAGTTGCACACTGGCGTTTTGTTGCGCAAAATGCCCCCGCACTGGTGATTTAACCATGAGAAAAGTCGCGGTTATCGTCGCCGGCGTACCTGTGCCACCACTGGATAACTATTTGAAACGTCTTAAAATAAACTACATCCTCATCGGCGTTGTCACCCTGCTTCTGGCTCTCGCGCTGTGGCCCAATATCACCTGGCGCAGCGGCCAGGGCGGGCAACTCCAGGAGATCATTTCCCGCGGCGAGTTGCGTATCAGCACGCTGAACTCCCCGCTGACCTATTTCAACACCAAGCAAGGGCCGGGTGGGCTCGACTACGAACTGGCGAAGCGCTTCGCCAACTACCTCGGGGTGAAGCTGGTGGTGATCCCCCATCAGAACATCAATGACCTGTTCGACGATCTGGACGACGACGACGCCGACCTGCTGGCGGCGGGTCTGATCTACAACCAGGAGCGCCTCAGCCGCGCGCGCACCGGCCCGGCCTACTACTCCGTTTCTCAACAGCTGGTGTACCGGCTGGGCACCCCGCGGCCGAAAAGTTTCGCCGACATTAAAGGCAAGCTGGCGGTCGCTTCCGGTTCCGCGCACGTCAGCACCCTCAAGCAGCTCAAACAGGATAAATACCCGGATCTCGCCTGGGAGTCCTCCAGCGATCTCACCTCCAAAGAGCTGCTGGAGCGAGTGGCCGACGGCAAGCTGGACTACACCCTCGGCGATTCGGTGACCATCGCGCTGCTGCAGCGCATCCATCCGCAGCTGGCGGTGGCGTTCGACGTCACCGACGAAGAGCCGGTCACCTGGTATCTGAAACGCGACGGCGACGACAGCCTGTACGCGGCGATGCTGGACTTCTACAGCCAGATGGTGGACGACGGCACCCTGGCGCGGCTCGAAGAGAAATACCTCGGCCACGTCGGCAGCTTCGACTATGTGGACACCAAAACCTTCCTGTCGGCCATCGACTCGGTGCTGCCCAACTTCCGCCCGCTGTTCGAGAAGCACGCCAACGAGATCGACTGGAAGCTGCTGGCGGCGATCGCCTATCAGGAATCGCACTGGAATCCGCAGGCCACCTCACCCACCGGCGTGCGCGGCCTGATGATGCTGACCCGCGCCACCGCCGACGGCCTCGGGGTCAACGACCGCCTCGATCCGGAAGAGAGCATTCAGGGCGGCGCCCTTTACCTGCAGCGGCTGATGGCCAAGGTGCCGGACAGCGTGCCGGAAGACGAGCGCATCTGGTTCTCGCTGGCGGCCTACAACATGGGCTGGGGCCACATGCTGGACGCTCGCAAGCTGACCAAGACGCAAAAAGGCAATCCGGACAGCTGGGTCGACGTCAAGCAGCGCCTGCCGATGCTCAGCCAGAAGCGCTACTACCCGCAGCTGACCTACGGCTATGCGCGCGGGCGTGAAGCCTACAACTATGTGGAAAACATCCGCCGCTACCAGGTCAGCCTGGTGGGCTATCTGCAGGAAAAAGAGAGAAAGGCGGCGCAAGCGGCCGCCGAGCAGGAGGCGTTGGGGAAAGGCTACCCGACGGTGATGCCGGAACTGGCGCTCAACTACTGATTATTCCGGCTTATCCGCCGCCCGCTGCGCCAGCCTGAGCGCTTTTTTCTGTTCGCGGCGCATGCGGAAGAAATTGCTCAGGGTGGCGGCGCACTCCTCCGCCAGCACGCCCGAGACGATCTCCACCTGATGGTTCATGCCCGGATGGCGCAGAATGTCCACCAGTGAACCGGCCGCGCCGGTTTTCTCGTCGGCGGCGCCATACACCAGCCGGCGGATGCGGCTGTGCACCATCGCGCCGGCGCACATCACGCAGGGCTCCAGCGTGACGTACAGCGTGGCGTTCAGCAAACGGTAGTTTTGCAGCACCACGCCGCCCTGGCGCAGCGCCATGATCTCGGCGTGTGCGGTAGGATCGTGTCGGCCGATCGGGCGGTTCCAGCCCTCGCCGATGACCTGATTGTCCAGCACCAGCAGCGCACCCACCGGCACCTCGCCCTCTTCCTGCGCGCGCAGGGCCAGCTGCAATGCCTGACGCATCCAGTACTCATCGTTATATTCAGTCATCGCATAATTCCTCGTGCGCTTTTGCGGCGGGCATTATACACATTAGCCCTCCTTTGTCGTAGCCGCCCGCCAATGGCTATACTGGCCGAATCAGCATGTGATTCAGGGACAAGAAGCATGAAACTCAGTAAAAAGAACGCCGTCGTGGTGCGCAAGGCGCTGGACGGCTGGGTGGGAGAAGGCGCCTTGACGCCCGCACAACGGCAGCAGCTGCTGCAGCATGTGGCCGTGCAGCCTTTCGACTGGCGGCGGCTGGCGCGCTATGCGTTTCTCGCCGCGCTGGCCTCGCTGCTGATCGCCGTCACCAGCCTGTTCGCCGACAGCGAACTGCTTGCATGGCTCAGCGGACTGTTCCGCTTCGACGCGCCGGTGCGCATGGCGATCGCCGGCGTACTGGCGGCGCTGGCCTACGTCTGGGCGCTGCGTCGCCGCCGGCGCCACCCGAAAAAACGCTACGGCAATGAGGCCGCGCTGTTTGTCGCCGTGTTGCTTACCGCCTGCGCCTTATGGCAGCTGGGGGTCTGGCTGGATAACGGCAGCGGCCGGGTTTCCGTGCTGCTGCTGTTCGCCGCGCTGCTGTACGGCGCGATCGGCTGGTTCAGCCGCTCCGGGCTGGTGTGGTGGTTCGCCTTGCTGTCGCTCGGCAACGCCTTCGGCGCCGAGACCGGCTACCTGTCCGGCTGGGGCGCCTACTGGCTCGGCATGAGCTACCCGATTCGCTTTATCGCCTTTGGCGCGGTGCTGATCGCCGCCGCGCTGCTGCTGCGGCCGCTGTTGGCGCAACGCGGCCTGCAGCGGGTGTCGCTGGCGATGGGCCTGCTGTATCTGTTTATCGCCCTGTGGCTGCTGTCTATCTTCGGCAACTACGGCGACCTCGACAGCTGGTACCGCGCGCGCCAGATCGAGCTGTTCCACTGGAGCCTGCTGTTCGGGCTGGCCGCCCTCGCCGCCATTTGGCTGGGATTGAAGCATGACGACGCCATGCTGCGCGGCTTCGGGCTAACCTTCCTCGGCATTAACCTGTATACCCGCCTGTTCGAGTTTTTCTGGGACAGCATGCCGAAGACGATTTTTTTCGCGCTGCTCGGCCTGAGCCTGTGGGCGCTGGGGCATTATGCGGAGAAAATTTGGCAGCTGGGGCGCCAGCCGCACGACGTGACCGACGACCGATCGCGGTACTGATAAAAACAGCAAGGGCGGAATCCTCCGCCCTTGGCTTATTCCAGCTGCTGCAGCTCGCCCTGCTTACTTACCCGCCAGCGGTGCTCGCAAAAGAACAGCAGCGGATTATCCTGCTTGCTGTCGCTGTAACCGCTGTACAGCTTTAGCGGCGCGCCGAGCCGCTGCTCCAGCTGCACCACTTTTTGCGTCCCCAGGCAGCGCAGGGTCAAGACCCAACCGCCGCAGCGGCGCGTGATGCGGCTGCCGATCAACCGCACGCGCGGCAGAAACGCCGAGTCGCGATACACCTGCTCCACCAGCCGCTCCGGCGAGCCGGTGATCAGCCACACTTCAGCATCGTGCTCGTCCAGGTACTGCCGCAGCCGCATTTGCACCACCGGAAACGCGGTCACCTTCTGGCGAAAGGCCTCGATAAACTGCCGCTCCAGCGCCTTCAGCGTCGCTTCGGAGCGCCCGAAAGTAATCGCCCACAGCAGCAGGCTCATCGGCCAACGCGCGGCGCGCCCCAGCAGCAGCAGCGCCAGGCCGATCGGCGGCAGCACCGGTATCACCAGCAGCAGGTTCAGCGGCAAACGGCGCAGCAGAAAGCGCAAGAAACTGCCGAACATATCCTCCTGATGCAGGGTGCCGTCCAGATCGAAAAAGACCACGCGGCGCCCCTCTGCGGCCGGTTGTTGCTGCTTGTCGCTCAAACGCTACTCCTCGGGATCGTTGAACCCCATCATCCAGGTGAAGAGAAAACCGGCGATAATCGTAATCAGCATCCCCGCCAGATACAACATCACCTTACCTGAGACGATGGTCAACGCCAAAGGCAGCCCAGAAATGCCGAAGGTGATGACCGTCGCCACCTTCCAGTAGCTGATCAGCGCGCCGCCGACCGCCCCGCCGAGGCAGGCGCCGATAAACGGCCGCCCCAGCGGCAACGTCACCCCGAAGATCAGCGGCTCGCCGATGCCGAGAATGCCGACCGGTAACGCCCCTTTGATCACCTTCTTCAGCCGCGCGTTGCGGGTCTTCAACAGCACCGCCAGCGCCGCCCCCACCTGCCCGACGCCGGCCATCGCCAGGATCGGCAGCAGCGGGTTGGAACCGTGCGCCTGCACCAGCTCGACGTGGATCGGCACCAGCCCCTGGTGCAGGCCGGAGAGCACCAGCGGCAGGAACAGCCCCGAGAGCAGCGCCCCCACCAGCAGCCCGCCCTTGTCGATCGCCAGATTGGCGCCGTGGGCGATGGCGTCGGAGATAATGCCGCCGATCGGCTGCAGAATCAGGATCGCCAGCGAGGCGGTGACCAGCGTGGTCAGCAATGGGTTAAGGATCAGCTCGACCGATTCCGGCAACAGCGTGCGCAGGCGTTTCTCCACCCAGCACATCAACGCCACCACCAGCAGCACGGCGATCACCCCGCCGCGCCCCGGCTGCAGCGCCTCGCCGAACAAGGTGATCTGCGCCAGCGCCGGGCTGGAGAGAATGCCCGCCATCACGCCGCCCATCGCCTGGGAGCCGCCGAACACCCGCGCGGCGTTGACCCCGACCAAAATGTTCATGATGGCGAACACCGCGCTGCCGAAGATCGCCAGCAACCCCAGCACGTTCGGGTAGTCCACCGCCAGTTGGCCGGCGATGTCGGGCCGTTTCAGCAGGTTGATGATGCCGGTGATCAGGCCCGAGGCGATAAACGCCGGGATCAGCGGAATAAAGACATCGGCCAGCTTTTTCAGCGCACCGCTCATCGGCGCAGCGTATTTTTGCTTGGCCTGCGCCTTGGTGCGGGCCGCGTCACCGACGGCGACGGCAGGCTGCG
This sequence comes from Serratia sp. CY31944, assembly GCF_052169175.1. Taxonomy (NCBI): domain Bacteria; kingdom Pseudomonadati; phylum Pseudomonadota; class Gammaproteobacteria; order Enterobacterales; family Yersiniaceae; genus Serratia; species Serratia sp. CY31944. The sequence continues at coordinate 77,491 of NZ_JBJNLG010000013.1, forward strand.
CGCTACCGCTCAGCAATGCGCGCATGGCGTCCACCACCTTGGCGGCGGCGCCCGGGCCAACGATAAACTGATGCTGCTCACCCTGTTTGATATAGCCCTTCACGCCGGACAGCTGCTTGAGAGCGGCCAGATCCAGACGCTGTTCGTCGCTGACCTCGACGCGTACCCGCGTCATGCAGTTCTCCAGTTTGAGGATATTGCCCTCGCCCCCCACGCCCGCCAGGATCTGTGTCGCCAATGCCGTTGTCTTGTCCATCGCCGCCCCCACCGTGAGTTAACGCGCCAGCGCCGCGCGCAGGTAGCCGTCGTGCCGCTGCAGCCGCTGCTGCGCCTCTTCGGCGCTGACGCCGGCCAGAATCATCAGGATCGCCGGCTTGACCTCGAAGCCGGTCTGTGCCAGCGCCGCCTCGGCCTGAGCGCGTTCGGCGCCGGTGGCCTCCACCACGATGCGGCAGGCGCGATCCACCAGTTTGACGTTGGTGGCCTTCACGTCCACCATCAGGTTCTGATAGACCTTGCCCAGCTTGACCATCGCGCCGGTCGACAGCATGTTGAGCACCAGCTTCTGCGCGGTGCCGGATTTCAGGCGCGTCGAACCGGTCAGCGCCTCCGGCCCCACCACCGGTGAAATCGCCACCTGCGCTTCGTGCGCGATCGGCGAATCCGGGTTGCAGGAGATGGCCGCCGTCGGGCAGCCCAGCCCGCGCGCATAGCGCAGTGCGCCGATCACATAAGGCGTGCGCCCTGAGGCCGCCAACCCCACCACCATATCGACGGCGGTCAGATTCAGCGCCCGGAGATCGGCTTCGCCCAGGGCTTCGTCGTCTTCCGCCCCCTCCACCGCCTTGAGCAACGCGCCCGGCCCGCCGGCGATCAAGCCCACCACCACGCCGTGCGGCACGCCGAAGGTCGGCGGGCACTCGGAGGCATCCAACACCCCCAATCGGCCGCTGGTGCCGGCGCCCAAATAAATCAGCCGGCCGCCGGCCTTCAACGCCGCCGCCGCCAAATCGACCGCCTGCGCGATCGCCGGCAGCACCTTTTCGATCGCCTCCGGCACCTTGCGGTCTTCCTGGTTAAAGCAGCGGACCATCTCCAGAGTCGACATCTCATCCAGCCCCATGGTGGCCGGGTTGCGGGTTTCCGATACCAGTGCGCCTAAGTTCATCTGTTCACCTTTGAATTTTTAATTCACAAATTTAAATCAATATTTGAATATTTTATTCAACAAAGCGAGCGCTATTTGCTATTTTAACGACGAGCTCACAAAAATTTTCACCGCGCGTTTTCGCCGCCTGCGTGGCAAAATGGCCGCTGGTTTCCAGGGAAAGATCAATGAGTACCCTTCTGCGCATACGCCAGATGTATCCGACACTGGCGCAAAACGACCGCAAGCTGGCGGACTTTTTGCTGAACAACGCCGAGCAGGCGCGCCATCTCAGCTCGCAAAAGCTGGCCGAGCTGGCCGGCATCAGCCAGTCGAGCGTGGTGAAGTTCGCCCAAAAGCTGGGCTATAAGGGCTTCCCGGCGCTGAAACTGGCGCTGAGCGAAACGCTGGCCCAGCCGCAGGCCGAGCCGGTGGTGACCGTTCACAACCACATCCTCAGCAGCGACACGCTGAAAATCGTCGGTGAAAAACTGCTGGCGGAAAAGCAGGCGGCGCTGCGCGCGACGCTGGACATCAACAGCGAAGAGCGGCTGCATCAGGCGCTGGACATGCTGCGCCAGGCGCGCCGGGTCATGCTGATCGGCATCGGCGCCTCCGGGCTGGTGGCCAAGGATTTCTCCTTCAAACTGCTGAAAATCGGCGTGATGGCAGTGGCCGAACCGGACATGCACGTCCAGCTGGCGGCGGTTCAGGCGCTGGACAAACGCGATCTGCTGCTGGCTATCTCTTTCAGCGGCGAACGGCGTGAAATCAATCTGGCGGCGGAAGAGGCGCGCCAGGCCGGCGCCAGAGTGCTGGCGCTGACCAGCTTCTCTCCCAACGGCCTGCAGCAACGCGCGGACCACTGCCTCTATACCATCGCCGAAGAGCCCCACACCCGCAGCGCGGCCATCTCTTCCAGCACGGCCCAGTACGCCCTCACCGACCTGCTGTTTATGGCGCTGATCCAGCACGATCTCGATCATGCCCGCGATCGCATCAAACACAGCGAACAGTTAATGAAAAAGTTGGTTTGAGGCGTATAATGGCGGCCGATAAAACGCCGCCAGCTCAATTATTTCCCTTCTCTGCATTCGAAAAATAATGTGCGGGCGGTGACTCGCTCAATTATCGTTCAATAATTGAGCATGCATGGACAGCATTATTTAACGATACCATTATGAATACACACACTGTTATTTTAGATAAGTTGCGGCACTCCGTGGCTCACCCGACCCTGCGCACTTTTTTATTTTACGCCATTATTGCTTTGATATTGATCAAAGCGATGGGATACAGCGGTGGAAAAGGCATTGATATTCTTTTTATTGCACTTATCTTGCTATTATTATCTAATCATTCGCTTACCCGCTACGGCCTGATTATTCCGTTTATTCTGCTGTGCGCGCTGTATGCGCCGGTCGGTGCCATTTACGGGTCTCCGTCAGCGGCCGTGGTGTCTGCCCTGCTGCAAACCAACAGTACAGAAGCGAGTGAGTTCCTGCATACCCTCCCAGCCAGGTGTTATCTGCTGCCTGTCGTAATATTTACCATGCTTATTATTTTAAAAAGGTTTATTTGGCGACAAGCGCTGCCAAAAAAAATCATATTGCCTTTGCTGGCGTTATTTGCGGTTATCGTCATCACCAGAATATTCAGCGGTGGCTTGGTTAAGCTTAAATTACCTGACTTCTTTTTATCCACCTACTCTGCTTACGATCAATATCAACAGCAAATTGATGAATTAAACACCGGCGTTTCAGAACCGTACTCTTGGTCGTTCACCTCTGGCGCACCGAAGAATGAAAACTATGTCATTATCGTCGGCGAAAGTATGCGCAGGGATCATATGTCCTTATTTGGTTATCCGGTGTCCACTACACCGTTTCTGGATAATGCCAAGGGACGGTTTTACAGTAATTATATTTCCACCGCGCCGAATACATTCGAATCGCTCCCCCGCACGCTGGCTTTAAGCAACGGCCACAGCATTGCCCTCGGAGATAATATCATCACCCTGGCAAAAGCCGCCGGCCTCAATACCCACTGGCTGTCCAATCAGGGCATGTTCGGGCAATTCGATACGCCGGTATCAAAAATCGCTATGTTCAGCGATAACCATTACTTCCTGAAGAAAGGCGACTATCAATCGCGCAACACCGATGATGATGCACTGCTGCCGATATTTGACCAATTATTGAGCCGCCAGGGGCAAGGCAACCTTTATGTGCTGCATCTGATGGGCTCGCACGCCGACTTTTGCGAGCGGCTTAACGGCGAACCGCCGAGCGTCGAGTCGCCGAATAAGGAGCTGGCCTGCTACCTCTCTACCTATCGCAAGACTGATCGTTTTATCGAGCAGGTTTATCACAGTCTGAAACAGACCGGCGCGCCGTTTAAACTGTTCTATTTCTCCGATCACGGTCTTTCCCATAAGGATATCGGCGGCATACGTTCTCTGCGTCACAGCGGCGATACCCGGCAGAATTACCAGGTGCCGTTGCTGGTGCTGAGCGATCGCGACCAACAGCACCAGATCATTGATGATCCCTTGAGCGCGTTCGATTTTATCGGGTTGTTTGCTCAAGAGGCGGGAATACGGGTTACCCATCCGGAGGTGATGCCTACGATGCGTATGGCGGATACCGATAAGCGCTGGGTGTTTGACGGGCAGAGAAGGGTTGATTTCGATCAGTTGGCTGACGACCCACCTGAGTTACCCTAAGCGGTAAGATGACGAAAAAACGCCCGCCGCGCGGTGATTCTATGATAGATTGCGCGCCAGCCCGAGCACACCGATGGAAAGATAACTGACAATGGCACTGCTGATTACCAAGAAATGCATCAACTGCGATATGTGCGAGCCGGAATGCCCGAACCAGGCGATTTCGATGGGCGATGAGATTTATCAGATCGATACCGATCGCTGCACCGAGTGCGTCGGCCATTACGATACGCCGACCTGCCAGCAGGTTTGCCCGATCGACAACACCATCATCACCGATCCGCAGCATCGCGAGACCAACGAACAGCTGTGGGACAAGTTCGTGGTGCTGCACCACGCCGATCGCATTTAATTTGCCGCAGGACTGACAAGGGCGCCACAGGCGCCCTTGCTATTTTCAGCTTTCGACGATCACCGTCGCGCAGGCGTAGCGCCGTTCGTCGGCCAGCGAAACGTGGATCGCGGTGACCCCCATCTCCCCGGCCAGCTCGGCGGCGCGGCCGTGCAAACGAATATTCGGCTTGCCCAGCGCATCATTGAACACTTCGAACTGATTGAACGCCAGGCCGTTGCGAATGCCGGTGCCGAACGCCTTGGCGGCGGCCTCTTTCACCGCGAAACGTTTGGCCAGAAAGCGAATCGGCTGCTGGTGCTGCTGATACAGCGCCCACTCGGCGTCGCTCAGCACGCGGCGCGCCAGGCGATCGCCGCTGCGCTCCACCACCGCTTCGATACGCGCCATCTCGACGATGTCGGTTCCCAGCCCGAGCACCGCCATTACCGGCGCGCTTCCCGCATCAGCACTTTCATGTCGGCAACCGCGGCCGGCAGCCCGCTCATCACCGCCTGGCCGATAATCGCATGGCCGATGTTCAGCTCGTGCATCTCCGGCAGCGCGGCGATCGGCTGCACGTTGTGGTAGGTCAGGCCGTGGCCGGCGTTGACCTTCAGCCCCTTCTCGGCCGCGTAGGCGGCGGCTACCGCGATGCGGCGCAGCTCGGCCTGTACCGCCAGCTCGCCCTGCGCTTCGGCGTAGGCGCCGGTGTGGATTTCGATATAGGGTGCGCCCACCGCCACCGCCGCGTCAATCTGACGATGATCGGGATCGATGAACAGCGAGACCAAAATGCCCGCCTGCGCCAGGCGCTCGACCGCCACGCTCATTTTGTCCAGCTGGCCGGCGACGTCCAGGCCGCCTTCGGTGGTCACTTCTTCGCGCTTCTCCGGCACCAGGCAGCAGAAATGCGGCTTCAGCTCAATGGCGATGTCCAGCATCTCGTCGGTCACCGCCATCTCCAGATTCATGCGCGTCTGGATGGTCTGGCGCAGCAGGCGCACGTCGCGGTCGGTGATGTGGCGGCGGTCTTCGCGCAGATGCACGGTAATGCCGTCGGCTCCCGCCTGTTCGGCAATGAATGCCGCCTGAACCGGATCCGGGTATTGGGTTCCGCGCGCGTTACGTAACGTGGCGATGTGATCGATATTGACGCCCAGCAGCAAATCAGCCATGACAACCTCTAAATACGATTTTCAGTGCCAGCAGTTTACACGCGGGCGCAGGGCGGCAAAAGGGGAAAAGGTCAGGCGTCGTCGACCGGCGTATTCGGCTGTTTGCGCACGAACTGGCGGAACAGTTCGCGGCTCTTCAACGGCTTGCCGCCGAGGTAGGGTTTCAGCGCCATACGGGTGAAACGCTTGGCGGCGCGCAGCGTCTCGGCATCGGGAAACTGCCGCTCCGCCAGCGCGCGTAGTTCGCGCCCGGTGAAGCTGTAGTGATCCACCACCAGGCTGGCGATAAAGCCTTTCTCTTCGCGGTAGCGGTAGGTCATGGCGTCATCCACCGGCAGGCCGCTGCCGGCGCAGTGCAGGAAATCGAGGCCGTAACCCAGGTGGTGCAACAAGGCCAGCTCGAACTGGCGCAGCGCCTGCTCCGGCGAGCTGTCTTCCGCCGCCAGCGCCTGCAGGCATTGCAGATAGTCGAAGAACAGCACCGAGTAGTTGGTTTCCTGCTCGAGCACGCGCGCCAGCAGTTCGTTCACGTACAGGCCGCTGTACAGCATCATGCCGCTGAGGGGTAAACCGAGGGAGACCGCTTCGGCGTTGCGCAGCGTTTTCACTTCGCCGCGGCCGCCCCAGCGCACTAACAGGGGGGTAAAGGGCTGCAGGCAACCCTTGAGATTGGAACGGCGGCTGCGCGCGCCTTTCGCCAGCAAGCGCACCCGCCCATGACCTTCGGTAAACAGATCCAGCATCAGACTGGTTTCACTGTACGGCCGCCCATGCAGGACGAAAGCGCGCTCCCAGCCGTCCACGGATCGTTACTTCAGATCGTCAACATAGCCCAGGCTGCGCAGCGCACGTTCGTCGTCCGCCCAACCGGATTTCACTTTCACCCACAGCTCGAGATGCACTTTGGCGTCGAACATCTGTTCCATGTCCTGGCGCGCTTCGATGCCGATGGTTTTGATCTTGGCGCCCTTGTTGCCGATGACCATTTTCTTCTGGCCTTCGCGCTCGACCAGGATCAGGCCGTGCACATCGTAGCCGCCGCGATCGTTGGCCACGAACTGTTCGATTTCTACCGTCACCGAGTACGGCAGCTCTTCGCCCAGGAAACGCATCAGCTTCTCGCGGATGATCTCGGACGCCATAAAGCGCTGGGAGCGATCGGTGATGTAGTCTTCAGGGAAGTGGTGTTCCGCTTCCGGCAGCAGCTTACGCACGATGCCGGCGATGGTGTCGACGTTCATGCCTTTTTCGGCGGAGATAGGCACCACGTCGAGGAAGTTCATCTGCTGGCTGAGGAACGCGATGTGCGGCAACAGCTTGGATTTGTCGGTGACGTTATCGACCTTGTTGATCGCCAGCAATACCGGGCAGCGCAGGCTGCGCAGCTTGTTGACCACCATTTCGTCGTCGGCGGTCCAGTTGGTGCCTTCGACCACGAAGATCACCAGTTCGACGTCGCCGATCGAGCTGCTGGCCGCGCGGTTCATCAAGCGGTTGATGGCGCGTTTTTCTTCGATGTGCAGCCCTGGGGTGTCGACGTAGATCGCCTGATAGGCGCCATCGGTGTCGATGCCCATGATGCGGTGACGGGTCGTCTGCGGCTTACGCGACGTAATGGAAACCTTCTGCCCCAGCAGTTGGTTCAGCAACGTCGATTTGCCCACGTTCGGGCGGCCGACGATGGCGATAAACCCGCAGTGTTGTTTTACTTCGCTCATTCAAGCTCCAGCTTTTTCAGCGCTTGTTCCGCTGCCGCCTGCTCGGCTTTACGGCGGCTCGAGCCGGTGCCCACCACGGGCTCGCTCAAACCACTCACCTGGCAGTGGATGGTAAACTCTTGGTCGTGCGCTTCACCGCGAACCTGCACTACCAAATAAGAAGGCAACGGCAGATGACGCCCCTGCAAAAACTCCTGCAGACGGGTTTTCGGGTCTTTCTGCTTATCACCGGGGCTGATTTCGTCCAACCGGCTGCGATACCAGTCCAAAATCAGACGCTCGACGGTCTGGATATCGCTGTCCAGGAACACGCCGCCGATCAATGCCTCCACCGTATCCGCCAGGATTGACTCGCGGCGGAACCCACCACTTTTCAATTCGCCCGGCCCAAGCCGCAGACATTCGCCCAGGTCAAACTCGCGCGCCATCTCCGCCAGCGTGTTGCCGCGCACCAGCGTGGCGCGCATGCGGCTCATATCGCCCTCGTCGACGCGAGGAAAGCGGTGATAGAGCGCATTGGCGATGACAAAGCTCAGAATCGAGTCACCCAGAAACTCAAGACGTTCATTGTGTTTACTGCTGGCGCTGCGGTGAGTCAAAGCCTGCAGTAAAAGCTCCTGCTGTTGAAAAGTGTAGCCCAGCTTCCGCTGCAGCCTGTTTATTACGATGGGGTTCATGAGTTACCAATAGATCAAGAATGCGTCAAAAACTTGCAGCATACGGAACAGGCCTGCTTCGCCGAAAGCCGATCCAAAGCTGTTTCGTTTGCAGTGGCTCCCAGCAGGGGCCAACTTTTTATCGCTCGAGAAAGTATTCTACAACGAGTGGAAACATAATGCTGTGTTTTATATCCCCTTAATCTTTCACGCCGCAGTAGGCTGCGGCGTGAAATTAACAGGGAATCAGTCAGCGATTAATGAATGCCGCCGATCCGGCTCAAACGCACGCCGGTAGGCCACTCACCTTCCTGCTTTTCAAAGCTCATCCAGATGGCCGTGGCTTTACCCACCAGATTCTTCTCCGGCACAAAGCCCCAGTAACGGCTGTCCGCGCTGTTGTCGCGGTTGTCGCCCATCATGAAGTAATGCCCGGCCGGCACCACCCACTCCGCCAGCGGTTTGCCCGGCTGTTGGTAGTAAGCGCCCACCCGATCCTGCGCGTCCGGCACGGTCAGGATACGATGCGTGACGTTGCCGAGGCTTTCCTGGCGCTCGCGCATGCGAATGCCGCCCGGCGGCACGTTATCGCTCAGCGGGATCTGGTAGAAGCCGTTGCTGGCCTCGCCCATGCCGCTGCGGCTGAACAGCTGCACGAAGTCGCTCGGCTGCGCGTCGGCGTAGGTCACCGCCAGCGCGGTATCGCAGGACTGCCCACTGTTGCAGGACGGCTGCACGGTAACGCGCTTATTCACCGGATCGTAAGTAATACGGTCGCCCGGCAGGCCGATCACGCGCTTGATATAATCCAGTTTCGGATCCAGCGGATATTTAAATACCGCAATATCGCCGCGCTTCGGATGGCCGGTTTCAATGAGCGTGGTCTGGGTAATCGGATCTTTAATGCCGTAGGCATATTTCTCCACCAGAATGAAATCGCCAATCAACAGCGTCGGCATCATTGAGCCGGACGGGATCTGGAACGGTTCGTAAATAAACGAACGCACCACAAAGACCAGCAGCAATACCGGGAACACCGATGCGCCGGTCTCCACCCAGCCGGGCTGCTTCGCCACTTTCGCCAGCGTTTTATCGTCTACGGCGCCCGCGGTCTGTGCGTTGACCGCCGCGATCTTCGCGCGGCGGGCCGGCGCCCATTTGAAGCGCTCGAAGCACCAGATGGTCCCGGTGACCAGAGTGGCCAACGCCAGGATCAGGGCAAACATATTCGCCATGCAAACTCCCTCGTTTCGCGAACTCGTCGCGGTTACTTGCCGTCTTTACCGACGTGCAGAATGGCCAGGAACGCTTCCTGCGGCAGCTCGACGTTGCCGACCTGCTTCATGCGTTTCTTACCGTCTTTCTGTTTCTGCAGCAGCTTTTTCTTACGGCTGACGTCACCGCCGTAGCATTTCGCCAGCACGTTTTTACGCAACTGCTTCACGGTGGAACGCGCGATGATGTGCGTGCCGATCGCCGCCTGAATCGCGATGTCGAACTGCTGACGCGGGATCAGCTCTTTCATCTTCTCCACCAATTCACGGCCGCGATACTGCGAGTTGTCGCGGTGAGTGATCAGCGCCAGCGCATCCACGCGCTCGTTGTTGATCAGCACGTCCACGCGCACCATGTCGGAAGCCTGGAAGCGCTTGAAGTTGTAATCCAGCGACGCATAGCCGCGCGACGTGGACTTCAGGCGGTCGAAGAAGTCGAGCACCACTTCCGCCATCGGGATTTCATAGGTCAACGCCACCTGGTTGCCGTGGTAGACCATGTTGGTCTGCACGCCGCGTTTTTCAACGCACAGGGTGATGACGTTGCCCAGGTATTCCTGCGGCATCAGCATGTGACATTCGGCGATCGGCTCGCGCAGTTCCTGGATGTTGTTCAACGGCGGCAGCTTGGACGGGCTGTCGACGTAGATCACTTCTTTGCCGGTGGTTTCCACTTCGTAGACGACCGTCGGCGCGGTGGTGATCAGATCCAGATCGTATTCACGCTCCAGACGCTCCTGAATGATCTCCATGTGCAGCAGGCCGAGGAAGCCGCAGCGGAAGCCGAAGCCCAGCGCGGTGGAGCTTTCCGGCTCGTAGAACAGGGAGGCGTCGTTGAGGCTCAGTTTGCCCAGCGCATCGCGGAAGGATTCATAGTCGTCGGAGCTGATCGGGAACAGACCGGCGTACACCTGCGGCTTCACTTTCTTGAAGCCCGGCAGCGCTTTATCCGCCGGCTGACGCGCCTGCGTCAGGGTATCGCCCACCGGCGCGCCGAGGATGTCTTTGATCGCACAGACCAGCCAGCCCACTTCGCCGCAGTTCAGCACGTCGCGATCGACCTGCTTCGGCGTGAAGATGCCCAGGCGGTCGGCGTTGTACACCTGGCCGGTGCTCATGACCTTGATCTTGTCGCCCTTGCGCAGCGTGCCGTTCTTGACGCGCACCAGAGACACGACGCCTAGGTAGTTATCGAACCAGGAGTCGATGATCAGCGCCTGCAGCGGCGCATCAGGATCGCCCTGCGGCGGCGGGATGTCGCGCACCAGGCGCTCCAGCACCTCGGGCACGCCGACGCCGGTTTTGGCCGAGCAGCGCACCGCATCGGTGGCGTCGATGCCGACGATGTCTTCAATTTCCTGCGCGGCGCGATCCGGATCGGCGGCCGGCAGGTCGATTTTGTTCAGCACCGGCACCACTTCCAGATCCATTTCGATCGCGGTGTAGCAGTTGGCCAACGTCTGGGCTTCGACGCCCTGGCCGGCATCCACCACCAGCAGCGCGCCTTCGCAGGCCGCCAGCGAGCGGGAAACTTCATAGGAGAAGTCAACGTGGCCGGGGGTGTCGATAAAGTTGAGTTGATAGGTCTGCCCATCCAGCGCCTTATAATCCAGCGTCACGCTCTGCGCTTTGATGGTGATGCCGCGTTCGCGCTCCAGATCCATGGAATCGAGCACCTGCGCGGCCATTTCACGGTCAGACAAGCCGCCGCAGATTTGGATAATGCGGTCAGACAGCGTCGACTTACCGTGGTCAATATGGGCAATAATGGAGAAATTTCGTATATGCTTCATTATAAAAGTTTTTCTGCCTTGGTATTTCTGAATTACTCGCCTATAGAAACCCGCATGGACCTAAAGCGACAGTGAATGGGTTAGGCCGTCTTGCACCTGAATCGCTGCATTCTACATGCCACACCACTGAAAACCTAGCGATCGGTGCAGTGAAGGCATTCTATTATGCGCCGCTAAATGTTACAGGGCGCCCCGGCGGGTGAAAACAGATGTTAACGCGGACGATACGGCCTGAACCCAAGGCTTGCCGGTGCTTCGTGGCCGCCAAACTCCGGCGCTAATACATAACCGGCCGCAGCGCAATAAACCCTCTCCGAAATTATAAAAAAAGAATATTTGGATCAACCTCTTAGATTTCCATCTCACCCATCTTCCTTTAGGAAAAACCCCATATACGCCACCACCGCCCCTCGGATAGAAAGGGCATGAACTCCGCGACAAAACATTATTCAGGGCACTACATCGGCAGCCCACCGGGGTTCACCAGCATATATCCGTACGTTGATTGGAAGGTGCATTATGATCGATAAAGGGCAAATGCTGAGCCGGCACGATTTTTCAAAGGTCAACTGGGGCATTCTGGCGGCGGCGGCGCTGCTGTTTAGCGTGGGGGCGGCGCTGTTGGTGCTGCCGCTGCTGAGCAGTCTTGATGAGAGCGAGGTCATTACGCTGTTGCAGGCCGGCGCGGGCACGATTTTACTCGGTTGTACGCTGCTGGCGCTGCGGCATTATCTGCGTCCGACGCTGACCTATCGCCTGTACGAGCACGGCGTGCGGGTCTTTGACGGCCACCATCACAAAGAGCGCTTCATCCCGTTTGAGAAGATCGGCGATATCTATCGCTTTCGCGGCGGCCAGGCTTTTGGCGGGCTGTTTGACGTCACGGCGTTCCGCGCCGGCGTGGATCAGCCCTGGTGTACGGTTTTCAGCAATGTCGCCCATTCGTGGCGGCTGGCAGACGTGATCGTCGACCAACAGCTGCAGCAGCGCGGGCCGCTGGCGCTGAATGCGCTCTATCAAGGGGAGACGGTGTCGTTTCACACCGTTGAGGGCGACGCGCGCTGGCTGTGGCAACTGCTGCTCGGCAAGCGGCAAGGCACGCCGACCGAAACGCTGCGGCTGAGCGCCACCTTGCTGACCACGGAGCGGGGCAACGTGCCGCTCGAGCAGATCCGCGCGGTGGAAAACCATCCGCAGCGCGGCATCCGCTTGCTCGACGGCCAGGGAAATGTGCTGTTCGCGATTAACTACGATTCGCTGCTCAGCGCCGATCTGTTCATCGCGCTGCTGGAGCATATGATCCACAACCGCATCCCCGCCTATCACAACCCGGCGATGACGCGGCCGTCGGTTTAAATCAGCGGGGAATTTTCCGCCTGCATGCGCATCGCGGTAGGCGGCAACCCAATCTGCAGCACCACCGGCTGATAATCGGCCTGCTCGCCCAGACGCCGGGCCAACCGACGCGCCAGCATAAAGGCCGCCGCGCCGCCCAGCACGGCGCCGACGGCCGCCGAGGCGTCGCTGCCGAAACAATATTGCAGCAACGCGCCGCCCAGCATCATGCCCAGCAGCGGCGTCAGGTAAACCAGCATGGCGGAGCGCAGCAGGCTGCCTTCCGCAATGCCGACCTCGACGCGCTGCCCCGGTTCGAGCGGCTGATCGATATGCACCTGGAGCTGATGCTCGGTTTCCGGCACCAGCTCGTTCAGCGCGCGCGCGCCGCAGCCGGAACGCGCGGTGCAGCTGCCGCAGCCGGCCTTGGGTTCACAGCGCAGCAGCGCTACGCCCTGTTGCCACGAAACCACCGTGGCCCACTCTTTCATCATTGCGGCGATACCTTGAAAGAAATGCTGTCGGCGATACGCTTGGCCGTAGCCGGCGGCAATTCGCCCACGATAGTGATTTCGTTGCCCGCACGCACTTCGGTCTGAATGGTGCGGCGCCCCTGACGGTAGTATTGCTGCCCGGCTCCGCTGCCCGCCGGGCTGACGTTGACCGAGAAGCTGAACAGGCCGTCGCTGTAGAGCCGGGATTCAACCGGCACGGCGACGTTCGGCAATTTGCGGCGATTGCGCGCCACCTCGTCCACCCCGGCCGGCAGCCAGCCGGTGCTCCAGCTGAGCTTGACGTTTTCTACCGCCGGCAGCGACAGCAGCGGCGGCAGGTTGGCTTTGAGCAGCCCCTGCATCGCGCCCTGCACGTCGGCGCCGACCGCGAAGGAGATCACCCGATATTGCTCCAGCGTTTCGCCGTCGCGATCGAGCAGATCCACCCGCAGCGGCAGCTTAGTGTCCTCGTCCATCCAGACGATATAACTGTAGCGGGAACCGTCGCGCGCCACCACGCGCAGCACTTCACACGGCCGATCGGCGATGCGGGTGCTGCCCACGGAGATAAAGTCGTAGTACTTGGCCAGGCGGGTGAAATCGGCATAGACGATCGCCGGCAGCGCATCGACGATGTGATCGCCGGTGAGCGTGAACGGCTCCAGGCCAGGCTCGAAGTAGCTGATCCCGCCGCCGCGCTGCAACACTTCGCGGCGCGGGCCGTCCATATGCAGCAGCTGGCCGAGCGGCACGTTGCCGATCACCGCATGGCGATAGCGCAACGACTCGATTCCCTGCTTGCTGATGCTGATGTAGGCGAGCTCGTAATTGAGAGAACGGCTGGCGCTGCTCATCTGTTGCAATAACGCCCCGGACGCAGTTGGCTGCGCCGGGGCGATGCTGGAATAGAGCAGGCTGCCCGTCAATAAACAAACGGAGAACCAGATTTGCTTCATTACTGCTGTTGCATTCCTAAAGACTGAGTTCCGGGAACCTGAATGGCGGCCTGTTGCGGGTTGCCTTGCTCAAGCTGCAGCTGATCCGAATGCAGGCGACGTTGCAGTTCATAGTCCTGCAGCATGGCGTTGATACGCTTGCGCTGTTCCTGCACCTGCTGCTGTTGGCCGCTGCCGGTGGAGAAACTGTCGGCCGGGACGCCCAGGCTGACCGGCGAGGCCTGGCCCATGATCGGCAGCGTGGTGAAGGCCGGCGATTCGGACGCGTTCGAGGGCGCAGAAGGCTGATTGTACTGCTGCACGCCGACGATCACCGCCAGCGACACGCAGGCCGCCATACCGATTTGCGTAATCTGGCTCGCCCAAGGACGCACTTTGTCCCAGAACGGCATTTTCTGCCAGGTGTGAGGCTGCGGCTGAGATTCCTGAACGGCGGAAGGCACCAGCCGGGCGGGTTCTTTCTCAAGTGCAGCGGCTACGCGATCGGCGATGTCGAGATGCATCACTTGCCCGACATCACCTCGCAGTGTGTCACGTATCAGGTGATAGCTCTGCCAGCTTTGTTGAAGCGTTCGATCTTGCGACAGAGAACTCAACAGCTCGCTGTCGAACGATTCACCATCCATCAGAGCGGAAAGCTTTTCTTTCTGCATGCCTAAGTACCCTTCCTGTGCCCGCCATTGCTAACGCTGGATCAGCGGTTGAACTTTATTATCGATAGCTTCCCGGGCGCGGAAAATACGCGAACGTACGGTTCCGACCGGGCAATCCATGATGGCGGCTATCTCTTCGTAGCTTAGACCATCCAACTCCCGCAGGGTAATCGCCATGCGAAGATCCTCGGGGAGCGACTCAATGGTACGGAAAACTATCTGTCTCAGCTCTTCTGACAACATTAAGTTCTCAGGGTTCGAAATTTCTTTCAGTGCGCCCGCACTTTCGTAATTTTCCGCATCGTTGGCGTCCACATCACTGGATGGCGGACGGCGCCCCTGAGCAACCAGATAATTCTTTGCCGTGTTCACGGCGATTCGATACAACCAGGTATAAAAAGCGCTGTCGCCACGGAACGATTCCAGTGCGCGATAGGCCTTAATAAACGACTCCTGCACCACATCGGGCACATCGCCCTGCGGCACATAGCGGGAAACGAGACTCGCCACCTTATGCTGATAGCGCACTACCAGTAGGTTAAACGATTTCTGATCGCCCTTTTGGACCCGCTCGACCAGAACTTGATCCGTTAACTGCTCGCTCATCCGAGGTAAACTCTCCCCAAATCCGTCTCCACGCGTAAAATTGTACTGCCAGCCATACATTATTTTCCTGAGCAAGCACTCGCTTGGAGTTCATATAGAACACGAAGTTCCATATCGCCATTGTTTTTTCTGTTGATGTCACCCTATCCGTGGCTTTTGCCCGGACAGTTAGGCTAACATGAAATTCACTCTTCTTCTGCACACATCATACGTTATGCAACCATCATCTGAACATGTAAGCGATGTACTGATCGTCGGCAGCGGCGCTGCGGGCCTGTCACTGGCGCTGCGCCTGGCGCAGCATTGCAAGGTTACCGTTCTCAGCAAGGGGCCGCTCAGCGAGGGGGCCACCTTTTACGCCCAGGGCGGGATCGCCGCGGTGTTCGATGAGACGGACAGCATTGCCTCACACGTTGATGACACTTTGATTGCCGGCGCCGGCCTGTGCGACAAAGAGGCCGTCGAATTCATCGCCGGCAACGCGCGCCACTGCGTGCAGTGGCTGATCGATCAGGGCGTGCTGTTCGATACCGAGGTCAACGCGCAGGGCGAAGAGCATTATCACCTCACGCGCGAAGGCGGCCACAGCCATCGCCGCATCCTGCACGCCGCGGACGCGACCGGTAAGGAAGTAGAGACCACGCTGGTGGGGAAAGCAAGCGCTCACCCCAATATTTGCGTGATGGAGCGCCGCAACGCGGTTGACCTTATCACCTCGAACAAAATCGGCCTGCCGGGCACCCGCCGAGTGGTGGGCGCGTACGTCTGGAACCGCGAGCTAGAGCGGGTGGAAACCTACCGCGCCAAAACGGTGGTGCTGGCGACTGGCGGCGCGGCCAAGGTATACCAATACACCACCAACCCGGACATCTCCTCCGGCGACGGCATCGCCATGGCCTGGCGCGCCGGCTGCCGGGTCGCCAACCTGGAGTTCAACCAGTTCCACCCGACCTGCCTGTTCCATCCGCAGGCGCGCAACTTCCTGCTAACCGAAGCGCTGCGCGGCGAAGGGGCTTACCTGAAGCGCCCGGACGGCAGCCGCTTTATGCCGGATTTCGACCCGCGCGGCGAACTGGCCCCACGCGATATCGTCGCCCGCGCCATCGACCATGAAATGAAGCGCCTGGGCGCCGACTGCATGTACCTGGACATCAGCCACAAGCCGGCGGAGTTCATCACCCAGCACTTCCCGATGATCCACGAGAAGCTGCTGACGCTGGGCTTCGATCTGACCCGGCAGCCGATCCCGATCGTCCCGGCGGCGCACTACACCTGCGGCGGCGTGATGGTCGATCAGCACGGCCGCACCGATCTCGACGGGCTGTACGCCATCGGCGAGGTCAGCTATACCGGCCTGCACGGCGCCAACCGCATGGCGTCGAATTCGCTGCTGGAGTGCCTGGTGTACGGTTGGTCGGCGGCGGAAGACATTCTGCAGCGCCTGCCGTTCATTCAGCAGGCCAAACAGGTGCCGCATTGGGATGAAAGCCGGGTGGACGATGCGGACGAACGGGTGGTGATTCAGCACAACTGGCACGAGCTGCGGCTGTTCATGTGGGATTACGTCGGCATCGTGCGCACCACCAAGCGGTTGGAGCGCGCACTGCGCCGCATCAACACGCTGCAGGCGGAAATCGACGAGTACTACGCTCACTTCCGCATCTCCAACAACCTGCTGGAGCTGCGCAATCTGGTGCAGGTGGCCGAGCTGATCGTGCGCAGCGCCATGGCGCGCAAAGAGAGCCGCGGCCTGCACTACACGCTGGACTACCCGGATTTACTGCCGGAAGCGCTGCCGACCATATTGCAGCCTTAAACGCTGCGACAGGGCGCCTAATCGGCGCCCTTTTCTTTTCCGTAGAACAGGTAGAAGTCAGCGATCAAATGGCGGAAATCGTCGGTGTAGCTGCCGTCGGCCTGCTTGATCGCCAGCACCTGCGCCTGCAGCGGCGTTTCCCGCCGCGTCAGCGCCAGCAGCACCCGGTGCAGCGGCGTATCGGCCCGATCGCTGACGTTCATTTTCGCCGCCGTGTGCCAGCCGCTTTGCTGCGCCAGGCGTTCGAATTCGGTGCCGATATCGTGCGGCAGCACCACGCAGAACGTCCCCTGTTCCGCCAGCAGCTGCGCCGCGCAGGCCAACAGCGCCTCGTGCGTCAGGGTTTCGGTGTAGCGCGCGTTGTGGCGCGCCTGGTCGCGGCAGGCCACCGCCGGCTCGAAATAAGGCGGATTGCTGACGATCAGATCATACTCAGCGGCATGCCGCTGCGCATAATGGTGAATATCCTGCGCATGCACGCGGATGCGCTGCGGCCACGGCGATTCCGCCGCGTTTTCGCGCGCCTGGCCGGCGGCGGCTTCATCCAGCTCCACCGCGTCAATGGTCACTTCGTCGCCGCTGCGCTGCGCCAGCATCAGCGCGATCAGCCCGCTGCCGCTGCCGATGTCCAGCACCCGGCGCGCCTGCCCCAGCGGCGCCCAGGCGCCGAGCAGCACCCCGTCGGTGCCCACTTTCATGGCGCAACGATCGTGGGCGACAAAGAATTGTTTAAAGGTAAAACCCCCGCGGCGCGGGGTAAAATCGGCTTTCGATCGCTTGCTCACACTCACCACCTGGCTATAAAACTGGCGTAGCATAAGGCAATCTGATCGGCGGGAAAAGAGCGGCTTTCCGCTTAAATAGGTGAAGATCGCGGCCAACCCGTCTATAATCGGCGCCCCAAGTAGAGGTAGACCATGACAGCAACCACTTTTTCCGAACTCGAACTCGATGATCGCCTGATCGACGCGCTGCGCGATAAAGGCTACGATCGCCCCACCGCCATTCAGGCCGCTGCGATCCCGCCGGCGATGGACGGG
This sequence comes from Serratia sp. CY31944, assembly GCF_052169175.1. Taxonomy (NCBI): domain Bacteria; kingdom Pseudomonadati; phylum Pseudomonadota; class Gammaproteobacteria; order Enterobacterales; family Yersiniaceae; genus Serratia; species Serratia sp. CY31944. The sequence goes on from NZ_JBJNLG010000013.1 coordinate 95,213, forward strand.
CGCGACGTCTTAGGTTCGGCTCCGACCGGCACCGGCAAAACCGCCGCCTTCCTGCTGCCCGTGCTGCAGCACCTGCTGGACTTTCCACGCAAAAAATCCGGCCCGCCGCGCGTGCTGATCCTGACGCCAACGCGTGAACTGGCGATGCAGGTCGCCGATCAGGCGCGTGAATTGGCTGCTCATACCTCGCTGGATATCGCCACCATCACCGGCGGCGTCGCTTACATGAACCACGCGGAAGTGTTCAGCGAAAATCAGGACGTGGTGGTCGCCACCACCGGCCGTTTGCTGCAATACATTAAAGAAGAGAACTTCGACTGCCGTGCGGTGGAAACCCTGATCCTCGACGAAGCCGACCGCATGCTCGATATGGGCTTCGCGCAGGACATCGAAACCATCTCCGCCGAAACCCGCTGGCGCAACCAGACGCTGCTGTTCTCCGCCACGCTGGAAGGCGAAGCGATCCGCGAATTCGCCGAGCGCATCCTGAAAGAGCCGGTGGAAGTGGAGGCCGATCCGTCGCGCCGCGAACGCAAAAAGATCCTGCAGTGGTACTACCGCGCCGATGACGTGCAGCACAAAACCGCGCTGCTGATCCACCTGCTGAAGCAGCCGGACGTGCAGAAATCGGTGATCTTCGTGCGCAAACGCGAGCGCGTGCACGAGTTGGCCACCTGGCTGCGCGAAGCGGGCATTAACACCTGCTATCTCGAAGGTGAAATGGTGCAGGCCAAACGCAACGAAGCGGTCAAACGCATGATGGATGGCCGGGTTAACGTGCTGGTGGCCACCGACGTTGCCGCACGCGGCCTGGATATCCTCGATATCACCCACGTGTTCAACTTCGACATGCCGCGCACGGCGGACACCTACCTGCACCGCATCGGCCGTACCGGCCGCGCCGGGCGCAAAGGCACCGCCATTTCGCTGGTGGAAGCGCACGACCATCTGCTGCTGGGCAAAGTGGGCCGTTACCTGAACGAGCCGCTGAAAGCGCGCGTGATCGACGAACTGCGGCCAAAAACCAAGGTGCCGAACGAGAAGAGCAACGGCAAGCCATCGAAGAAAGTGCTGGCCAAACGCGCGGAAGATAAAGCGAAGAACAAAGAAAAGGCCAAGGTAAAAGTGCGCCATCGCGACGCCAAAAACGTCGGCAAACGCCGTCAGGCGAAGGCCAAACCGGCCGGCGACGCGGAATAACCACCGCTGCCTAAGAAAAAACCGCCTGTACAGGCGGTTTTTTTATGGGCGTTTACGGCTGCGCGTAGTGCGTGGCCAGGCGGTGCCCCTGCAGCCATTTGTCCAGTTCGCGGAACTGCGCCTTCAGCTCGTCATTCTGCAAATGCGCCGGCGTTTGCGAGAAATAAAACTGGAACGCAAAGCCCTGCTGGTTGCGCGCCCGGGCATCGGCCCCGGCCTGCAACAACAGCAGCGCCAGGTGCGGCGCGTTAATCTTCGCCGCCAGATGCAGCGGGGTATCCCCCAGCCGATCGCTCAAGGTGGTGTCCGCCCCGGCCGCCAGCAACAGCCGCAGCTGCTCTTCGCGCCCGGCCAGCACCGCCGCCGCGAGCGGCGTGGCGCCGGTAACGGCATTGCGCACGTTCACCGGTGCCCCTTCGGTCAGCAGCAACCGCATGTACTGCGCGTCTTGCAACATCGCCGCGGTGTGCAGCGCGCTGTTGCCGTCCAGCCCCGCCGCCGCCGGGTCGGCCCCGAGATCCAGCAACGCCTGCACGCTACCCGGCTGCTGCGAAAGCACCGCCCACTGCAACAGCGTGACCTGCCGATCGCCCCGCTCGCGCAAACGATCCTGCGTGGCCTGCGCACGGATGTCCTGCGTATCGCCGCGCGCCACCGCCTGAGCCAGCGCCAGATTGCTGTGGCCGTCAAACGGCGAAATCTCCTGCCCCATCTGTTGCTCCTTAGCCATCATCAGTAAACCGGTCACCGCGACCAGCGCCAGTAAGGCTATCGCCAGCGCCCACCGCAAGCGACGCCCTTCAGGCATTAGCCTTCGCCTCCCACGGCTTTTGTTCCGCCATCGAGCTTATCACCTTGTCGATGCCGTGCGCCGTCAGGCTGCGATCCAGATGCTTGCTCGGCCGCCAGTCATCGATGCCGGTCAGGGTATCGTTGTTGGCCAGGGTGATGTTGTGGCCAATGGCGTCCGGGATCAGCGAGGTCGATTCCTGGGTGCTGGTCAGCATGTCATATTGCTCGCTGTAGCGGCGAATGCTGCCGGCTTCGGCATCTTTCTTCGCCGCCGTCGGATCGATGCCCAGGCGATTCAGGGTGTAATCCGAGACCCCGGCCGCGTTGAAGGTGACCGCGACCGTGCCGGTCGCCAGCGCCGCCGTGGCCGCCAGGCCGCCGCCGAGCGAATGGCCGGCGATCACCAGCGCATCGCCGAAGGCCGCCTTGGCGCTTTTGGCAGCGGCAACCGCCTGATTGTACTGCACATCGTCATAGCCCGTCGCCTGCCGCACGTTGCTCAGCCAGTCGCGCCAGTCGTTGGTACCGGCGAACGCCAACACATACTGCTTGTCGTTGCTGTAAATCCCAGCCTGGAAACCGCTGCCCGCGTCGTGCAGGCTGGCGGGATCGATGCCGAAACCGAGCAGCGCGCTGTCGCTCAGGCGGTTGAACCCGGCGGCACCCTGGCCATTGAGTGAATAAACGTCCTTGGCCAACAGCGCCAACGCATAATCCCCCTCCTGCGATTGCTGCCCCCGCGTCACGCCCGGCGCTGCCGCCGCCGTCGGCGCCGCCGCTGAGATATCGTCGACCAGCGTATTCAACAGATTCTGCGCATTGAGCGTGTTCTGAGAGGGAGAGGCCACCGGCGCCGGATTTGCCGGTGCTGCCGCGGGCTGCGCCGCCGTCGCCGTCTCGGCAGCGGCGCGAGGCGTAGGGATCGCGGCCACCGGGGATACTGCAGAGGTAAAACTTAAAGGCATACTCATGCCGACTCCTTGTCGATAGACTTTTTATTGAGCACCTGAATAGGTACTGATTTAGCTATCGGCAGGTCGGATGAGTTCTGTATTAGAAATGCTTATCTTTGTGCAGAATGTGATCCGCGTTCGATTTTCGGCCGTCAAACGCAGAAAAGGGAGCCGAAGCTCCCTGATTGACTGCGCCGCAAATTACAGGCTTTCGGTAAAGGTGCGGGCGATAACGTCGCGCTGCTGTTCCGGCGTCAGGGAGTTGAAGCGCACCGCATAGCCGGACACGCGGATGGTCAGCTGCGGGTATTTTTCCGGGTGCTTGACCGCGTCTTCCAGGGTTTCGCGACGCAGCACGTTGACGTTCAGGTGCTGACCGCCTTCCACGCGCACGGTCGGCTGCATTTCCAGCGGCACTTCACGGTATTCGATCTGGCCGAGGTCGCTCACCGCGACAACCTGATCTTCCGCGTAGTTGGCCTTGGCGCACACGCAGCGAGCTTCCGCTTTTTCATCGTCCAGCAGCCAGAAAGAATTCACCAGCGCCTGGTCGTTCGCTTTGGTAATTTGAATACCGGTAATCATTATGTTGCCTCCGTACAAGGGCGTAAAAATTCACGTCGTGAGAAAACCCAATTCTGGTTTCGGCCATTTGGTAAAACCATTGTTGTCTTGTTGTTCTGTATACCAGCCTGACCGGGCCAGTTCCTTGATTAAAGTCAATTTTTACCGGGTAGGCACAAGGCGTGAAGGGGCAAATTTATGTTTTATATCAATTTTCCCACTGCGGCAAAAACCAATTATTTTTGTAAATTTTCAAAATTAATTGCATAAGACGCAGCGGCGAGAAATGAAAAGCGGGTTTCGCTGCGCGAGCCGACACGGTAAGCTATAGCCCATGAATTGCTAAAGAAAACAAAGGAGAGCGTTTATGGCCACCTCCCTCACCTGGCATGACGTGATCGGCAAAGAGAAAGAGCAGCCCTATTTTGTTGAAACGCTCGCCTTTGTTGCCGCTGAACGCCAGGCCGGTAAGACCATTTATCCACCGCAGAAGGACGTGTTCAACGCTTTCCGCTATACCGAGCTGGCGGACGTCAAAGTCGTCATCCTCGGCCAGGATCCGTATCACGGCCCCAATCAGGCGCACGGCCTCTCTTTCTCGGTGCGCCCCGGCGTGCCGGCGCCGCCGTCGCTGGTGAACATGTATAAAGAGCTGGCGGCCGACATTCCCGGCTTCGAACGCCCGGATCACGGCTACCTGCAAAGCTGGGCTGAACAGGGGGTGCTGCTGCTCAACACCGTGCTGACGGTGGAAGGCGGCCGCGCGCACTCGCACGCCAACCTGGGCTGGGAAACCTTTACCGATAAAGTGATCGCCGCCCTGAACGAGAACCGCGAAGGCGTGGTGTTCCTGCTGTGGGGCTCGCACGCGCAGAAGAAAGGCAACTTTATCGACCGCAACCGCCACCATGTGCTGAAGGCGCCGCACCCGTCGCCGCTCTCCGCGCACCGCGGCTTCCTCGGCTGCCGCCACTTCTCGCAGGCCAATCAGCTGCTGGAGCAGCAAGGGCTCACGCCGATCGACTGGATGCCGCGCCTGCCGCAGGCGTAGTCCAGAGACAGAAAAGGCACCCTCGGGTGCCTTTCTTTATGCCGTTGCCGGGGCGATTACGCCTTGGCTTTGGAGACCGCAACCATCGCAGGGCGCAGCAGGCGGCCGTTCAGCGTATAGCCTTTCTGCATCACCATCATCACGTGGTTCGGCTGGTGATCGGCGGATTCCATCATGCTCATCGCCTGATGCACTTCCGGGTTGAACGGCACGTTGACGTCGCCGACGATCTCGATGCCGTATTTGCGCACCACGTCCAGCAGCGATTTCAGCGTCAGCTCGATGCCTTCGATCATCGCGGCCAGTTCCGGGTTGTTTTTATCCGCCAGATCCAGCGCACGCTCCAGGTTGTCGATCACCGGCAGCAGATCGCCGGAGAATTTCTCCAGGGCGAACTTGTGCGCTTTCTCGACGTCCAGTTCGGCGCGGCGGCGGATGTTCTCCGCTTCGGCTTTGGCGCGCAGCAGGCTGTCGCGCTCGTGCTGCTGAGCTTCCGCCAGTTGGGCTTCCAGTTCGGCGATACGCGCATCGCGCAGATCGACGCCTTCCGCCGCTTCCGGCAGCGTATCCTCGTGGTGAGCGTGTTGTTCCATTTCTTCCGAGACTTGCTCGTTTGGCGTCTTCTGTTCTTTACTACTCATGAATATCTCCGCGTTTTAGCATTAATCTCGCAACTTGGCTTATTATGGGGATCAAAACCGGGGTTTCAAGTCAACCGGTCACAATGTGGGGCATAAACGGCTCCCGGTGAGGAAAATCACAACAAATGAATAAAAAATTCGCCTGTATTGGCATTGTTGGCCACCCGCGTCACCCTTCAGCGCTGGCAACCCACGAGATGCTGTTCCACTGGCTGGTCGCCCGCGGCTATTCGGTGATGGTCGAACGCCAGATCGCTCATGATTTAGGGCTGAAAGACGCCGTGACCGGCAGCCTGGCGGATATCGGCCAGCGCGCCGACCTGGCGGTGGTGGTCGGCGGCGACGGCAACATGCTCGGCGCCGCGCGCGTGCTGGCGCGCTACGACATCAAGGTGATCGGGGTCAACCGCGGCAACCTCGGCTTCCTCACCGATCTCGATCCCGACAACGCCCTGCAGCAACTGGCGGACGTGCTGGAAGGCGAGTACATCGACGAACAGCGTTTCCTGCTGGAAACCATCGTGCATAAAGAGCACCAGCAGTGCCGCATCAGCACCGCCATCAACGAAGTGGTGCTGCACCCCGGCAAAGTGGCGCACATGATCGAATTCGAGGTGTACATCGACGATCGCTTCGCCTTCTCACAGCGCTCCGACGGCCTGATTATCGCCACGCCGACCGGCTCCACCGCCTACTCGCTCTCCGCCGGCGGACCGATCCTCACCCCGTCGCTGGAGGCGATCGCGCTGGTGCCGATGTTCCCGCATACCCTCTCCGCCCGGCCGCTGGTGATCAACGGCGACAGCACCATCCGCCTGAAGTTTTCGCAGATCGGCAGCGATCTGGAGATCAGCTGCGACAGCCAGATCGCGCTGCCGATCCAGGAAGGCGAAGAAGTGCTGATCCGCCGCAGCGATTTCCACCTGAACCTGATTCACCCAAAGGACTACAGCTATTTCAACACGTTAAGCACCAAACTGGGCTGGTCGAAAAAATTGTTCTAAAATCTGTGCCGGCCACTTTACTGTATATAAAACCAGTTTATACTGTATGAAACTACAGTTATGTGTTTATACACAGGAAGGTTCCCATGCTGGCGCAATTAACCATCAGCAACTTTGCTATCGTTCGTGAGTTGGAAATCGATTTTCAACCGGGTATGACGGCGATCACCGGTGAAACCGGCGCCGGCAAATCCATCGCCATCGATGCGCTGGGGCTGTGCCTCGGCAACCGCGCCGACGGCAACGTGGTGCGCCTGGGAGCCGCCCGCGCCGACATCTGCGCCCGCTTCTCGCTGGCGGACACCCCGTCCGCGCGCGAGTGGCTGGAGCAGAACCAGCTGGACGACAGCAACGAATGCCTGCTGCGCCGGGTGATCAACGCCGACGGCCGTTCGCGCGGCTTTATCAACGGCACCGCCGTGCCGCTGTCGCAGCTGCGCGAGCTGGGGCAACGCCTGATTCAAATCCATGGCCAACACGCCCATCAGCTGCTGCTCAAGCCGGAGCACCAAAAATCGCTGCTCGACGCCTACGCCGACGAACCCGCCCTGCTGGCGGCGATGAGCCAGGCCTACCAACGCTGGCACCAGAGCTGCCGCGAGCTGGCGCACCATCAGCAGCAGTCCATCGAGCGCGAAGCGCGCAAGCAGCTGCTGCAATACCAATTGAAAGAGCTGAACGAATTCGCGCCGCAGGCCGGCGAGTTCGAACAGACCGACGCCGAGTACAAGCGCCTGGCCAACAGCGGCCAGCTGCTGACCCTCAGCCAGCAGACGCTGCAGCTGCTGGCCGACAGCGACGAGAACAACATGCTCAGCCAGCTATACAGCGCCAAGCACCTGCTGCTCGAGCTGGCCGGGCTGGACGACAAGCTCAGCGGCCTGCTGGACATGCTGGAAGAGGCTTCTATCCAGATCAGCGAAGCCAGCGACGAGCTGCGCCACTACGCCGATCGCATGGATCTCGATCCCAACCGCCTGCACGAGCTGGAACAGCGCCTGTCGCGCCAAATCAGCCTGGCGCGCAAACACCAGGTTGCGCCGGAAGAGCTACCGCAGCTGCATCAGCAGTTGCTGGATGAACAGCAGCTGCTGTCGCAGCAGGAAAGCGACCATGAACACCTGAACGAGGCGGTCACCCTGCATCACCAGCAGGCGCTGGCGCTGGCGGAACAGTTGCATCAGAAACGCCTGCATTACGCCGCCGAGCTGACCACGCTCATCACCGACAGTATGCAGGCGCTCTCCATGCCGCACGGCAAGTTCAACATCGACGTGCGTTTCGAGCCGCAGCATCTGAGCGCCGAAGGGGCCAGCCGCACCGAGTTCTGCGTCTCCACCAACCCGGGGCAGCCGCTGCAGCCGCTGGCGAAGGTCGCCTCCGGCGGTGAGCTGTCACGCATCGCGCTGGCGATTCAGGTGATCACCGCCCGCAAGATGGAAACCCCGGCGCTGATCTTCGATGAGGTGGACGTGGGTATCAGCGGCCCGACCGCCGCCATCGTCGGCCGCCTGCTGCGCCAGCTCGGCGAATCCACCCAGGTGATGTGCGTGACCCACCTGCCACAGGTGGCCGGATGCGGGCATCAGCACCTGTTCGTCAGCAAGCAGACCGACGGCACGGTCACCGAAACCCAGATGGCGCCGCTGGATAAACGCGCCCGGCTGCAGGAGCTGGCGCGCCTGCTCGGCGGCAGTGAAGTCACCCGCAATACGTTGGCGAACGCCAAAGAACTGCTGGCGGCATAAAAAAGCTCAACTTTTTCACTTTCCTGCGGTCTGACAGTGACGCTGTTGACCCGAAAGATATCTAAAGTGCGGCGCGGCGGCGATCCTAAGCCTCCTCAACGGCCTGAAACAGGCCAAGCGCTTGAGGTGCTGAAAGAAAGCCAACGCGTCGCAACGTGAAAGATGAAGGGTATAAAGGTTTCCAACTGCCGCAAGGTCTATTATCATCGGCATCCTATGCCCTAAAGGAATGTGATTACTATGCGCTGTAAAACGCTGACTGCCGCCGCTGTAGTTCTTGTGATGCTGACTGCAGGCTGTTCTACTTTTGAAAAGGTGGTTTATCGTCCTGACATCAACCAGGGGAACTACCTGACGTCGACCGACGTGGCGAAAATTCAGAAAGGGATGACCCAGCAACAGGTCGCTTACACATTGGGCACCCCAATGCTGCAAGACCCGTTCGGGACTCAGACGTGGTTCTATGTGTTCCGCCAGCAGCCTGGCCATGAAGACATCACCCAGCAGACGCTGACGCTGACCTTCGACAGCGCAGGCGTGTTGACCGATATCCAGAACAAACCGGCGCTGACCAAGTAATCGGCGCAGCCCGCTCTTCCGGCCCATGAGGGGGCATGGTGTTCCTCATGACAGTCGCAGGCTGCAACGCGGAAGAGAAAATCAGTTTCAGATAAAAAAATAAGGCGCTCATAGCGCCTTATTTTTTTGCCTTCTCTGCTCGTTGCCGGCGCAGCTCTTTCGGATCGGCTATCAGCGGCCGGTAGATCTCCACCCGGTCGCCGTCGTTCAGCGTATCGCCCAGCTTGGCCGGGCGGCTGTAGATGCCGATTTTGTTGCTCTTGAGATCGATATCCTGGCGCAGCTCCAGCAGGCCCGAAGCCTGGATCGCCTGCTCGACACTGCTGCCCTCGGCCAGTTTCACCTTGCGCAGGTACTGACGCTCCGGCAAGGCGTACACCACCTCGACCTGGATGTCAGACACTGTAGACCTCTTTCGCCCGCTGGGTGAATGCCTGCACCATGCTGCCCGCCAGCTCTTTGAACACCTTGCCGAACGCCAGCTCAATCAGTTTATTGGTGAACTCGAAGTCCAGGTGCAGCTCCACCTTGCAGGCCTCTTCGCTCAGCGGCGTGAACTGCCAGCCGCCCATCAGCTTGCGGAACGGGCCATCGACCAGTTGCATATTGATGCTCTGGTTATCCAGCAGCGTATTGCGCGTGGTAAAAGTTTTGCTGATACCGGCCTTAGCGACGTCCACCGCGGCGGTCATTTCATTGTTGGTAGCATTAAGCACCCGGCTGCCGGTGCAGCCTGGCAGAAAATCGGGATAAGAATGAACATCGTTAACCAACTGATACATCTGCTCGGCGCTGAACGGCACTAATGCAGACCGACTGATCTGGGGCATATCATTTCCTGTGAGACATAAAACGTACAGATAATACCATTTATCTGGCGGCAAACAAAAAATCTGCTAAGGGATGGGGGCGCCAAAAATGCGAAAAATTGCGCAGGTGCTGAACGGGAAAGGATTTCTTTCGCTGAAGCATCCAGTATAATGAACGCACTATGACAAAGAAAAAAGCACACAAACCCGGTTCCGCCACCATTGCTCAAAACAAGCGCGCGCGTTTCGAATACTTCATTGAAGAAGAGTTCGAGGCGGGCCTGTCGCTGCAAGGGTGGGAAGTTAAATCGCTGCGTGCAGGCAAAGCCAACCTCAGCGACAGCTACGTGACGTTCCGTGACGGTGAAGCCTATCTGTTTGGCGCCACCATCACCCCGCTCAACGTGGCTTCGTCGCATGTGGTGTGCGATCCGACGCGTACCCGTAAACTGCTGCTGAAACGACGCGAGCTGGATACCCTGCTCGGCCGCGTCAACCGCGATGGCTACACCGTGGTGGCCTTGTCCCTGTATTGGAAAAATGCCTGGAGCAAGATCAAGATCGGCGTAGCCAAAGGCAAGAAAGAGCACGACAAACGCGATGACATCAAAGATCGCGAATGGCAGACGGCGAAAGCCCGTATCATGAAGCACGCCAATCGTTAAGCCGCTGGCTTATCGAGGTAAACTTCTGGTATACTGCACAAAGTTACTTGGGGCTGATTCTGGATTCGACGGGATTTGCGAAGCCCTAGGAGCATGCCGAGGGGCGGTTGGCCTCGTAAAAAGCCGCAAAAAAATAGTCGCAAACGACGAAAACTACGCTTTAGCAGCTTAATACCCTGCTTAGAGCCCTCTCTCCCTAGCCTCCGCTCTTAGGACGGGGATCAAGAGAGGTCAAACCCAAAAGAGATCGCGTGGACGTCCTGCCTGGGGCTGAAGCGTTAAACTCAATCAGGCTAGTCTGTCAGTAGCGTGTCCATCCGCAGCTGGCCGGCGAATGTAAAGATTGGACTAAGCATGTAGTGCCGACGGTGTAGTAATTTCGGACGGGGGTTCAAATCCCCCCAGCTCCACCAAATACGTCGCCAGTGAACCAGATAGACCCGGCGATAATAGCGAAAAAGCCCACAACTTCGGTTGCGGGCTTTTTTGTTTTTGTCGTATTCCGAAGGCTCACCCCACGGCCCGGGCCCCCCCGGGCCAATGCAGGCTAGTGATCCAGATAAAGATAATGCAGCCAGCTGGTCATGCGCAGCAGCACTTTGCGCATCACGGAGACGTGCTCGAAGTGCCCGGTATAGACCGCCGCCTGAGCGCTCACGCCGTCGGGCAAGTGAGCCAGATCCGGGTTGGCCGCCAGGTCAATCATCACGTACACCCCTTCCCGGCCCGGTGTGGCGCTCAGGCCCTGCAGTGCGCCGCTGGCCTGGTAGCTGCCGTCCGGTATCGCCGGCAACACCCGGCTTACGGTGCCGCCGTAAACCTGTCCCGGCAAGCCGTTGAACACCACCTCGGCCTGATCCCCCTGCGCCAAACGCAGGATGGCGTTCTGGCGGAACACCGCCACCACCTGGCGCTTTTGCTGCGGGATAAAGATCATCACCGGTTTGAACGGCAGGCGAACCGCCGCCGTGCCCGGCCGCGCCAGCACCTGCGTGACATACCCGTCGCTCGGCGCACGCACCACCGTTTGTTCCAGGTTGTAACGCGCCTCGGCAATTTGCGATTTCAGGCTGGCGATCGTGGCGTCTTCACCGTCATAGCGCCCGGACAACCGCGCCTGTTCCTGTTGGAACTGAGCTTTCGCCGCCTGCAGCGCCGCGGATTGCGCCTGGTACTGCTGCTGCGCATGGCTGACGTCCTGCTCCGAGAACGGGTTGACCGGCATCGCCGCCCCTTTCGCGTAGCGCTGGTAATCCTTGCGGGCGCGCTCATACTCTGCGTTCGCCCGCTGCACGTTGGCGGCGGACTCGCTGAGCGCCGCCCGGCGCGTTCTTATCTCCGCCTCGGCCCCGGCCAGATCTGCCTCCAGCCTGGTGAGCCGCGCACGGTAGCGGCTGTCGTCAAGACGGAACAGCACCTCGCCTTTGCGCAGCAGCACGTTGGTTTTCTCCGTCACCTCAACGATCATGCCCGAGACCTGCGGCACCATCGGTACCGACACGGCGATCTTCTGCGCCCGATCGCTGTACGGATGGTTGTAGTTCATCGTCAGAATCAACGCGCCGACGATAACGATCCCGCCAAGCACGGCGGTCGGCACGGTCCATTTGTTGACCGGAATGCGAAACAGTTTAAATACGCCGTAGCTCAGCGCCACGTAGCTGAGAATAATGAGCAAATCCATAGGCTACGCTCAACTTGCCGTAGGGCCGGAAACCGCCGTCGGCTTTTCCTGCAGGCGTTGCAATTCGGCTTCGAGCAGCGCGATGCGCGCCTGCAGATCCGTTGAAGGTTCTGCCTTCTCACTCATGCCCCAGCCGCGTTCCGGCCGATAGAGCGTTGCCCAGATCCACAGCAGCGGCCAAATGGCGTGCAGCGTAAACAGGCTGACCCAACCGGCAACGTGAATCGCATCTTGATGGGGGTGCCGGCGTTTTTTGGCCAGCAAATAGGGAATGTCATGAATAATAATGACGCCGTAGAATAAAATCAGGAATACCGCGATCAGTACGCCTAAAGCGAAATAGTCAAGAAACATGTAAAGTCCTGGCTGAGAATAACGAAAATAAACGAGGTTTATAGCGTGTTATATTGTCTGATATCGTTGGCGATGGTATCGATGGCATTCTTCACGTCGGTGACTTTAAGCTGCGCTTTCTCGTTATTGAGATTTTCCCCCGAAGCCTTGCGCACCACCTTAATGACCGGCTGATTGGTCGCGGCATCGATAAACTCGCCTTCCATATAGACCGCGCTCTCCATGGTGCGATGGCCGGTCACGCTTTGCGTCGCGGCGATCAGCAGGGTGATCGGCAAGACTTCATAGATTTGCAGCCCCTTCTTCTGCGTGTCGATCGCCGTGATGGCGCCGCGGAAAATCAGCGTATGCTCGCGCGGCATGTCCACCAGCGTAAAGTGGGTGCCCATCGCCTGCTTAAACTGCTGGTTGGTATAGTTCAGAATATTGTCGAGTGAACGCTGGCTCACCATCTCGCTCGGCTTCGGCCGCGGGAAATAGATCATCGGTTGATAAACCAAATATTGATAATGGGAAAAATCGACGTTCTTATCTTTCCAATATAAAACGTCTTTGCCGGACGCGGATTGACCTTTATTGATATCGTTATAATTGGTCAGAAAGGTCGAGTATTTTTCTTTTTCGGTCACGGCGGAAGAGCACGCGGCCAGTAATAACAGCGCAGGCAGAATAACCGCTCTTGTCACTTTCATTGACGGATTTCTCTTTATTTTGGTGGATAGCAAATAATCAAATCGAATGATACCCACCCGCCCGTGATAAGTCATATGACAATGCCGCCAAAGGTGTATATCATTTTTGATATACAAACTCACAAGAGCCGGCCAGTGAAAGAGAAAGACTTCCGCATTGAAGAACTCAGGATTGTCCGCATCATTGCCGAAACGGCGAGCGTCAGCAAAGCGGCGCAGCGGTTGGACATGCCGCAGTCTAACGTGTCGCGCGCCCTCACCGCGCTGGAACGGCGGCTCGGGTTGGAACTGTTCCTGCGCGGCCCGCGTACCCTGGCGCTGACTGAATTCGGCGAGCAATTCTTGCGGCGCGCCTCGCAGTTGCTGGACGAACACAGCGATCTGCTCGATATGTCCGGCACCTATAAACGCAGCCTGAACGGCATGGTCACGCTCGGCGCGCCGATAGGCATCCACGCTTTCCTGGCCCGTTATTTACTGCCGCCGCTGCTGCACGCTGCACCGGCGCTGACTGTCGATCTGGTGACCCGCAACCCCGACGAACGCGAGAAAAAGTACGGCGCAGTGTTCGACAGCGACTGCGATTTGCTGATCAGCTTTTTCCAGCCGCAAAACGAAAGCCTGATCGCCAGGCCCTTCACCCGTTTTCGCGTCGGGCTGTTCGCCGCACCGGATTACATCGCCCGCTCGCCGCTGACAGCGCTGGATGAACTGCCGCAGCATCGCTGCATTACCTTGCGCATGCTGGGCGGCATTCGCAATACCTGGAGCGGCTACAGTGCGCAGGGGGAGTTGGTGCAGGTCGAGATCAACGGCGCCAGCGTTTGCGATAACATTCTGCCGGCGATCGAGCTGGCCAAACAGGGCCTGGGCATCGTCTACGCCCCGTACTATTCCGTCGCCGCCGAGCTGGATGCCGGCACACTGCTGCCCTGCCTGGCGCGCGAGCGCGGCATCGATATGCAGGCCTACCTGATCTACCGCCGGCGCGGCGTGTTGCCGCACCGCGTGCAGGTGACGATGGACAGCATCATGGAGAGCGTTAAGCTGCACGCGCACCGCCTGATGTAACAAGAAAAACCCCGCCGCAGCGGGGTTGAATGCTTTGCGTCGGCGAAAAATGCCTCACCGCCCCTCTTTCTCCCCCAGGAAGAAATACCACAGCGGAATGGAAAGCAGCAGGGTGAACACCAGCGTATACAGCAGCACCATCAGGCTCTGCATGATCACCATCTGGGCGCTCCAGGCGCCGATCGGCAGCTGGAATTGCTCAACGGTGCCGCCGAGGATCGCTCGGCCCATCACGCAGCCGACCGCCACCGCCACCGTCGCCACCGCCGCGCGGAACTTACGCACCTCGGCGCGGCGGGCGGCCGCTTCCGGCGTTTCGTCCCGGTGGCCTTGCCGTTGGCCGCGCCAGCGCCACACGTCCACCAGCAGCAACGCCGCGAGGCTCACGCCCATCACCGGCAGGCAATAACCCAGCGCCGCTGCCACCAGCAGCGTGCCGGCGCGCGCCGGTAGGGAAAGCGCCAGCCAGGCGGCGACCAGCGTATGCACCGGATGCTGCGCCCCCGCCGCCGGGCGGCGGATCCACCACATGCGGTAACCCAGCGCGATCATCAAGCACAGCCCAAGGCCGAACGCCGCCAGCAGCAGCTGATTCGGCAAGCCGAACAGAATGCCCATGTGGGCGTCGATGCCCCAGCGGGTCAGCTTGGCGATGAGTGGGAAGGTGTCGAACCGCACCTGATCGATGACGGCGAAGCTTTGCGGTGCGATGGCAACCGCGTCCACCTGCGTTGGCCAGCTGCGATCCACTTCGGTTACCGTCCAGGCTTTGCCCTCGCCTTTCGGCTGGCGCAGCTCAACCTTAGCGGCATCTATTCCGGCGGCGCGCGCAGCGTGCAGCGCCCGATCCCAGTCGCCGTTCAGCGCATTGCTCTGCGCGGCAGGGCCCATCTTCATGCTCGGCATCATCCCGCGGTGCTCGGCGTGCGGATCGGCCGGCGTCTGCGGCGCATCGGCCTGCAGGCTGGTGTTGACCTGCGGCGTCAGCCAGCCCAGATTGGCCCGCAGCACGTCGATGTTGCCGCCGGCCCACTGCGACCAGGTCAGCCCGGTAGCCGAGAAGAACAGCAGCCCGGCCAACAGCGCCACACCCAGCGTGATATGCCAATGGCGGCTGGCTGCGAAGCCCCCTTTCGCCCTTTTCAGCTTGCGCTTCGGCCGCGTCGCCAGCCACAGCGCCACGCCTCCCAGCGCGGCCACCCACAGCCAGGAGGCCGCCAGCTCGCTGTAGTTGCGCCCCAGATCGCCGAGCAGCAGGCTGCTGTGCAACTTATCCAGCCAGGTGCGCAGCGGCAGCACGCCGGAGGTGCCGTACACCGTCATATCGCCCTTGATCGCCAGGGTATAAGGATCGACAAACAGCGCGCGCGACTCGGAAGCGCCCAGATCGGCGCCCGCGAATTGTACGCGCGTGGTGTCCATTGCGCCGGGTGCCGGGCGCACGGCGTAAATGCGCGCCTCGTCACCCACCGCGCGGCGGGCGGCGGCTATCTGGTCAGCCAGCGATCTCGCCTGCCCGTGCGGTTCGGTGAAAAGCGCATCGTGATACAGCGTCTCTTCAAGCTGCGGCGTCAACACATACAGCGTGCCGGTCAATGCAGCGACCAGAATAAAAGGAGCGACCAGCAGGCCGATATAAAAATGCAGCCGTCTGATCAGGTTCAGCATCGCGCCACGCGGCGATGCGGCAGGTGGAGTTTTGGTTATTGAAGACATGGCCTTTCTCGTTTTTCAAACTGTGCGCGCAGGCAAACCGTCCGCAGCGATACGGACGGCGTTACCCATGATCAAGCAATAGGGAAAAACGGTTGGCCGGGTGGCCCGCGCGGGCTCGGCCGCAGAGTCAGGCGCCGAATGGGCGGAGAAACGATGCGCGGCGCGCAAGGCAGGCGCACGATGCGCGCCATCAGCCACAGCAGCGGGACGAATGTCCACAGCAGCAGCGGCACGTGGATCAGCAGCTCGCAATAGCCGCAGAAAATCATCTCCCCAGGATCCATGCCGTGGTGGCCGGCATGCTCGGCGGCGGGCATCGCCATCGCGTGCATGTCGTGCGGCATAGCGGCTGCCGTCTGCGTCATGCCGCCAATCATCGGGTGGTGCGTCAGCGATTTCGACACCATCGGCGCCACAAACAGCAACAGCACCGCCATAATGGCGATGCAGGCGGTAAAGCGTTGCTGTAGCTGACGTGGCACTCTCATCGCGGCGGCGAATTAACCCGGTCGGTGGCGAACAAGCGGCCAGTGTAACCGCGATGCGCGGTGAGGTGAAAGAAAAGTCAGGTTTGTCTTACGCGCACCCGGCGGCGGCGATCACAGCACCCGCGAATAGACCCGCGAGGCTTCGCCCCAGGGGTGATACCCGAGCCCGTTATAAACGAAGCCGCTGCGCTCGTAGTAGCCTTCCAGATCGGTGCACAGGTGCAGCTGCGGGAAGCCCAGCCGGCGGGTTTCCGCCGCCACATGCTCAATCAGTTTGGCGCCGTGGCTCCGGCCGCGCTGCGCTTCCTCTACATAGAGCGCACACAGCCAGGGATACAACTCCCCACGGCTGATAAAGTCGTTGGTGATAAGCCCCGCGCAGCCGAGGATCCGGTCATTTTCCATCAGCAGGTACCACTGCGGCAGCGGGTTGATGGCGCCGAGGCTGCGGTTGATGGCGTCTTCATACATCATCAGCGTCTCTGCCGTGGCCCAGTGCCGCTGAAAATACGCAATGGCGCGCGGCGCCAGCTCGGGCGCTTGCCGCACCGAAATCATGTCCATCGTCATTCCTGTTATCCATGTTGTCAGCGTAGAATTATGCAGCAATATGCACGGTATGGCAGCGGCATTCCGCCGCCGTCATTCACTAAGGAGTCATCATGACGCAAAACATCTATGACAATCAGGCCTTTTTCGACGGCTATGCGCAGCTCAGCCGCTCGCAGCACGGCCTGGACGGCGCGCCGGAATGGCCCGCCATCCGCCGCATCCTGCCGGATTTGCAGGGCAAAAGCGTGGTCGATCTCGGCTGCGGCTACGGCTGGTTCTGCCGCAGCGCGCGCGAACAGGGCGCAGCCAGCGTGCTGGGGCTGGACGTCTCGGAAAAAATGCTGGCCAAAGCACGGGAGATGACCGCCGACGCGGGCATCGCGTATCGTCGGCAGGATTTGGCGCAGCTGCAGCTGCCGCCGGAAAGTTACGATCTGGTCTACAGCTCGCTGACGCTGCACTACCTCGAGGATCTGGCCGCGCTGTTCGCCACGGTTTACGCCGCGCTGAAACCCGGCGGGCAGTTCATCTTCACCGCCGAGCACCCGATCTACACCGCCCCGGCGCAGCAGGGCTGGCTGACCGACGGCAACGGACAGAAATCCTGGCCGGTGAACGGCTACCAGCGAGAAGGCCAGCGCGTTTCCAACTGGCTGGCGGAAGGTGTCATCAAGCAGCACCGCACGCTCGGCGGCTATATCAACCCGCTGGCGCAGCAAGGCTTTATCATCCAGCATTTGAACGAATGGGGCCCCAGCGCGCAGCAAATTGCCGCTAATCCGGCGCTGGACGAAGAGCAGGAGCGCCCGATGATCTTCATTCTCGCCGCCCGCAAACCCGCCTGATTGATCCGCAGTAAACCGTTCACATCACCACAGTTGGGGAGGCCGCCTCCCCCCAACGGCTATTATGCCGGCAGCGCCGCCCCGTGCGCCGCGAAGTGCGTCAGCGCCTCGCCTTCCATACGATAGCGCACCCACTCGCCCTGCGGCTGCGCGCCGATGCTGAGGTAGAAATCGATGGCCGGTTGGTTCCAGTCCAGCACGCTCCACTCCAGGCGGCCGCACTGCCGTTCGCACGCCAGCTGGGCGATGTGCCGCAGCAGCTTTTTACCGGCGCCCGCGCCGCGATGCTTCGGCGCCACGTACAGGTCTTCCAGATAGATGCCGTTTTTACCCAGCCAGGTGGAGTAACTCATAAAGAACACCGCATAACCCGCCGGCTCGCCGTTTACCGTACAAACCAGCGCTTCGGAACAGGCGCCCGGCCCAAACAGGCTGCGTTCGATATCTTCCACGCTGGCCAGCACCTGCTCGCGCGCCTTTTCGTACACCGCCAGCTCGATAATCATATCCAGAATCAGTTTGGCGTCGCTTTTTTGCGCCGGGTAAATCTCAATGGTCATGGCAAATCCTGAGTGTGTTGATGGCTGTGCTTGCCAGCATATCGCGCCTCAAATACTGTATGAACTGCATTTTCATCAACAGGTAATGAATATTATGCATCTGGATTTGAAACGCCTCGATCTCAATCTGCTGCTGGTGTTCGAAGCAGTGTATCGGCTGCGGTCTGTAACGCGCGCCGCGGCGGAGCTGGCTCTCAGCGCGTCGGCGCTGAGCCACGCGTTGATCCGGCTGCGCAAGGCGCTGGCGGACGAGCTGTTTTACCGGGTCGGCAACGACATGCACCCGACCGTGTATGCCGACAGCCTGGCCCCGACCGTCAGCGAAAGTCTGGCGCTGCTGGCCAAAGGGCTGCATCCGCGCCCGCGCTTCGTTCCCGCCGAAAGCCGGGAGAGCTTCACCTTCGCCATTACCGATTACACCGCCTTCGCGGTATTTCCCGCGCTGATGGCGCAGATGCAGCGCCTGGCGCCGGGGCTATCGTTCCAGCTGCGCTATTCTGAGCGCAAGGTGGCGCTGAACGATCTGCTGGCGGGGCGCATCGACTTCGCGCTGGGCTTTACCGAAACCGACGGCGAAAGTTACCCGGAGATCGACGAGGTGAGCTGGCTGGAGGATGAGTATGTGGCGATTTGTTCGCCCGCATTCAGCGTCAAATACGGCGAACTGACGCTGGAAAACTACCTGCGGGCGCGCCATCTGGTGGTGACGCCATGGAACGAACAGCGCGGCGTCATTGACTACCAGCTCGATAAGCTGGGGCTGCAGCGCGATATCGCCATCCGCACGCCTTCGCTGCTGGGAGCGCCGTTCATCGTCGCCGACAGCGAACTGGTGATGAGCATGCCGCGCTACGCCGCGCAAAAATTGCGGCAGGCGGCGGCGCTGACTATCCATCCCCTGCCGTTTCCGGTGCCGCCGTATCAGATCAAAATCTACCTACACCGCAAGAACGGCCGGCCGGAGGCCTGCCGCTGGTTGCGGCAACAGCTGCAAGCGCTGGCGGCGTTATAAAGCGGGTTCGCCGATCGGCAGATACCCCTGCCACAGCGGCCGGGCCGGTTTGCCGTGCGGGTTAGCCCGCAGATGCACGTGGTAGCCCTGCAGCGCCTGCAGCAGCAGGCAGTCGTCCACCTCGGCCAGGTCATCCTTGTGCTGCTGCGCACTGTCCGTCAGCAGCATCCGTTTGGCTTTGTCCTTCGCCTCGTCGGCAGAGCGCGCCACAAACAGGCCGAACTGGTGCAATTCCGCCAGCTCATCGCTGCGGTAGCCGCCTACGTTGACGAAAAACAGCTTCTCTTCACCGGCGAACGGCGCAGGCTCCAGGCTCACGTCGTAACCGTCCGCCCAGTCGATGCGCGCATAGCCGTCGACATGCACTTTGCGCTTATCGCCGAACCACTTTTCACGCAGCAGCGGATACGCCTCTTCCGGCCGATCCGCCGCCGCAAACTGCACGTCGTGCAACTCAATATTGGCGCCCGGCGCCGTACCGCCCACATAAAACATCAATAATCCCGGCATGTTAGTCTGCTCTCCTTGGTGATAATCGCTATATAAAATAATACATAGCGAAACTCGTGCCAACAGCGGCGCCATTCTGTGTTATCAATAGGTGAGGTTTAATCTGTTGTGGAGGAACGCATGGCATTCAATATCGGTGATTTTGTTCAACGCACCACCGGCGGCCCAAAGATGACCGTGGTGGCGATCGACGGCGAAACCCTGATTTGCAGCTGGAATGAGCTGGGCAAAGAGCAGCGCACGGAGGTGCAGGCCAGCGACGTGGCGCTGTACCACGAAGACGGCGATTTCGGCGTCTGCTGAATAACCGGGGCGCGCCGCGCCCCGTTATCGCTTCAGGCGCGAATGTCCTGATAGGCCGGCGTGGTATCAAACTCATGCTTGGCGAACGGGCATAGCGGAATGATTTTACGCTGCTCCGCGCGCATTTTCTCCACCACCAGCGCCACCAGCTTTTTACCGACGCCCTGCCCCTTCAATGACTCATCCACCCAAGTGTGATCAATAATGGTCAGCTTGTCGCCGCTCGGCACGAAAGAGATCTCGGCGATCAGCTTGCCTTGTTCGTCATTGATATAAAAACGCTTCTCGTCTGCCAGTATTTTATGATCCATATTATTTCTCCCTATATTTCAGTGCGCCGCTGGGGCAGGTGTCGATGACGCGTTTCACTTCGGCCGGCTCGGCATGGTCCGGCATAATCCACGGGCGGCGGTTCAGGTTAAAAATAGCCGCGTTGCCACGCACGCAGTTGGCGGAATGGCGGCAAACTGCACGGTTAAAATAAACGTCAATCTTATCACCGGAATAACGGCGGTAACCGGCGGCGGTCAATTCCTCGTCCATCTTGGCCTCACATTGCCTGTTTTATTGTTTTTGCTCCGGGTTCAAGTATAGGCAATGCCGCCGGCTTCACCACGCGTCTCGCACACCGAAAAAAGTGGCGCAACCGCCCGTCGCCGCTAGAAAAAAACGTAAATTGTTCTAATCTTTATTCAGTAAGACAACATAATTCCGACAGTGGCTAAGGAGTTCGAAATGGGTGATAGCTCAAAAGACGGCGTCATTCTGCTGTCCCGCATATTACTGATGATTCTGTTTATCATTTTCGGCTGGATGAAATTGGTCAACTTCGGTGCGACCGTCACGGCGATGGAAGGCTATGGCACACCGATGCCTTATTTGGCGGCGATCGTTGCCGTGCTGGTGGAGTTTATTTTCGGCATCGCGCTTATTCTCGGTCTGTTTACTCGCCCTATCGCGGTCATTTTCGCCCTGTATGTTTTGGGCACCGCGTTTATCGGCCATCCGTTCTGGAAAATGACCGGCATGGAAATGATGGGCAACGAAATCAACTTCTTTAAAAACATCAGCATCATTGGCGGCTTGCTGTTGCTGGCAGTGACCGGCGCCGGCCGTTATTCGCTGGACTATAAAATATTTAATAAATAATTCATCGATGGCCGGCGACTCTCGCCGGCCATTTTATTTCCGCTATCCTTTCAACGGCTGCGCTTGGCGTGGCGCTCAAAGTTTTCCGCCCTGGCCTGCGCCGATTTTCGCAGCGTGACGTAGCAGGCGCCCTCGCCGCCGTCGCGCGGTAAGGCGCGGCAAAACGCCTGCACCTGTTCAAACTGCGCCAGCCATTTGGCGACGTAACTGCGCACGATATTCGGATGGCTTTCGTTCTGCCGCCCGCGGCCGTGCACGATCAGCAGCGAACGCAGGTTTTGTGCCTCCGCCTGCATAATGAAGCGAAACAGCGCCTGCCGGCTGGCTTCGACCGGCTGGCGCAACAGGTTCAGCGACGCCTGCGGCGGGTAACGCCCGTTGCGCAGCTTGTCCAGCACGCCCTGCTGAATGCCTTCCCCTTTGAATTCCAGCGGCTGTTCACAGGGGACCACCTCGAGGAAATCGGTGCTGAGGAAGTTTTCCTGCCGCAGCCGCTGCGCTTCGCGCCGCGCGCTTTTGTCCAGCGTCTCCTGCGGCTTGAGGTACAGCGTCTGCCGCCCGCTCGCCAGCGGCACCACGTCCGCCATCGCCTGTTCAAAAAAGTCTTTTTCCTGCTCGCTCATCTTCCACCTCTCTTGAACGGCAGCCTTTACGGCCGGGAATGGGGTCGATTGTAAGACGCCTTGCCACGGTTGCAAGCCGGGAATTGTCAGCGGCATTTGTCTCATTTGTCGTCAACGGGTGAGCTTGCGAACAGTTTTCGCTATACTGCTAAGCCATCATTGAGTGCCGCAAAGGATCGAGCCCATGACAATGCGCGAGCTGGAAATCCAGTTTCAAAATGCGATGAATGAGTTGCAGAGCAGCTTCGAACGGCAACACCGCGAATGGCAGCAGAGCTACCAGGCGCTGCAGCAACTGCTGGAAGAAGCCAAACAGCGCGAAGCCGCGCTGCGGGCGCAGAATGAACAACTGGCGCGCAAACTGAGCACCGCCAGTTCGGTGCCGGAGCAGCATGCGCTGGTGAAGCAGATCAAAATGCTCGGCGCCCATCTGGACGCGCTGGCCAAAGACGCGGCCACCTTCAATCACCACCTGCGTCAACAGGGCGCGGTCGGTAATTTCAGCGGCGAACAGCATTGATAGCGGGCGCTGTCGCACAGCGCCTCCCGCCCCTCTTCTGGCGTATTGAGAGTGTAATAAAGCCTAAATGACCTGGATCATCCTCGCCGCCCTGATCGTCGTATTTATCATCGGTTACCGCATCCTGACGTCCGACACCCGCAAAGCCATCGATTCGCTGGCCCATCTGCTGAGGGTCAAGCCGATGCTGATCGAATCGATGATCCAGGAGATGGGCGGCCGCCAAAGCCAGACCTTTATCCGCATGCTGAACAACGGCTACACCGAAGAGATGCACCAGGCGGCTTACCTGCTGTTCATCTACCTGACGTTCATCAAACAGGCGGACGACGAGCAGATTGCCCTATGGCGCGACGTGCTGCTGCGCGCCGGGCTGTCGCCGGAGCTGCACGCCGAGCACACCGAAGCGGCGCTGTTTTACTTCGCCGAGCTGGATATCGATGCGTTTGAACTGGCGCAGTTCCGCCGAGCCTACAATGAGCGTTTCAACCGCGAAGCGTTGGCCCACGGCTGATCGCGTCCCCCGGGCGGGGGACCGATTACAGGAACATGCTGTAGAGGTAGCGCGACAGCGCTTCGCGTGAGCTGAAGCCGTGTGCGATGCCGTAACGCTGGTTCGGGGCGTCGCTGCTTAAATCCAGGGGAAACTCCAGATACTGCTCGCTGGTGCGCACCGGAGAGGTCGGCGTGGCGAAATGCACGCTTCTCTCTTTCAGCGCCGGGTGGATCACCAATGCGGTTCTGCCCATCCGCGCTTCGCGATTCACATACACGTAGTGTGTACCCTTGCGGTAGCCATAGGCCTGGTCGGTGACATAATCACGCTCAAAGCCGGTATTCTCCAACACTTTAGCCACTTCATCCGGCCGTAAATACATCGATTCCTCCTCTCATTCTGGACCGCTGAGCGACCTTACCGTAATCATTCACCGAAACAATGATTTTCTGGGGAGGAATCCGGGTTTCAGACTATTCCTGAATGGCTCGGCTGCGCTGCAGCAGACGCAGGGTGAGCAGCACCCCGAGCGCCACCAGCAGCGCCGCCGCCAGATAGATCGACGGCACGCCCGCTTGCCCAATCAGCAGCCCGGCCAACGGCCCGGTGATGCCCAGCGCCAGGTCGAGGAATGCTGAATAGGTGCCGAGCGCCGTGCCCTGGTTCTGCGGCGGCACCTGTTTCACCGCCTCGACGCCCAGCGCCGGGAACACCAGCGAGAAACCGGCGCCGGCCAGCAACGCGCCGGTTTGCACCATCCAGGGTTCGCCGGCCTGCCAGATCAACAGCAACCCGACGATCTCGACCAGAAACGACGCCAGCGTCACCTTCAGACCGCCGTGGCGGTTGATGACGTTGCTGAAGATCAGACGGATGCCGACGAAGGCGCAGCTGAACAGCGTCAGCGAAAACGCCGCGCCGCTCCAACCTTTGTCGGCGTAGTAAAGGGTGATGAACGTGGCGATCACGCCAAAGCCGACGGTGCCCATCGCCAGCCCGAGGCCATAGGCCCAGATGCGGCCGAACACCGCGCGGAAAGCGATGCGCTGCCCGGCGGTGATCGAAACGTCCGGCTTGCCGCTCGCCAACAGCAGCGCCACCGCGACCGCCAGCACGATCAGCGCCGCCACCCCGGCCAATCCCCACTGCTGATTCAGGTACACGCCGAGCGGCGCCCCGGCCGCCATCGCCCCGTAGGTGGCGACGCCGTTCCAGGAAATCACCCGCGCGGTGTGCATCGCTCCGACCCGGCCGATGCCCCACAGCGTGGAACCGGTGCTGGCGAAGCTTTCGCCGACGCCGAGAAACACCCGCCCCACGCACAGCAACAACAGGCTGAGCCACGGGTAACCGTCAACGCCGAACGCCAGCGCATAAAACAGGCCGCTGGCGCCGCAGCACGCCAGGCCGAACAGCACCACCTTTTTCGGCCCCAGCTGATCGGCATAGCGCCCGGCGTGCGGGCGGCTGAACAGCGTGGCGAAGTACTGCGCGCTGATGATAAGGCCCGCAAGCACCGAATTGTAACCCAGGTGGTCATGCACAAATCCCGGCAGCACCGCCAGCGGCAGGCCGATGGTCAGGTAGCAGACGAAGGTGAACATCACCACGGACAGAATGCGTCGGTTCAGTTGGAGGTTATTTTCTGCGGTCATCGAAGGTGGCTCGCATCGGACGGGATAGACAGAGATTGCCAGCATACCCCGATGGGATCTGATGATAAATGAGAGAGTTATAACGAATTATTATTTCGCTAACGGTTGGCCGCCACCCGCGCGCGCAGAAAATCGATAAACGCCCGCACCTTTTCCGGCACGTGGCGGGTATTCGGGTAGAGCGCGTAGATGCTCTGCTCGGGGAAACGGTGATCCGGCAGCAACCGCTGCAGCCGGCCGGCGTCGATTTCGGGCTGCGCCAGCCACGCCGGCAGCAGCGCCACCCCGGCGCCATGCAGGGCGAATGCCAGCAATGCCGCGGCGCTGTCGCCGGTGAGCGTCGCGGCGTCTACCACCTTGAACAGCACCGCTTCGCGCTGCGGCGTGACCACCTGCCAGCTGAGCGGCGAACTGAGCCGGCTGTGGGCGATCCACTGCGCCTGCGCCAGCTCGGTCAGCGAATGAATCGGCCGCTCGGCCAGGTAACCCGGCGACGCCACCGGAAAAATGGCGAAACTGTCGATCAGCGCCGCGCGGTGGCTGGAATCCGCCAGCTGGCCCAGGCGGATCGCCACGTCAAAGCGCTCCGAGATCAGATCGGCATGATAAGAAGAAGACACATGCTGGATGCGCAGCCGCGGATGCTGCCGCGAAAACGCCGCCAGCGCCGGCACCACCACCTGCGCGCCGTACTCCGGCGTGCTGGTGATGCGCAGCACGCCGCTCAGCCCGTGGTGATCGCGGCGCACGTCGTCCAGCACGTTTTCCGCCTCCTGCAGCAGCTGCAGGCTGCGCTGGTAAAAGCGTTCGCCGGCGTCGGTCAGCGACAGCCGCCGGGTGCTGCGCGCCAGCAGTGACACCCCCAGCTCGTTCTCCAACTGCTTGACGTTAAAGCTCACCACCGCCTTGGTTTGCCCCAGCGCCGCCGCCGCCGCGGTAAAGCTGCCCGCTTCCACTACCGCCGCAAAGATCGCCAGGCGCTGCAAATTCAGCATTTCGCCGCCCTTATTGTCAAAATCATTTTGACAGTGTAATCGCCCGCCGCCGATTTATCCGCACTTTTCCCCCCGATACACTGCTCGCCTTCAACCGGAGGCACCATGTCTTATCGCAGCAAAGTGGCAATCGTCTATCTGCTCGGCTTTTTCGTCGATCTGATCAATATGTTTATCGCCAACGTCGCCTACCCCGCCATCGGCCAGGCGATGCGGGCATCGGTCAGCCAACTGGCGTGGGTCAGCAACGGCTATATTCTCGGCCTGACGCTGGTGATCCCGCTCAGCGCCTGGCTGGCGCAGCGCATCGGCGGGCGGCGGGTGTTCCTGCTGTCGCTGGCGCTGTTCATGCTGGCCACCTTCGGCGCCGGCAACGCCGACAGCATCGGCGCGCTGATCGGCTGGCGCACCCTGCAGGGCATGGGCGGCGGCTTGCTGATCCCCATCGGCCAAACGCTGACCTATCAGCTGTACCGCAGCCATGAACGCGCCGGGCTGTCGGCGGCCATTATGTTGGTGGGGCTGCTGGCGCCGGCGCTGTCACCGGCGCTGGGCGGCTGGCTCGTCGATCGGCTGGACTGGCGCTGGGTGTTTTTCGCCAACCTGCCGCTGGCGGCCCTGGCCCTGGCGCTGGCGGTGCTGTGGCTGCGCGCGGAAACGTCGGCGACGGCGCGCAAACCGCTCGACGGCAAAGGATTGCTGAGCGCCTGCGCGGCGCTGACGCTGCTGCTGCTCGGCCTGACCCGGCTGAGCGAGGCCGGCCATCAGGTTTCCGGTGCGGCGCTGTTGGCCGCTGGCCTGCTAGTGCTGGCGTACTATCTGCGCCATAGCCTGCGCACCCCGCAACCGTTGCTGAACCTGCGGCTGGTCGGCGATCCGCTGCTGCGCAACGCCATGGCGGTTTATTTGTGCATTCCCGGCCTGTTCATCGGCGTCAGCCTGGTGGCGATGCTGTATCTGCAAAACCAGCTGGGGATGCCCGCCGCACAGGTCGGCGGCCTGATGCTGCCCTGGGCGCTGGCGTCGTTCCTGGCCATCACGCTGACCGGCAAAACCTTTAACCGCCTCGGCCCGCGGCCGCTGCTGATCGCCGGCTGCCTGTTGCAAGGCGCCGGCATGCTGACGCTGGCGCAGATCGACCAGGCCGGGCAACACGCGTTGCAGATCGCCGCCTTCGCCCTGATGGGATTTGGCGGCAGCCTGTGCAGCAGCACCGCGCAGAGCAGCGCGTTCCTGCAGATCCCCGACGCTCAGCTGGCGGACGCCAGCGCGCTGTGGAACATCAATCGCCAGCTCAGTTTTTGCCTCGGCGTGGCGCTGCTCAGCCTGCTGCTGAATCTGCTGCTGACCGTGTTGCCGCCCGCAGCGGCCTACCGAACCTGCTTCATTCTGGCGGGCGCCAGCGTATTTATCCCGCTGCTGCTGTGCCTGCGCCTCGCCAACCGCGCCATCGTGCGCCAACTCAACGCTCAACAGGATGCTTTATGAACCCGTATTTTACCGAAGTGATCGACGCCCACATCGCCATTGAACGCTGGCTGGGCAAAGGGGCTGGAGAAGAGCAGGCGCTGCTGGCGCGCTTTACGCCGGATTTCAGCATGATCGCGCTGAGCGGCGCTCCGCTGGATTTTGCCGCGCTGTGCGCCTTTTTCCGCGCGCATCGCGCCGCCAAACCGGGATTGGAAATCGAGATAGAAGAGATGAAGCTGGTGGCCGAATGGCCGACGGGCGCGGTAGTCAGCTACCGGGAAAAACAGAGCCTGCCGGGGCAAAGCGCCACGCTGCGCTATTCCACGGTGGTCTTTGAACGTCAGCCCAACGCGCTCGGCTGGCGGCATTTGCACGAAACCGCCGCGGCGCAATAATTACAGAAAGCTGCCGGCCAAAAACAGTTCCCAACCGACGATCGCTCCGCACAGGGTTACCGCGCTGAAAATGACTTCAAACAGATAGCGATTGATCATCGTTCGTCGCCTCAAAAGAAGACACCCGGGATAACCGGGTGTCTGGAGTACGGGCTGGAGAGTGCGGAACCTTTCGGTTCCGCAAACATCACTTAATTAAGCTTTTTACCGGCTTTTTTGTGGTGTTTTTTAGCGGCCTGAGCTTTCTGCACTGGCGCTTTTTTGTGGTGTTTTTTAGCTGCCTGGGCTTTCTGAGCCGGCGCTTTTTTGTGGTGCTTTTTAGCGGCCTGCGCTTTCTGGGCTGGCGCTTTTTTGTGATGCTTGGCTTTCTTGTGGTGCGTTGCTTTAGCTGGCGCTTTTTCAGCAGCAGCCGCTGGCGCAGCGGTAGTGGTGGTCGCAGCTGGCGCGGTGGTGGTAGCCGGAGCAGAAGCTGCGGTATCAGCAGCGAAAGCAACAGAAGACAGACCCATAGTGGCAGCAACGATCAGCGCTAATACTTTTTTCATCTTTACATCCTCAGAGTGTTGTTTCGGTAAGCTCCGGTGGAGCCGTTGAAACAGATACTAGTGGAATCAAACTGCCGCTTCCGTGAGTGATTGGTTTCGCCGAGTAACCAAATGTACAAAGCCCAGGCGCCGGTAAACACCTGCGTGAAGGCGGTTTTTTTTCCGTGATCGGCCACGCAAATCGCGCCATGGTCTACACTTAAGAGACATGTGTCGAAATGGAGAGCTGAATGTTTAAGAAAGCGGAAAGAACAGAACGCGATATCGATCAGGACGTCACTCTGTTGGCCGATACGCTGGATGAAGTGTTGCGCGAGTCCGGTGACAAGACCAAAGAGGAACTGAAAGAGCTGCACAGCAAGGCGAAAGGCGTGCTGCGCGACGCGCGAGCGCGGTTCAATGGCTCCACCAGTCTGACACAGCATGCGCGCGATGCGGTTGATCAAGCCGATAGCTATGTGCGTGACAAACCTTGGCAGGGCGTAGGGATCGGTGCCGCCGTCGGCATCGTGCTCGGCGTGCTGCTGGCCCGGCGTTAACACCCCTGCAGTCATAAAGATAAAACAGATGTGCGTCTGGCCCGCGGAAATCGCGGGCCGTTTAATTTAGGCGTTTGAACAGCTGCGCCAGCCCCTGCACCGCCCGTTCCGTCTCCTCTTGCCGAGTGAAATTGGCAAACCCCAGCAGTAACCCCTGCCCCGCCGGATGATCGATTCGCCAGTCCGACAACGCCTGCGCCGCCAACCCCAGTTGCCAGGCTTGCGCCGCCAACGGCGTATCCGCCACCCCGTCACGTAGCCGGGCCAACAGCTGAATGCCGCCCTGCTGCGGCACCACCCTCAGCCACGCCCCCAGCTGCCGCTCCAACGCCTGCGTCAGCCACTCGCGCCGCTGGCGGTACAGCGGCCGCATGCGTTTCAGGTGGCGGTAGAAATGCCCTTGCCGGATAAAATCCGCCACGCCGGCCTGCAGCAGCGGCGGGCAACCGCAGCCACGCAGCCGACTGCTGCGCGCGAATGTCTCCGTCAGACCGACGGGCACCACCAGATAAGCCATGCGCAGCGCCGGGAACAGCGTTTTGCTGAAGGTGCCGGCGTACAGCACCCGCCCCTGAACATCGAGGCTTTTCAGCGGCGGCAGTGGCCGCCCGTGATAGCGAAACTCGCTGTCGTAGTCATCTTCCAGGATCCAGGCCCCGCGCTGCTGCGCCCAGTCGAGCAGCGCCATGCGCCGCGCCAGGCTGAGCGAGACGCCGAGCGGGCTTTGATGGGTCGGCGTCACCACCGCCAGCCGCGCCTCAGGCTCCGTCAGCATACCGGCGGCCACGTCCATGCCTTGTTCATCCACCGGCACGGCGAGCGGCCTGACGCTGGCGGCCCGCAGCAGCGGGCGCGTGACCGGATAGCCGGGATCTTCTATCCATACCGCGTCGCCGGCGTGCAACAGCGTCTCCACCACCCAGTCCAACAGCGCCGGATAACCGGCGCAGAGGAAAATTTGCTCCGGCCGACAGCTGATGCCGCGCGACAAATGCAGATAATGGGCGATCGCCTCACGCAGTTCAGGCAGGCCGCCGGCCGGCGGCAGCGCCAGGGAAGCCACCGTGGAAGCACGCAGCCGGCGGGCGACAATGCGCTGCCACAGCGCCCGCGGAAACGCATCCAGCGCCGGCACGCCCAGCTGGAAAGGCTGCAGCATGCCCTGCGGCTGCAGCGGATCCGGCGCTATCGTCGCCAGCGACGGCGCGGCGGATACCGCGCCCGGCGGCACGTGCGGCAGCTGCGGTGAAACATAGGTGCCCGCCTGCCCGCGGCTCTGCAAGAAACCTTCAGCAATAAGTTGCGCGTAGGCGCTTTCCACCGTGGCGCGCGCCACGCCCAGATCGCTCGCCAACCCGCGCACCGAGGGCAACCGGCTGCCCGCCGCCAGGCTGCCCTGGGCGATGGCGTCTTTAATCCGCAGGTAAATCTGCCGGTACAGCGGTTCGGCGAGCCGACTGTCCAGCCGCAGCGAAGTCAGGAAAGATGGCATTATGGCCCGGTTAAATAATCATTTTATGGCCCTATAGCATAGACCATAAGGCCGCTAAAGTAGCGCCATGATTTCGTTACTACCGATTGAGGTTGACCATGATTAAGCAACGTTTGAACTATGCCGAATTGGCGCCCGCCCCGTACAAAAATATGCTGAGCGCGCTGATGGCGCTGGAGAAAGGCGCCCTGGACAAGGCGACCATCGAGTTGATGTTTATGCGCGTTTCGCAGATCAACGGCTGCGCCTACTGCCTGGATATGCACGGCAAAGCGCTGCGCGAAAGCGGCTTCAGCCATGCCAAGCTGGATACGCTGGCAGGCTGGCGCGTCAGCCATGAGTTCAACGAGCGCGAGCGCGCCGCGCTGGAATGGGCCGAGTCGGTGACGCTGATCGCCGCCACCGGCGCGCCGGACAGCGCTTTCGAGGCGCTGAAGGCGCACTTCAGCGATGCCGAGATCGCCGATCTGACCTTCGCCATCAGCATCATGAACGCCTTCAACCGGCTGGCCGTCAGCATGCGCCAGTAATGCGTTCTCTTCCCCCCTCCGCACTGAGAGGGGGAATTTCTCACCCGCAAAAATTTTTTCCCTCGCCTTTTCCAGCCCCGGCGCGGCTTGCGCCTTCACCCTTACAAAACACCATATATGGCGTGGTTGATAAAATAAATATCAACATATAGTATTTTATAGGTCAGCCGCAGGGAATGTCGTTCGGTTGATAACGCCGTCAGAAACGCCAGGAACAATGCTCCGTTATCTGACTTGTCCGCCTTTCCTTCAGTCTAAAGGTAAATGCGAATCATGAGCATTATTATTTACAGTAAGCCGGACTGTGTCCAGTGCAACGCCACCTATCGCGCATTTGATAAACAGGGGATTGATTATCAGGTGGTCGATCTCACCCAGGATCAGCAGGCGCTGAACCACGTTAAATCCTTAGGTTATCAGCAAGTTCCGGTGATTATCGCCGGAGACGATCACTGGTCTGGATTCCGGCCGGACAAGATCGGCGCGCTGGCGCTCACCTGCTGAGGCCCGCCGATGAATCCGCTGGTTTATTTCTCCAGCAGCTCGGAGAACACCCATAGGTTCGTTGAGAAACTGGGCCTGCCGGCGATCCGCATTCCGATCGCCGGCGCCCGCAGCAAGCTGCTGATGGAACACCCCTTTATCTTGATCGTACCCAGCTATGGCGGCGGCAGCGCCGTCGGCGCGGTGCCGATCCAGGTGATCCGCTTTCTCAACGTTCCGCAAAACCGTTCATACCTGCGCGGCGTCATCGCCGCCGGGAACACCAACTTCGGCGCGGCGTACGGCATCGCCGGCGACATCATCGCCAAAAAATGCCAGGTGCCTTTTTTATACCGCTTTGAGCTGCTCGGCACTACGCAAGACGTTGAAAACGTTAGACAGGGAGTAACCGCATTTTGGCAACGACAGAACTGACCAGGCCCGAGACGGGCGCGCTGGATTACCATTCGCTCAACGCGATGCTCAATCTTTACGATGCGGAAGGCCGGATCCAGTTCGATAAAGATCGGCTGGCGGCGCGGCACTACTTCCTGCAGCACGTCAACCAAAACACCGTGTTTTTCCACAACCTGGAGGAAAAGCTGCGCTATCTGGTGGAGGAAGGCTACTACGAGCCGCAGGTGCTGGCGCAGTACGAATTCCCGTTTATCAAGCAGCTGTTTCAGCAGGCCTACGCCAAAAAATTCCGCTTCGAGACCTTCCTCGGCGCCTTCAAGTACTACACCAGCTATACGCTGAAAACCTTCGACGGCAAACGCTATCTGGAGCGCTACGAAGATCGGGTGTGCATGGTGGCGTTGACGCTGGCGGCGGGCGACACCGGACTGGCGCAGGATTTGGTGGAGGAGATGATTTCCGGCCGCTTCCAGCCGGCCACCCCGACCTTCCTCAACTGCGGCAAACGCCAGCGCGGCGAGCTGGTCTCCTGCTTCCTGCTGCGTATCGAAGACAATATGGAATCGATCGGGCGGGCGGTGAACTCCGCGCTGCAGCTGTCGAAGCGCGGCGGCGGCGTGGCCTTCCTGCTGAGTAATATTCGCGAGGTGGGCGCGCCAATCAAGCGCATCGAGAACCAGTCCTCCGGCGTCATTCCGATCATGAAAATGCTCGAAGACGCCTTCTCCTACGCTAACCAGCTCGGCGCGCGCCAGGGGGCCGGCGCGGTGTATCTCAATGCCCACCACCCGGACATTCTGCGTTTCCTCGACACCAAGCGCGAAAACGCCGACGAGAAGATCCGCATCAAAACGCTGTCGCTGGGGGTGGTGATCCCGGATATCACCTTCGAGCTGGCGAAGAACAACGAAGAGATGTACCTGTTTTCGCCCTACGACGTCGAACGGGTGTATGGCGTGCCGTTTTCGGAGATTGCCGTCAGCGAGAAATATCGCGAGATGGTGGACGACAAGCGCATCCGCAAGTCGCGCATCAACGCGCGCGAGTTCTTCCAGGTGCTGGCGGAGATCCAGTTCGAATCCGGCTACCCCTATGTGATGTTCGAGGACACGGTTAACCGGGAGAACCCGATCGCCGGGCGGATCAACATGAGCAACCTGTGTTCGGAGATCCTGCAGGTCAACCGCGCCAGCACGTATCACGAGGATCTGAGCTACGATCGCATCGGCAAGGACATCTCCTGCAACCTCGGCTCGCTGAACATCGCCAAAACCATGGACGCGCCGGACTTCGGCAAGGCGATCGAGACCGCGATCCGCGCGCTGACCGCGGTGGCCGACATGAGCGACATCCGCTCGGTGCCGTCGATCGCCGAAGGCAACCGCAGCGCCCGCGCCATCGGCCTGGGCCAGATGAACCTGCACGGTTACCTGGCGCGCGAGCGCATCTTCTACGGCTCGGAAGAAGGCATCGACTTCACCAACCTCTATTTCTATACCGTGGCCTATCACGCCATCCGCGCCTCTAACCGGCTGGCGATCGAGCGCGGCGGCGCCTTCGACGGCTTTGAGCATTCCCGCTATGCCAGCGGCGAGTACTTCGATAAGTACACCGAGCGCGACTGGCTGCCGCAGACCGAGCGGGTGCGCGAGCTGTTCGCCGCCGCCGGCATCGCCATTCCGAACCGCGACGACTGGCGCGCGCTGCGCCAGTCGGTGATACTGCACGGGCTGTACAACCAGAACCTGCAGGCGGTGCCGCCGACCGGTTCCATCTCGTACATCAATAACGCCACCTCCAGCATCCACCCGATCGTTTCGCGCATCGAGATCCGCAAGGAAGGCAAGATCGGCCGCGTTTACTACCCGGCGCCCTACATGACCAACGACAACCTGGCGTATTACCAGGATGCCTATGAGATTGGCCCGGAAAAGATCATCGATACCTACGCCGCTGCCACGCAACACGTCGATCAGGGGCTGTCGCTGACGCTGTTCTTCCGCGATACCGCCACCACCCGCGATATCAACCGCGCGCAGATCTACGCCTGGCGCAAAGGCATCAAGACCATTTACTACATCCGCCTGCGCCAAATGGCGCTGGAAGGCACCGAGGTGCAGGGCTGCGTGTCCTGCGCGCTGTGAGGCAACTTATGACGACCGTAACATCGGCGCCGCTGGTGCGCGCCATCAACTGGAACATCATCGAAGACGACAAGGATCTGGAGGTGTGGAACCGCCTGACCTCCAACTTCTGGCTGCCGGAGAAGGTGCCGCTGTCCAACGATATCCCCTCCTGGGCCACGCTGACGCCGAAGGAGCAGCAGCTGACCATTCGGGTGTTCACCGGGCTGACGCTGCTGGACACCATCCAGAACACCGTCGGCGCGCCGGCCCTGATCGCCGATGCGCTGACGCCGCACGAAGAGGCGGTGTACTCCAACATCAGCTTTATGGAGGCGGTGCACGCCCGCTCGTACAGCTCAATCTTCTCCACCCTGTGCCAAACGCCGGACGTGGACGACGCCTACCGCTGGAGCGAGGAAAACCGCGCGCTGCAGAAGAAGGCCGGCATCATTCTGGCGCACTATCGCAGCGACGATCCGCTGTTGAAGAAGGTTGCCAGCGTGTTCCTCGAGTCGTTCCTGTTCTATTCGGGCTTTTACCTGCCGATGTACTGGTCAAGCCGCGCCAAGCTGACCAACACCGCCGATCTGATCCGCCTGATCATTCGCGACGAGGCGGTGCATGGCTACTATATCGGCTATAAATTCCAGAAAGGGCTGGAGAAAGTGGACGCCGCACGGCGCCGGCAGGTGAAAAACTTTGCCTTCGATCTGCTGCAGGATCTGTACGACAACGAGGTGCGTTACACCGAGGAGCTGTACGACGGCGTCGGCTGGACGGAAGACGTGAAAACCTTCCTGCACTACAACGCCAACAAGGCGTTGATGAACCTCGGGTATGAGGCGCTATTCCCGCCGGCGATGGCGGAGGTCAACCCGGCTATCCTGTCGGCATTGTCGCCAAACGCCGATGAAAACCACGACTTCTTCTCTGGTTCCGGTTCGTCTTACGTCATCGGCAAGGCGGTCAACACCGAGGATGAGGACTGGGATTTCTGAGGACATGACAACGATACCGGTCTTTCAGGCCGGTATCGTGCATTCAATACCCTTGTTCTTTCTGACTACGGATCGCCAGAACAAACGCCGTATCGATATCAGGGATATATTTGTAGAGCGCCAAATAACCGCGAGCTTGCTGCCCAATAATCAATTCACGCAGCCCTGCGCCAAGGGCTCGTCCGATCAATGGATTATGTTCCAATACCGCAATCGCCTGGATGATTTCCTGAATGCGCCGCCCTGAATCCGCAGCGCCATACTGAGCCAAATGAGCGAGAATACGTTCGATATCATCCCTGACCTCTGGCGCCAACTCGACATTTGCCATCAGCGCCCCAATTTTTTAACCGGAGGTTTAACAGCGTCAGTGTTACCCGCTGCGTAATTTTCCAAATAACCGCGCATCTCTTTCCAAGAGACAGTCTCTCCCGTCGCAATTATCTTGGCATAGCGTTTTTCCGCTTCATTCTCAAAGTCGCGGCGCAACTCTTCTTGCTGCGTTTTCTCCGCTATGGCCTGCAAAATAAAGCTGTGAGTCGTCACGCCAGCCTGCTCGGCGACGGCGGTGACGCGGGCTTTAAGCTCATCTGGAATACGGATGGTCGTCGTCGACATAATCGCTCCCAACGTCGGTCAATCACATGTAGCTCAATTGTGCTACATGAAATCTGGCAGCGCAATGATGCTGGGGATTATTTCACCGATTGACGCAGCTCAAGCCGCCGCCAGATGGCGCGTTTCTCCGCGTCGCCGGCGGTCGGCCAGGCGGCGATCTCCGCCCGCGTGCGCCGGCATCCCCGGCACTGCTGGGTTTCGTCGTCGATGCGGCACAGGCTGACGCAGGGCGATCTCACGCCGTGCTGGAATTGCTGATTGTCGCCCGCCATAAACCGCCCTTGATGTGATGTGTACCGCCACAGGATACCCGATCCGGCGGCGGCGCGTCGTCAATCAGATAATGCCGCCGTTGGCGCGCAGGGTTTGGCCGTTGATCCAGCCGCCGTCGGCCCCGGCGAGGAAGGCCACCGCCGCAGCGATATCTTCCGGCGTGCCCAGGCGCTCCAGCGGCGCCATCTTCGCCAGCCGATCGATAAGCTCCGGCGTTTTGCCGTCGAGGAACAAGCCGGTGGCGGTCGGCCCCGGCGCGACGGCGTTTACCGTGATATTGCGGCCGCGCAGCTCTTTCGCCAGCACGCTGGTCAACGCCTCGATCGCCGCCTTGCTGGCGGCATACATGCCGTAACCCGGCTGCAGCAGCCCCACCACGCTGGAGGAGAAGTTGATGATACGGCCGTTGTCACGCAGGCGCTTCGCCGCTTCACGCATCGTGTTGAAGCTGCCTTTCAGGTTGATGTCGATCAGGCGATCCGCGTCTTCATCGCGCATGTCCGCCACCGGCGCCAACGCAATTACCCCCGCGTTATTGACCAGCACGTCGATGCCGCCAAACGCCTGTTCGGCGCTGTCGAACAGCCGGGCGACCGCAGATGCATCGCTGACGTCGGCTTTGACGCTCAAGGCGCGGCCGCCGCGCTGTTCTATCTTGCGCACCAGCTCATCGGCCGGCGCCGGGTTGCCTGAATAGTTAATGATGACGGTAAAGCCGTCGGCGGCCAGACGCTCGGCGATGGCGGCGCCGATGCCGCGCGATGCGCCGGTGACGATAGCGACGGGGGGAGTTTTCTGGTTCATCGGAGATCCTTAAAGAAAACGACGAGGGTAACGTTAATCATGCACTCTTTATCGCGGCGAATAAGCCCCGATTGTCTGGCATCATCATCCCAAATTATCGAACAATGCGTCTGGACTCGTTCGATGGCCGCCCAACGGACGGCCATCCCCGTTACAACGCGCCGTAATTCAGCGGCACCCAGCTGTACCCTTCTCCCTGGCGGTTCAGGTAGCCCAATCCCGGGAACGACAGGTGTGCGCCGCCCACCAGCTCGTTCTGCCGCGCGCTGTCGCCAAACACCCGCAGCCGTTGAGCGACCGCCGCCTTGGCGTCGCTGTCAAAGCTGATAGCCACCTTCGGATGCGGCATCTGCACCGCCGCCACGTGGATCAGATCCCCCAGCAACAGCAGCTTTTTGCCCTGGCTGGTGACCTGATAGACACTGTGGCCTGGCGTATGGCCGTGAGCGGCAAAGGCGGCGATGCCCGGCGAAAGCTCGCCGTCGCCGTTGAACGGCTTAAAGTGCCCCGCCGCCTGGTAAGGCTTGATCGCCGCCATGGCCTTTTCGAAATTGCCTTTGTTCTGCGCCTTGGCCTGTTTCAACCGCTCGGCGCTCAGCCAGAAGTCCGCGTCCTGGCTGGCGGCGCGCACCACCGCATTGGGGAATACCGCCTTGCCGTCGTGCGTCAGGCCGCCGAGGTGATCCGGGTGCATATGAGTCAGGTAGATCTCATCCACCTGCTCAGGCTGATAGCCCGCCGCGCGCAGATTATCCACCAGCTTGCCCAGGCCGTCGCCCAGCAGCTGGCCGGCGCCGCTGTCGATCATCACCAGCTTGTCGCCGGTATTGATCAGATAGGCATTGACCGAGGTGACCACCGGCAGGCTTTGATGCCGCTCGGCCAACCCGGCGGCGATCTGCTGCGGCGTGGTGTTCAGCAGCAGTTTGTCCGCCGGCAGGCGAATGATACCGTCAGACAACGCGGTCACTTCAAAACTGCCCAGCATGATGCGGTAAACTCCCGGCGTCGGGGTTTTGGCCTGCGGCGCGGCGGCGCCGGCCTGTAATGACATAACGGCCAGCGCCGCGCCCAGCAGACAACGTTTCCAGAACATGATGACTCCTTGCGAGAATTGAACAGCGCTAAGTATTGACGCAAAAATCCCGATGCGCCTGTTTAATAAATTCCTTTAATAAATATATAAATAATATATTTATTATGAATAGTTTTGTTTGCCGACTCACACAACCCCAATCAATATTTTCTCGCTCGCCACTTGGTTATTTTTCTTACTCCCTAAACCAAGAGTGAGGAAATATCATGAACTATCAATTCGAAAATCTGGTCTTTGAAGGCGGCGGCGTAAAAGGCATCGCCTATGGCGGTGCGCTGGAATTGCTGGAAGCTAAAGGCATCATGCCACAGATCAAGCAAACCTCCGGCGCCTCGGCGGGCGCTATCGCCGCGCTGCTGGTCGGCTTGGGCTGCAGCTCGGCGGACGTCACCAAAATTCTGTCGGCGATGGATTTTAAAAAATTCCTCGATTATAACGGCGGCTTTTTCGGTACGCTCCACGATGCCTATCGCCTGTTCAATCAATACGGCATCGCGCCCGGCGATTATTTCTATCAATGGTCGCGCGATATTATCAAGCAATACACCGGCAAGCCGGATATTACCTTCGAGCAGTTCGAAGCGATGAAAGCGGCGAAAGGGTTCAAATCGATTTACTTTATCGGCGCCAACCTCAACAGCGGCCAGCGCGAGGTCTATTCGCATCGCACTACGCCGCGCATGAAAGTGGCGGACGGCCTGCGCATTTCGATGTCATTCCCGTTCGCCTTCGTGGCGAAGAACAACACCCTGGGCGACCTGTGCATCGACGGCGGCATGATCGACAACTACCCGGTGCGGCTGTTCGACTATGACTTCTCCGCCACGCCGCCTTACATCGACGCTTCAAGCCAGCGCATCAACACCCGCACGCTGGGCCTTCGCCTGGACTCCGCCGGCGAAATCGCCCAGGCAGCCGGGCAGGCAGGTCCGCGCACGCAGGTCAACAACCTATTTGATTTCACCCTGGCGGTGGCCAACGTGATGCTGGACATCCAAACCAAGGTGCACCTGGACAGCGACGACTGGAAACGCACCGTGTATGTCGACACGCTTGACGTCGGCACGCTGGAGTTCGGCATCAGCGAGGAGAAGAAACGCGCGCTGATCGAATCCGGCCGCCGCGGCGTAGAGCGCTACTTCGCCTGGTACGACGCCGCCATGAAACAGGCGGCATAACCCCCATCCACCCCGCCCGCGCGTACGGCCGGCGCGCGGGCAAAAAAATCCCCGCGGGGGCGGGGAAAGGCAAAGTAACGCTAAGGATTTCTAGGAGTTATACGAAGAATTTGGCCAACACCAGCAGCGACAGCGAGACGTTGATCGCGCCCCCAATCCGGGTGGCGATCTGCGCGAACGGCATCAGCGACATGCGGTTGCCGGCGGTGAGGATCGCGACGTCGCCGGTGCCGCCCTGCCCGCTCTGGCAGCAGGAGACAATCGCCACATCGATAGGATGCATGCCGATTTTCTTGCCGACGAAGAAACCGGTCGCCACCAGCGCGCTGACGGTCGTGACGATCACGATTAGATTCTGTACGGTGAACGCGTCCACCAGCTCCTGCCACGGCGTGATGGCCACCCCGACCGCAAACAGGATCGGATAGGTCACGGCGGTGCGGAAGAATTTGTACACCACCTGCGAGCCTTCCTGA
Source organism: Serratia sp. CY31944 (assembly GCF_052169175.1). Lineage (NCBI taxonomy): Bacteria > Pseudomonadati > Pseudomonadota > Gammaproteobacteria > Enterobacterales > Yersiniaceae > Serratia > Serratia sp. CY31944. The sequence continues at coordinate 133,884 of NZ_JBJNLG010000013.1, forward strand.
ATGCGCGGCGACACCCCGTGCGCCAGCTTCACCGCCACGGCGGCGAACAGCATGCCCACCGGCGCCGGCAGGCCGATCAGGCGGTGCAGCAACATGCCCACCATATACAGCAGGATGGCCAGCAGCGCGCCGCAGGCGATGGTGCTGACGTCCACCTTGCCGCTGATTTTTTCCACCGCGTTCATGTCGCTGTCGCCCTGCTTGCTCGGCATCAGGCTGCCTTCGCCGGTCAGGTGCGGATAACGCTTGCCCAACTGGTTGAGCAGGCCGGCGATGACGATGGCGGTCAGGCTGCCGAGCATCACGATCGGCAGAATGCGCCCCAACGCCACGCCCTGCTCCATGTGCAGGATCGCCGCGTAGCCCATCGACAGCGGGATCGCCCCTTCACCCACGCCGCCGGCCATGATCGGCAGGATCAGGAAGAAGAAGATCTGGAACGGCTCCAGGCCCAGCGCCATGCCGACGCCCATCCCCACCAGCATGCCGACGATCTCGCCGCACAACATCGGAATGAAGATGCGCAGGAAGCCCTGGATCAGCACCTGGCGGTTCATGCTCATGATGCTGCCGACGATGATGCAACAGATGTAGAGATAAAGAATGTTGGTCGATTTGTAGAACTTGGTGGTCGACTCCACCACCACGTCCGGCAGCAGGCCGTAGTGCACCAGTGCGGAAGGAATGAAGGTGGCGCAGATCGCCGCCGCACCCATTTTGCCGATCAGCGGCAGGCGCTTGCCGAATTCGCCGCAGGCGAAGCCGAAGAACGCCAGGGTGGCCACCATCACCACGATATCGCTCGGCAGCTTGCCTTCCAGGCAGTCGAGCAGAATCAATACGCCGGCCAGAATAAAGAACGGTAACGGAATAATCCCTACTTTATAATTATCCAGTATCCGCCACCATTTCTCGCGCAGAGGAATATCGGCGGCCTTGTCTTTGGCTACGAGGTAAGAATCATCTGTTGTGCTCATAATCTGGCCTCTTATTAGTTTGTTCAGCCATCATAGAGAAGCGCACGGATTATCTGCTGTGATTATGTTCAAAGTTAAAAAGGGTTTTTAATGGTGGTTATGGTTTCTATGGGGTTAATTAAGATTATGTAAAAACCGGCGTGGTTTTAATGGTGTTAATGCCGTTTTTATTTTAAAGCTTATCAACTTTATCGCAGACGAACAATTCTCGTCCGGTTCACTCTAATCCCGTGTGAGGGATCACAAGTTGATCGGGCGCAATATTACAGACCCCGCTTCTCGTGATAGGGTAAGGCTTCAGGATCTCTTTACGGTGAAGCTCCGCCATGCGGCTCAAACTCTCATTTCAAATCAAGCTGTTTCTGTGCCTGGTGGCCTTCTCCTGCCTGCTGTTGACCTGCATCGGCGCCTACACCTATTACCAGCTGGATGCGCAGCTGCACCGCGATCTCGGCGCCCGCGCGCAGGTGCAGGCGCGGGAAATCGCCCTCATTCCTTCGCTGGTCGACGCGGTGGAAAACAACGACGCCGCCCGAATCACTGCGCTGATGAGAAAAATCCGCGCCAGCAGCGACGCCAGTTATATTGTCATCGGCGATAATCACGCCCGCCATCTTTATCATTCCGAATATGAAGGCCGCCTGGGCACGCCGATGATCGGCGGCGATAATAAAGAGGTGCTGGAAGGGAAAAGCATTATTTCCATTCGCAAGGGCGGCATCGGCGTTTCATTGCGCAGCAAGGCGCCGATCCTGGATGAAAATAATCACGTGATCGGCATCGTTTCCGTCGGCTATTTGAAATCGCACATCGATAATTTAAATGCCAGGACGCTGACGCAAATTATCGGCTCCATCGTCCTGCTGCTGATCGCCCTGTTCGTCTTTTCCTGGCTGCTGTCGAAAAACCTCAAGCGCCAGATGTTCTGGCTGGAGCCGAAAGAGATCGCGCTGCTGGTGCGCCAGCAAAAAGCGCTGCTGGAAGCCATCTATGAAGGGGTGATCGCCATCGATCCAGAGCTGCGGATCATCACCATCAACCATGCGGCGCGCGAGCTATTGGATCTGCACCAGCCCGCCGCCGGCTTGCTGGGCCGGCCGATCGGCGACGTCATTCAGGCGCAGCCGAACTTCTTCGCCGCCGCGCAGCTGGGCCAGGATACGCACGACGAGGTGTGCCGCTTCAACCATGTGCGGGTGATCGCCAGCCGGGTGCGCATCATGCAGGAGCAGGAACTGCAAGGCTGGGTGATCAGCTTCCGCGACAAGAACGACATCAATACCCTGAGCAGCCAGCTTAGCCAGGTGAAACGCTATGCCGACAACCTGCGCATCATGCGCCACGAACAGCTGAACTGGACCGCCACGCTGGCCGGGCTGCTGCATATGCAGCGCTACGACGAGGCCATCCGTTACGTGGAGGCCCAGTCGGAGGGCGCGCAGGAGATCCTCGATTTCATCTCGCAGCGCTTCAGTTCGGCGGCGCTGTGCGGCCTGCTGCTGGGCAAATATTCCAGCGCCAGAGAAAAAGGCATCGAGCTGCGCTTCGATCCGGCCTGCCAGCTGCGACAGATCCCGGCGGCGCTGAATGAGACCGAACTGATGTCGATCGTCGGCAACCTGCTGGATAATGCGGTGGAGGCGACGCTGCACTGCCCGGCCCCGCACGACGCGATCGAGCTTTATATCAGCGACGGCAGCGACGAGCTGGTGATCGAGGTGGCGGATCGCGGCACCGGCATCGCCGAGGAGATTCGTGATACGCTGTTTGAACAGGGCGTCACCACCAAAGCGGATAAAAGCGACCACGGCATCGGCCTGCATCTGGTCGCCAGCCACGTGGCGCAGGCGCACGGCAGCATAGAAGTGTCGGACAACGAGCCGCACGGCGCGATATTCTCTATATTTATCCCTAAATAAAACCCATAACCCGATTTTTTGAGCACCCGATTATGTCACACCAAGCACTGGACGTTCTGATCGTGGAAGACGAGCCGCAACTGGCGACGCTGCACGCGGAGTTCATCGAGAAAAATTTCAACCTGCGGGTGGTGGCTTACGCCGCCACGCTGGCCGAAGCGCGGGCCAAAGCCAACGCGCATCAGCCGCGGCTTATCCTGCTGGATAACTTTCTGCCGGACGGCCAGGGCATCGAGCTGATGGAAGAGCCGGCGGTGAAGAACCCCGCCTGTTCGGTGATCTTCATCACCGCCGCCAGCGACATGCACACCTGCAGCCAGGCGATCCGCAACGGCGCCTTCGACTACATCATCAAGCCGGTATCCTACAAGCGGCTGCGCAATTCGCTCGAACGCTTCATGCAGTTCGTGCAAACCCAGCGCACCTTCAAGATCATCGATCAGGACAACGTCGATGCGCTGTACAACCTGCAGTCGAAGCAGTTCTCCAGCGAGCCAAGCGCCAAAGGCATCGAAACCAATACCCTCGAGCTGGTGCAGGCACTGTTTATCGCCCAGCCGGCGGTGGCGCATGCGGTGGAGGACGTGGTGGAGCAGGTCGGCATCAGCAAGACCACCGCCCGCCGTTATCTGGAATATTGCGTCGCCACCCAGTTCGTGCGGGTGGAGATGCTGTACGGCAATATCGGCCACCCGCGGCGGCTGTATCGCAAGGCCTGAGGCTGCCATCTGGCTGTCATATTACGGCGATAACATAGCGTCCGACGATATCCCCCTCGATATCGGCACCTGTCGTTAAAACTGATGAAATACTGATGACTTTTACCCGGCCTCTGGTCGGGTTTTTTATTATCCGAAACGGCAGGCGCAGAAGCGAAATATCCCATTGCTTCACGCCGCGTTATTTCCCTAAAAACCAAACCATTATGGCGAATAGCGGCCGTCAATTTCGAGGCATGGGCAAAATTACCATAACTAATTAAAACCTTGATGTAAACCACCAATATCCCATTTAAATGACATTGAGGGTTGTCTCAGATATTCACTGTGTTAGGGTAAAAAGCTCTTTTATTTTGCTAAGGACAGCCCATAACGCGTTAATTAAACCAGAGGAAACAGCAAATTGCATGGCAATTAAACTCGAAGTAAAGAGCCTGTATAAGATATTTGGCGAACACCCGGAACGCGCATTCAAACTGCTGGATAAAGGTCTGACAAAAGATCGGCTGTTTGAAAAAACCGGCTTATCGCTCGGCGTAAAAGACGCCACTCTGGCCATTGAAGAAGGCGAGATATTTGTCATCATGGGGCTCTCCGGTTCCGGCAAGTCCACCCTGGTACGCCTTCTCAATCGTCTGATAGAACCCACCCGCGGCCAGGTGCTGATCGACGGTGAGGACATCGCCAAAATATCCGACGCCGCGCTGCGCACCGTGCGGCGAAATAAGATCAGCATGGTATTTCAGTCATTCGCGCTGATGCCGCACATGAACGTCCTGAATAATACCGCATTCGGTATGGAATTAGCCGGCATACCGCTGCAGGAACGCCAAGAAAAAGCGCTGGATGCCCTGCGCCAGGTCGGGCTGGAGAATTATGCGCTGTCTTATCCAGATGAATTATCCGGCGGCATGCGCCAGCGCGTGGGATTAGCCCGCGCCCTGGCCAATAACCCGGATATATTATTGATGGACGAAGCCTTCTCGGCGCTCGATCCGTTAATTCGTACCGAAATGCAGGATGAGCTGGTGAAATTACAGGCCCAGCATCAGCGCACCATCGTGTTTATTTCCCACGATCTGGACGAAGCGATGCGCATCGGCGATCGCATCGCCATCATGCAGGGCGGTGAGGTGATCCAGGTCGGCACGCCGGACGAGATCCTGAACAACCCGGCCAACGACTATGTGCGCACCTTCTTCCGCGGCGTGGACATCAGTCATGTATTCAGCGCCAAGGATATCGCCCAACGGCGCCCGGTGACGCTGATCCGCAAAACCCCCGGCTTTGGCCCCCGATCGGCGCTGCAGCTGCTGCGCGATGAGGACCGTGATTATGGTTATGTTGTTGAACGTGGAAAGAAATTTATCGGCGTGGTGTCGATAGAGTCGCTGAAAAAGGCGCTGTCCGCCAATCAAACGCTGGACGATGCCCTGCTCGAGGCCCCTGCCGCCGTGCCGGCCGACACGCCGCTCAGCGATCTGATTTCCCTGGTCGCCCAGGCGCCGTGCGCGGTGCCGGTAGTGTGCGAAGAACATAACTATCTCGGCATCATCTCCAAGGCCATGCTGCTGCAGGCGTTGGACAAGGAGGGCTCCGCCAATGAGTGATACTACGCAAACCCAAGATCCCTGGGCTACCGCACCGGCCGATACCGGCGCCGCACCCGCAAACGATGCCGCCGCCAACGCCGGCGACGCCTGGTCCAGCGCGCCGCCGCCGGCCACCCATGACGCCGCCGCGTCAGGTGCCGATTGGCTCAGCAGCGCCCCGGCGCAGCCGGAACACTTCAGCCTGCTCGATCCGTTCCACAAGGCCTGGGTGCCGTTCGATACCTGGGTCACGCAGGGCATCGACTGGCTGGTGCTGCACTTCCGCCCGCTGTTCCAGGGCATCCGCGTGCCGGTCGACATGATCCTGAGCGGCTTCCAGCAACTGCTGCTGGGCATGCCGGCGCCGATCGCCATTCTGGTGTTCTCGCTGCTCGCCTGGCAGGTCTCGGGCCTCGGCATGGGCGCCGCGACGCTGCTCTCCCTGGTCGCCATCGGCGCCATCGGCGCCTGGTCGCAGGCGATGGTCACGCTGGCGCTGGTGCTGACCGCACTGTTCTTCTGCATCCTTATCGGCCTGCCGCTCGGCATCTGGCTGGCGCGCAGCAAGCACGCCGCCAAGGTGATTAGACCGCTGCTCGACGCGATGCAGACCACCCCGGCCTTCGTCTATCTGGTGCCGATCGTCATGCTGTTCGGCATCGGCAACGTGCCGGGCGTGGTAGTGACCATTATCTTCGCGCTGCCGCCGATCGTGCGCCTGACCATTCTCGGCATCAAGCAGGTGCCGGAAGATCTGATCGAGGCCGCCGAGTCCTTCGGCGCCAGCCCGCGCCAGCTGCTGTTCAAGGTGCAGCTGCCGCTGGCAATGCCGACCATCATGGCCGGCGTGAACCAGACGCTGATGTTGGCGCTGTCGATGGTGGTCATTGCCTCGATGATCGCCGTCGGCGGGCTGGGCCAGATGGTGCTGCGCGGCATCGGCCGGCTGGACATGGGCCTGGCCGCCGTCGGCGGGGTCGGCATCGTGATCCTGGCGATCATTCTCGATCGCCTCACCCAATCGCTGGGGCGCGATCGCCGCAGCAAAGGCATCGGCCGCTGGTACCGCCGCGGCCCCATCGGGCTGCTGACTCGCCCGTTCATCAAACAAGCCTGACGCTTTTCCCGCCGGCGGCTGCGGCCCCGGCGGGCTATGACACCACCACATCGAAAAAAGGGGAAACACTATGCGCACTACGGGCATCTGGGCTCTCGCCCTGACGACGCTGATTGGCTCACAGAGCGTGAGCGCGGCAGATTTACCCGGCAAGGGGATCGCGGTACAGCCGGTGCAAAGCACCATTTCCGAAGAGACCTTCCAGACGCTGCTGGTCAGCAAGGCGCTGGAAAAACTGGGTTACGACGTGAAAGAACCGCGTGAAGTGGATTACAACGTCGCCTACACCTCGATCGCCTCCGGCGACGCGACCTTTATCGCGGTCAACTGGGATCCGCTGCACGCCGATCAGTACAAGGCCGCCGGCGGCGACGCCAAGTTCTACCGCGAAGGCGTCTACGTCAACGGCGCCGCGCAGGGCTACCTGATCGACAAGAAGACCGCCGAGCAATATCACATCACCAACGTCGAGCAGCTCAAGGATCCCAAGATCGCCAAGCTGTTCGACACCAACGGCGACGGCAAGGCCGATCTGACCGGCTGCACCCCGGGCTGGGGCTGCGAAGCGGTGATCAACCACCACATCAAGGCCTACGGCCTGAGCAACACCGTCGAGCACAACCAGGGCAACTACGCGGCGATGATCGCCGATACCATCACCCGCTACAAAGAGGGCAAACCGGTGCTGTATTACACCTGGACGCCGTACTGGGTCAGCGATGTGATGGTGCCGGGCCGCGACGTGGTCTGGCTGCAGGTGCCGTTCTCCTCCCTGCCGGGCGAGCAGAAGAACGTCGACACCAAGCTGCCTAACGGCGCCAACTACGGCTTCCCGGTCAACACCATGCGCATCGCCGCCAACAAGCAGTGGGCCGAAGCCAATCCGGCGGCCGCCAAGCTGTTCGCCATCATGAAGCTGCCGATCGCCGACATCAACGCGCAAAACCTGCGTATGCATGAAGGCCAGGCTTCGGAAGCCGACATCCAGAACCACGTCAACGGCTGGATCAAGGCGCACCAGGCGACCTTCGACGGCTGGGTGAAAACCGCCGCCGAGGCGGCGAAGCCGTAACCGATCGGGGGCGCCGCATCCGCCGTCCCCTACCCCGCCATATCAATGCCGCTGAACTGTAAAAAACGTGCGGCGGCGTTTGACAAGGGCTGCGGCCAGATGCAATACACCTGGCGTCGCGGCCCGTCTTCAATCGGAATCGACACCAGCGTGCTTAGGCGTTGCGCGGTCGAGATCGGTACGATGCCCGCCGCCAATCCGCGCCGCACCAGATTCTCCAACCATTCGATATGATCGATTTCAAAACTGACGTGCCGGCGGATGCCCGCCGCCTGGAAGGCGCGATCGGTTTGGCGCCGCGCGCCGGTGCCGCTGTAGAAATCCACCAGCGGCACTTCCGCCAGCGCCTGCAGATTCACCCGCTCGCGGTTGGCCAGCGGATGCTGCGGCGCCACCAACGCCACCAGCGGCTCATCGGTCAACTGCCGGTGCGACATCGGCAGCAAATCGACATCGCCGGGCCAGATGCCGACGAACGCCATATCGCACTTCTGCTGACGCACGTCCTCCAGCAGGGCTTCGCTCATGCCGACGTACAGGCGGATGTTCACCGCCGGATAGTGGCGATGAAACTTGTCGAGCTTTTCGGTCAGATCAATCGCGTTTATGGTTGAAATGGTGCCGATGGTCAAGGTGCCGGACACCGCATCCCCGGCGGCGGTCACCTCTTCCACCAGCGCCTGCTGTGCCGCCAGCAGCCGCTGCGCCGAGGGAATGAAAGCCTGGCCGGCGGGGGTCAATCGCACCCGACGCGAGGTGCGCTCAAACAGCGTACAGCCCAGTTCTTCTTCCAGTTTAGCGATCTGGTGGCTGAGCGCCGACTGCACCGTATGGCAGCGCTGCGCCGCCCGGGTGAAGCTCTGTTCCTCCGCCACCGCCAGCGCATAGCGGATCTGTTTCAGGTTCATGGCATCTATCTTGAAATGAGATAAATCAAATGAAAATTATACATTGGTTTCCGCAGACGCATTGCCGGATACTGCGCGCTATCTTCTTCCCGTGATGAAAAAATCATGAACCAACAAAACGTCCACCCGGGCCTCAGCCCGGCGCTGACCGTGCTGATCGCCATCGCTACCGGCCTGGCGGTCGCCAGCAACTATTACGCGCAGCCGCTGCTGGAAACCATCGCCACCAGCTTCAATCTGTCGGTCAACCAGGCCGGCTTTATCGTCACAGCCGCGCAGCTCGGTTACGCCACCGGCCTGCTGCTGCTGGTGCCGCTCGGCGATATGTTCGAGCGCCGCGGGCTGATCGTTTTCATGACGCTGCTGGCCGCCGGGGGTATGCTGATCACCGCCACCTCCGCCACGCTGCCGATGATGATCCTCGGCACCGCGCTCACCGGGCTGTTCTCTGTGGTGGCGCAGATCCTGGTGCCGCTGGCCGCCACGCTGGCTCACCCGGAAAAGCGCGGCAAGACCGTCGGCATCATCATGAGCGGCCTGCTGCTCGGCATCCTGTTGGCGCGCACCGTTGCGGGCGCACTGGCGTCGTTCGGCGGCTGGCGCACCATCTACTGGGTCGCCAGCGTGCTGATGATCCTGATGGCGCTGATCCTGTGGCGCGCGCTGCCGCGCTATAAGCAGCACTCCGGGCTGAACTACCCGCAGCTGCTGGCCTCGATCTTCAGCCTGTTCTGCCGCACGCCGCTGCTGCGCACCCGCGCCATCCTCGGGGCCCTGTCGTTCGCCAACTTCAGCGTGCTCTGGACCTCCATGGCCTTTCTGCTCGCCGCGCCGCCGTTCAACTACTCCGAGGGGGTAATCGGGCTGTTCGGCCTGGTGGGCGCCGCCGGGGCGCTGGCCGCTTCGCGCGCCGGGCATCTGGCGGACAAGGGCAAGGCCGGGCTGACCACCACCGTCGGCCTGGTGTTGTTGCTGCTGTCCTGGATACCCATTGCGTTGGCTAAACAATCGCTGTGGGCGCTGATCGCCGGCATCCTGATCCTCGATCTGGCGGTGCAGGCAGTACATGTCACCAACCAGAGCGTGATGTACCGCATCATGCCGGACGCGCGCAACCGCCTGACCGCCGGCTACATGACCAGCTACTTTATCGGCGGCGCCCTCGGTTCACTGCTCTCCGCCTCGGCGTATCAGCATGCCGGCTGGTACGGCGTGGCCGCCGCCGGCGGGGTGTTATGCCTGCTCAACCTGCTGACCTGGTGGCTCGGCAAGCACCACGATCCGCAGGGGCCGGCGGCAATCTGATTATCGTGCAAATAGTAACTTGAGAAATTTATTAGCGGTGCAGGGTATAAACATTACTTACTCTCTGGTAATGTTCTGGCCATAAACTATTGAAGTCCTATCTACCCTGCGACCCACAACCATGCAAAGCCAAGCTGCAGACAGCCTCAATCCGCCCGCCGTCAGCGCCACCTTCGCCAACGGCGTCGTCGACAGTTTGCCGATCGTCATCGGGTATGTCCCGGTGGCGTTCGCCTTCGGCCTCAGCGCCGTCAAACTGGGCTTTTCCCCGCTGGAAAGCATTTTCTTCTCCTGCATCATCTACGCCGGCGCCAGCCAGTTCGTGATCACCGCCCTGCTGAGCGCCGGAATGTCGCTGTGGGTCTCCGCGTTGACGGTGATGGCGATGGACGTGCGCCACCTGCTGTACGGCCCGGCGCTGCGTCACCGCATCGTCTCGCGCATGTCGCCCGGCAAAACGGCGATGTGGGCCTTTGGCCTGACCGATGAAGTTTTCGCCGCCGCGACCGCCAGGCTGATGCGCAATAACCGCAGCTGGAGCGAAAACTGGATGCTGGGCATCGCGCTCTGTTCCTGGCTCTCCTGGGTCGCCGGCACCGCGCTCGGCGCGCTGTTCGGCAACGGCCCGCTGGAGCAGTTCCCGGTGATCGAAGCCTCGCTGGCCTTCATGCTGCCGGCGCTGTTTCTCAGCTTCCTGCTGGCCGCCTTCCGCCGCCCGCAGAGCCTGACTATCGCCGCCGCGCTGGCCGGCGCGCTGCTCGGCGTAGTGCTGTTCTCCATTCCGGTTGCCATTTTGGCCGGCATCGGCGCCGGCTGCATCGCCGCCCTGTTCCAGCCAGCCCCTGCGGAGGCCCCCCATGAACACTGATGTGCTGGCGATCGGTCTGGTGGTGGGCTGCGCCAATTACCTGTTCCGTTATCTGCCGCTGCGGCTGGCGCCGGCGCGCGCCCAGCCCGGCCTCAAACGCGGTAAAGCCGCCCTGCTGCTCGACAGCATCGGCATCGCCTCGATCTGCGCCCTGCTGGTGGTCTCCAGCACGCCGGTGGTGATGCGCGAACCGGACAAGCTGCTGCCGACGTTGGTGGGGTTCGCCGCGCTGGCGCTGTGCTTCTACCGCAGCAAAAGCATCATTCTGTCGACGCTGCTCGGCGCGACGGCCTTTGGCGTCACATTAAAGCTGTTAATGCTTTTCGGTCCGGGCTGACGCCGCTCCGATCGTTTGGCTTCACTTTGGCGTTTTCAGGCGCCACATCTTTACAAACACTGACAAATGACACGAATTGCTAAATTATCCGCACGGCTGAACATTTACATTATTAGTCACCGTCGTTACTATCTCGAACGAAATTAATGAGGCCCTAAATTATGGAAAGCTCGTTTGCCCCCATAGAACAAATGCTGAATTTCCGCGCCACGCGGCAGAAAGATTTCCCTTATCAGGAAATCCTGCTGACCCGCCTGTGCATGCACATGCAAGGCAAGCTGCTGGAAAACCGCAATAAGATGCTCAAGGCGCAGGGGATTAACGAAACACTGTTTATGGCGCTGATTACCCTGGATGCGCAGGAGAGCCACAGCATCCAACCTTCTGAGCTAAGCTCTGCCTTGGGCTCCTCGCGCACCAATGCGACCCGCATCGCCGATGAGCTGGAGAAACGCGGCTGGATCGAGCGCCGGGAAAGCGACAACGATCGCCGCTGCCTGCATCTGCATCTGACACCGCAGGGGGAAGAGTTTCTCAGTCAACTGCTGCCGCCGCAGCACCAATGTCTGCATTTCCTGTGGTCCACGTTGACCGACGATGAGCAAAAACAGCTGGAACAGCTGACGCGCAAATTGCTGGCACGTCTGGATCAAATGGAAATCACAGAACAGTTACCCTAATTCACAATTTCTGTTCAGGTACCTATTATGCGATCCCCATTTAACTGGAGATTCACCCCGCTGTTCGCCGTGTTGCTGCTGGCCGGGTGTGCTTCGACCGATAATATTGCCCCGCAATCCACGCTGATGGATCCGCAGAGCCTGCAGTTGGCTCAGCCGAAAGTCAGTTCGCTGGCCGTCAGCCCGCAGTGGTGGCGCGCCCTCAAGGATCCGCAGTTGGATACCCTGATGACGCAAACGCTGCAAAGCTCGCCGACCCTGCGGCAGGCCGCCGCCCGCGTGCGCGAAGCGCAGAGCGTGGTGGGCGAAGCCAGCGCCGCCAACGGGCCGAACCTGGATCTGAACGCCAGCACCCAGCGCCAGCGCGTGCCGCAAAACGTCAATATGGGGTTGGGGTATCCGCATAAGCCGATCTATTCAAGCTCCAACTCGCTGGGGTTGAACCTGGCGTACGAGTTCGACTGGTGGGGCAAATACCGCAACCAGGTGAACGCCGCCAAAGCGCAGGTCAACGCCGCGCGTGCCGAGCAGGAACAGGCGGCGCTGACGCTGACCAGCTCGGTGGCGTCCGCCTACTATCAGCTGCAGAGCAATCTGGCGCTCGAGAAGCTGCTGCAGCAGGAAGTGAACAACAATGAGCGCCTGACCGCGCTGCGCCAACAGCGCTATCAGGCCGGCCTGACCGGCGTCGACGTGCCGCAACAAACCCAGGCGCAGTCCGACGTCGCCAAGCAGCAGATCCTGCAGTTGCAGTCGCAGATCGAGCAGCTCCGGCACCAGCTCGCCGCGCTGGCGGGCCAGGGGCCGAACGCCATGCAGCACCTGCGTCAGGTGCCGTTGCCTGCAGACAACCTGATGGCGCCGCAGGGCGAGCTGACGGCGGATCTGCTGGGCAAACGCCCGGACATCGCCGCGCAACGCCAGCTGGTGGAGTCTTACAGCCAGCGCGTCAGCGCCGCGCGTAAAGAGTTTTACCCCAGCCTGACCATTTCAGCCTTCGCCGGCCTGATGACCACCAATACCAGTGGCACCAGCCCGAATCTGTTTGAAGCGGCCAGCCAGGCCTGGAACGTGATGCCGGCGATTTCACTGCCGATCTTCCACGCCGGGGCGCTGCGCAGCAAGCTGGGCGAGGAATCCGCGCTGTATGACGAAGCGGTGGAATCCTACAACCAAACCATCCTGAATGCGGTACAGGAAACCGCCGACGCCATCACCATCCAGCAGAGTTCCGCGCAACAGCAGCTGCAGGCGGCGTCCGCGGCCCAGTCGATGCAACAGGTGTATCAGGTCGCCAACGCCCGTTACCAGGCAGGGATTATCGGGCGCGACGATCTGTTGACCAGCCAGACGCAGCTATTGCAGCAGCAACAGGCGGAGTTGAATGCCAGCAGCAACTTACTGCAGGCGAAGATAGGACTGATCCGTGCGCTGGGCGGTGGCTATCAGGCCCCGGCCGCAGCGGATTCGAAAGCATAATAATATAAGGCTTGGAGAACACCATGAGCGCAAGCGCGGAAATCCAAAACCCGCAGCAGCCGAGCGGCAAAAAGAAGCAGCGTAAATTTTGGCTGCTGTTGCTGACGGTTATTTTCATTGTTATAGGGGTGGCTTACTTAGTGTATTGGTTCCTGGTGCTGCGTCATCACCAGGAAACCGACGACGCCTACGTCTCCGGCAACCAGGTGCAGATCATGGCCCAGGTGTCCGGCAGCGTGAACAGCGTCAATTTCGACAACACCGACTACGTCAAGCAGGGCGACGTGCTGCTGACGCTCGATCCGACCGATGCCGAGCAGGCGTTTGAACGCGCCAAGACTGGCCTGGCCAACAGCGTGCGTCAGACCCACCAGCTGATCATCAACAGCAAGCAATATCAGGCCAACATCGCCCTGCGCAAGACCGATCTGAGCAAGGCCGAGAACGATCTGAAGCGCCGCGTGGTACTGGGCAGCGTTGACGCCATCGGCCGCGAAGAGCTGCAACACGCTCGCGATGCGGTCGACAGCGCCAAGGCCGCGCTGGAAGTGGCGGTGCAGCAATACAACGCCAACCAGGCGATGGTGCTGAATACCCCGCTGGAACAGCAGCCAGCGATCCAACAGGCCGCCGCGCAAATGCGCGACGCCTGGCTGGCGCTGCAGCGTACCAAAGTGATCAGCCCCATTACCGGCTATGTCTCGCGCCGCAGCGTGCAGGTCGGCGCGCAAATCGCCGCCGGTTCGCCGCTGATGGCGGTGGTGCCGGCCGATCACATTTGGGTTGACGCCAACTTCAAGGAAACCCAGATCGCCAACATGCGCATCGGCCAGCCGGCGACGGTGGTCAGCGACGTCTACGGCGACGACGTGGTGTATCAGGGCAAAGTGGCCGGTATCGACATGGGCACCGGCAGCGCCTTCTCGCTGCTGCCGGCCCAGAACGCGACCGGCAACTGGATCAAAGTGGTGCAACGTCTGCCGGTGCGTATTGAGCTCGACGCCAAGCAGGTGGCCGACCATCCGCTGCGCATCGGTCTTTCTACGCTGGTGACCGTCGACACCGCCAACCTGGACGGCCGCGTGCTGGCCGACGTGGTGCGCGACAAACCGCTGTACCAGAGCGACGCGCTGGCCTTGAACCTGGCGCCGGTTAATCAGCTGATCGCCGACGTGATCCATGCGAACGCCGGCTAAGCGCGCGGGAGGCCATCTTGCCACAGAAACCGCTTGAAGGCGCCCAGCTCGCCTGGATGACGGTCGCGCTCGCCATGGCGACCTTCATGCAGGTGCTGGACTCCACCATCGCCAACGTGGCGATCCCCACCATTGCCGGTAACCTCGGGTCTTCCAACTCGCAGGGCACCTGGGTGATCACCTCGTTCGGCGTGGCGAACGCCATCTCGATCCCGATCACCGGCTGGCTGGCGAAGCGCATCGGCGAAGTGCGGCTGTTCCTCTGGTCCACCGCGCTGTTCGTCCTCGCCTCCTGGCTGTGCGGCATCTCCAACAGCCTCGGCATGCTGATCTTCTTCCGCGTGATCCAGGGCGTGGTGGCCGGGCCGCTGATCCCGCTGTCGCAGAGCCTGTTGCTGAACAACTACCCGCCCGCCAAGCGGGCGATGGCCCTGGCGCTTTGGTCGATGACCGTTATCGTCGCGCCGATCTTCGGGCCGATCCTCGGCGGTTACATCAGCGACAACTACCATTGGGGCTGGATCTTCTTCATCAACATCCCGATCGGCGCCTTCGTGATCGTGGCGGCGATGGCGACGCTGAAGGGGCGAGAAACCAAAACCGAGATCAAACCGATCGACACCGTCGGCCTGGTGCTGCTGATCGTCGGCATCGGTTCGCTGCAGGTGATGCTCGATCAGGGCAAGGAGCTGGACTGGTTCAACTCGACCGAGATCATCACCCTCACCGTCGTAGCGGTGGTGGCGCTGCTGTTCCTGGTGGTGTGGGAGCTGACGGATGACCATCCGGTGGTGGATCTGTCGCTGTTCAAGTCGCGCAACTTCACCATCGGCTGCCTGTGCATCAGCCTGGCCTACATGCTGTACTTCGGCGCCATCGTGCTGTTGCCGCAGCTGCTGCAAGAGGTGTACGGCTATACCGCCACTTGGGCCGGGCTGGCGTCGGCGCCGGTCGGGCTGATCCCGGTGCTGCTGTCGCCGATCATCGGCAAGTTCGGCAACCGGCTCGATATGCGCCGGCTGGTCACCTTCAGCTTCATCATGTATGCCGTGTGCTTCTACTGGCGCGCCTATACGTTTGAACCGGGCATGGACTTCGGCGCGTCCGCCTGGCCGCAGTTTGTTCAGGGCTTCGCCATCGCCTGCTTCTTCATGCCGTTGACCACCATCACGCTGTCCGGCCTGCCGCCGGAACGCATGGCGGCGGCGTCGAGCCTGTCGAATTTCACGCGGACGCTGGCGGGTTCGATCGGCACCTCGATCACCACCACCCTGTGGACGCAGCGCGAATCGCAGCACCATTCGCAGCTGACGGAGTTCGTCAACCCGTACAACCCGCAGTCGCAGGAGATGTACCGGCAGCTGGAGCAGCTCGGCATGAGCAAGCAGCAGGCGTCGGCCTACATCGCCAACGAGATCACCGCGCAGGGCCTGATCATCTCCGCCAACGAGATCTTCTGGCTGTCGGCCGGGGTATTCCTGGTGCTGCTGGCGCTGGTGTGGGTGGCGAAACCGCCGTTCAGCTCCGGCGGCGGTGGGGGCGGCGGCGCTCACTAAGCTTCAATAACGAAACGGGCGCCCTGGGGCGCCCGTTTTTTATCCGACGTAGAACAGATTACGCCTGATTCTGACGCCACCAGTCCGCCAGCAGAATGCCGGTCGCCACGGAAACGTTCAGGCTTTCCACCTTGCCGGTGCCGCCGATCGAGACGTTCATGTCGCCCTGCTGCCAGGCGCTGTCGCTCAGACCGTCGCGTTCCTGGCCCAGCACCAGCACCATCTTGGCCGGCAGCTTGGCCTGCGCCAGCGCGGTGCCTTTATGGCTGGAGGTGGTAACGATGGTGTAACCCGCCTTGCGGAAGGTATCCAGCACCGACAGGAAATCGTCGGCGTTGATCGCCTTGATGTGCTCAGCGCCGCCTTCTGCGGTACGCACCGCCGCGCCGGACTCCAGCAGCGCCGGATCCTGCAGCAGCACGCCGTTGACGCCGAAGTGGGCGCACGAACGGACGATGGCGCCCAGGTTATGCGGGTTGCCCACTTCTTCCAGCGCCAGCACGCAGTCGGTCGCCGGGGCGGTTTTCAGGTAGGTCTGCGCGTCCAGACCCTGACGTTTTTTGATCAGGAAGCACACGCCGCCGTGGTGCTCGGTGCCGGAAGCCTTGGCCAGCTCTTCCTCATCCACCACGTGGTAAGCCTTGCGGTTGGCCGCCATCCAGCGCAGCGCTTCGCGGAAGCGCGGGGTGACCGACTGCACGAACCAGGCGCGCACGATCGCTTCCGGGCGGCTGGCGAACAGCGCCTGACAGGCGTTTTCACCGTAAACGCGGGTTTCTTCCGCGCGCTGGCGGCGCAGTTGCTCAGGATCGATAAAGCTTTTGCCGCTGATGCCGCCGTGATCGAACGCCGGCTCTTCATTCGGCGCGCGCGAGACGGTTCTCCACGGCGACTCGTTGCCGCCGCGATCTTCAGAGCGCGCCGGACGGCGAGGACGATCGCTTTCACTGCGGCGGGAGTCGGCGCCGCGGCGATCGTTGCCGCCACGCGCCTTGTCTTGACCGGTGCGGCCTGAGCGCGCACCGTCAGCCGGACGGCCTTTGCCGGCCGGACGTTTATTCTTGTTGCGGTCGTCGCCGTTGTCGTCGTCACTGCGGACGTACATCACTTTGACTTTACCGTTCTTGCCACTAAATGAATCGTTCATTGTCTTCTCCACCAACGCGCAGGGCGCGAAGATTACCTGATGTTGGTGCACGAAGCCACCAACTTGCGCTAAAAGCTCCCAACTATCACATCCATTGAACAAACCTCATTGTTCATGCGCCGGGTTTTGCCGATAATTGTCAGCATTAAAGAAACATCTCCGCAACCGCGTTGCGGGGACCATGCTTTCTCTGTACCCGAGGTCAACATGAATACAGTTTGTGCAGCTTGCAATGCCACCAACCGCGTGCCGGAAGAACGTCTGGCGGACAACGCGAAATGCGGCCGCTGCGGCCATGAGCTCTTCGACGGTGAAGTGATCAACGCCACCGCCGCCACGCTGGACCAGTTGCTGCAGGACGATCTGCCGGTCGTGGTCGATTTTTGGGCGCCGTGGTGCGGCCCGTGCCGCAGCTTTGCGCCGATCTTTGAAGACGTGGCCGAAGAGCGCGCCGGCAAAGTGCGCTTCGTGAAAGTGAACACCGAAGCCGAGCCGGAGCTGAGCGCCCGTTTCCGCATCCGCAGCATCCCGACCATCATGGTGTTCCGTCAGGGCAAAATGGTCGATATGCTCAACGGCGCGATGCCGAAAGCGCCGTTTGACAACTGGCTCAACGAGTTGGTGTGATTCGGCAAGTATAGGCCGTATCCCGCCATCGCGCGCGAACGTGCCGCGATCGAGCCCGCCCCTCCCGGCGGGCTTTTTTCTGCGTTACAATGGCGGTTTTTCCCCAGGATCGTTATGACCGACAACGCCGTACTTCGCCTGCGCCAATTCCGTTTAGACCGCGCCACCCGCCCTTTTCTGGCGCGCGGTTGCCGGGTGGCGCGTTGTCAGGGTTGCCTGCTACCGCATAAAAACTGCCTGTGCGACACCATTCGCCCGCAGCAGGCCGGCAGCCGTTTCTGCCTGATCATGTTCGGCGCCGAGCCGCTCAAGCCCAGCAACACCGGCCGCCTGATCGCCGATATCCTGCCGGACACCCAGGCGTTTCTCTGGTCACGCACCGAGATCGATCCGGCCCTGCTGGCGGCCATCAACGATCCGGCGCGGCAGCCTTATGTGGTGTTCCCCGCTTCCTACGCCGACGCCGAACGGCCGGTGTTCAGCGAGCTGCCCGCCGGCGGCAAACCGCCGCTGTTCATCATGCTGGACGGCACCTGGGCGGAAGCGCGCAAAATGTTCCGTAAAAGCCCGTACCTCAATCAATTCCCGGTGTTTTCCCTCAACGTCGACGCGGCATCGGACTATCAGCTGCGCGAAGCCAGCCGCGCCGAGCAACACTGCACGGCGGAAGTGGCCGCCGCCCTGCTGCAACAGGCGGGCGATCTGCCGGCCGCCGACGGATTGAATCAGCATTTCCGCTATTTCCGTCAACAGTATCTGGCGGGTAAACCGACCCGGCCGGAGGCACCGGTCACAGCAATGTAGCCAGAAAGCGCCTAAAATCAGGCGTAACGTTGCCAAAAGGAGCCGTGCATGAGCCAGCGAGGGTTAGAAGCGCTACTACGTCCCAAATCGATCGCCGTGCTGGGCGCGTCGCAGCAGCCCGGCCGCGCCGGCAACCTGATGATGAGCAACCTGCTGGCCGGCGGTTTCGGCGGGCCCATCTTGCCGGTCACGCCGCGCTACAAGGCGGTATGCGGCGTGATGGCCTACCCCGACGTCGCCAGCCTGCCGCTGACGCCAGATCTGGCGATCATCTGCACCCACGCCAAACGCAATCTGGCGCTGATTGAAGCGCTGGGCCAACGCGGCTGCAAAACCGCCATCGTGCTCTCTTCGCCGCCGGAACAGTTCGCCGAGCTGAAGGCCTGCGCACAGCGCTACGCCATGCGGCTGTTAGGGCCCAACAGCCTGGGGCTGCTGGCGCCGTGGCAGGGCATCAACGCCAGCTTCTCGCCGGTGCCGATCCAAAAGGGCAAACTGGCGTTTATCTCGCAGTCCGCCGCCGTGGCCAACACCATTCTCGACTGGGCGCAGCAGCGCGAAGTCGGTTTCTCCTACTTCATCGCGCTGGGCGACAGCCTGGACATCGACGTCGACGACCTGCTCGACTTTTTGGCGCGCGACAGCAAGACCAGCGCCATCCTGCTGTATCTGGAAAACATCAGCGACGCGCGGCGCTTTCTCTCCGCCTCGCGCAGCGCCTCACGCAACAAGCCCATTCTGGTGATCAAAAGCGGCCGCAGCCAACAGGCGCAGCTGCTGCTCAACAGCCAGCTGGGGCTTGACGCCGCCTATGATGCCGCCATCCAGCGCGCCGGCCTGCTGCGCGTGCAGGATACCCACGAGCTGTTCTCGGCGGTGGAAACCCTCAGCCATATGCATCCGCTGCGCGGCGAGCGGCTGATGATCGTCAGCAACGGGGCGGCGCCGGCGGCGATGGCGCTGGACGAACTGCTCGGACGCAACGGCAAACTGGCCACGCTGAGCGATGAGAGCCTGGCAAAATTGAGCGACGCGCTGCCGGATTTCATCCGCGCCGGCAATCCGCTCGACCTGCGCGATGACGCCACGCCGCAGCGCTTCCTGGCGGCAATCGAAGCGCTGCTCGACAGCCACGACTATGACGCGCTGCTGTTGATCCACGCGCCGAGCGCGGCGGCGCCGGGCACCGCCACGGCGGAACGGCTGATCGACGCGCTGCATCGCCATGCGCGCGGCAAGCGCATCACGTTGCTGACCAACTGGTGCGGCGAATACTCTTCGCAAGAGGCGCGCCGGCTGTTTACCGAGGCCGCCATTCCCACCTACCGCACCCCGGAAGGCGCGGTGACCGCCTTTATGCATATGGTGGAATACCGCCGCAATCAGAAGCAGCTGAAAGAGACGCCGGCGCTGCCGATCGGCCTGACCGCCAACACCGCCGACGCCCACCGGTTGATCCATCAGGCGCTGGCCGAAGGCGCCACCCAGCTGGATACCCACGAGGTGCAATCCATTCTGCAGGCCTATGACCTGAGCACCCTGCCGACCTGGATCGCCGAAGACAGCGCCGAAGCGGTACACATCGCCGAACAGATCGGCTACCCGGTGGCGCTGAAGCTGCGTTCGCCGGATATCCCGCACAAATCGGAAGTTCAGGGCGTCATGCTCTACCTGCGCACCGCGACCGAAGTGCAGCGCGCGGCGGAGGCGATCCTCGACCGCGTGAAGCGCACCTACCCCCAGGCACGCATTCACGGCCTGCTGGTGCAGAGCATGGCCAACCGTGCCGGCGCCCAAGAGCTGCGCATCGCGGTGGAGCAGGATGCGATTTTCGGCCCGCTGATCATGCTGGGCGAAGGCGGCGTGGAGTGGCGCCAGGAAAATCAGGTGGCGGTCGCGCTGCCGCCGCTGAACATGGCGCTGGCGCGTTATCTGGTGCTGCAGGCGGTGAAAGGCGGCAAGATCCGCGGCCGCAGCGCGCTGCGGCCTTTGGATATCCCCGGGCTGAGCCGCCTGCTGGTGCAGGTCTCCAACCTGATCCTCGACTGCCCGGAGATCGCCCGGCTGGATATTCACCCGGTGCTGGCCTCCGGCAGCGAATTCACCCTGCTGGACGTTTCGATGCAGCTCGCGCCGTTCAGCGGCGATCCGCAGGCGCGGCTGGCGATTCGCCCTTATCCGCATGAGCTGGAAGAAACCATCGCGTTGAAAGACGGCAGCCAATGCCTGTTCCGCCCGATCCTGCCGGAAGACGAGCCGGCGCTGAAGCATTTTATCGATCGGGTGACCAAGGAAGACCTCTATTATCGCTACTTCAGCGAGATCAACGAGTTTACCCATGACGATTTGGCCAACATGACGCAGATCGACTACGATCGAGAAATGGCCTTTGTGGCGGTGCGCGCAGACGAGATCATCGGCGTGACCCGCGCGCTGTCCGATCCGGACAACACCGACGCCGAATTCGCCGTGCTGGTGCGTTCAGACCTGAAAGGCCTGGGCCTGGGCCGCCAGCTGCTGGAGAAAATGATCGCCTATGCGCGCGCCCATGGCCTGACCCGTCTGAGCGGCATCACCATGCCGAATAACCGCGGCATGATCGCGTTGGCGCAGCGGCTGGGCTTTGGCATCGAGGTGCAGCTTGAGGACGGCATCGTCAATCTGACGCTGCCGCTGCAGGCCGCCGACGCGCAGTGACCTGCGTCGCAATGCGCTACGAATCCACCACTTAACGCCAAAACATACGCACAATCGAGGCAACTAATGGTATTATCGCCCGATTATTCGGTTTAATGTTTTTATGCCTGTGGCGTTCCGGCCATCAATCATGAGAGAAGAAACGCACTGTGATGTTGTCAAAATTTAAACGTAGCAAACATCAACAACACCTTGCACAACTGCCCAAACTCCCCCAGACGGTTGCTGATGTTCGTACGTTGTACGCGCCGTCCGATTTTCGCACCACGCTGCTGGACGCCATCGCCAACGCTACCCAACGCATCTATCTGGTGGCCCTGTATCTGGAGCATGACGACGCCGGGCGCGAGATCCTCAACGCGCTGTATCAAGCCAAGCAGCGGCGGCCCGAGCTGGAAATCTGCGTGCTGGTCGACTGGCACCGCGCACAGCGCGGCCGCATCGGTGCCGCCGCCGCCAATACCAACGCCGACTGGTACTGCGCCATGGCCGGCCAACATCCCGAGCAGTCGGTGCCTATCTACGGCGTGCCGGTCAATACCCGCGAAGCGTTGGGCGTACTGCACCTGAAGGGCTTTGTGGTCGACGATACCGTGATCTACAGCGGCGCCAGCATCAACGACGTTTATCTGCATCAGCATGAGAAATACCGTTACGATCGCTACCAGCTGATCACCAACGAGGTGTTGGCCGATACCCTGATCGATTACATCAAGCAGCATCTGCTCACCGCCGGCGCCGTACAGCGCCTCGATCGCAGCGATCGGCCGAAAAGCCCGGAGATCAAAAACGAGACCCGCCTGTTCCGTTTCGCCCTGCGCCGTGCCGGCTATCACTTCCGCGGTAAGGCCGGCAACGATGAGTTGGCGGTGACGCCGCTGGTTGGGCTTGGCAAGCAAAGCGTGCTGAATAAAACCATTCATCACCTGATGTCGTGCGCCGACCAGAAACTGACGCTGTGCACCCCTTATTTCAACCTGCCGGCGCTGCTGGTGCGCAATATCATTTATCTGCTGCGCCAGGGCAAACAGGTGGAGATCATCGTCGGCGACAAGACCGCCAACGACTTCTATATTCCGGAAGACCAGCCGTTCAAAATCATCGGCGCGCTGCCCTACCTGTACGAGATCAACCTGCGCCGTTTTCTGAGCCGCTTGCAGCGCTATATCGACACCGGGCAGCTGATCGTGCGTCTGTGGAAGGATGGCGATAACAGCTATCATCTGAAAGGCATGTGGGTTGACGAAGAGTGGCAGCTGATTACCGGCAATAACCTCAACCCGCGCGCCTGGCGGTTGGATCTGGAAAACGCCATTCTGATCCACGATCCCAAGCAGGAAATGCGCGAGCAACGGCAAACAGAACTGGAGTGCATCCGCACTCACACCACCGTGGTCGGCCATTATCAGGAGCTGCAAAGCATTCAGCAGTACCCGATCAAGGTGCGCAAGCTGATTCGCCGTCTACGGCGTATCCGCATCGATCGGTTGATTAGCCGTATCCTGTAAGATCTACTCTGACCCCGGCCAAGGCCGGGGTTTTTATTACAGCTGTATTTCCTTGCCTTTGCGATGCAGCCGGAGCGAGACCAGCAACGCCAGCAGGCACATGCCGGAAACATACCAGAAGAAGGCATTTTCCACGCCGAACGATTTAAGCGACAGCGCGACATATTCCGCCGAACCGCCGAACAGGGCATTCGCTACCGCATAAGACAAGCCTACCCCTAACGCACGCACCTCCGGCGGGAACATCTCGGCTTTAAGCAGCCCGCTGATCGAGGTGTAAAAGCTGACAACGAACAGCGCCAGTACGATCAGGCCGAACGCCATAAAGGGGTTGCTCACCCCTTTCAGGGCGAACAGGATCGGCACCGTCAACAGGGTGGCCAATGCCGAGAAGATCAGCATCGAGCTGCGACGGCCGATTTTGTCCGAGAACGCGCCTGCCGCCGGCTGCAACAGCATGAAGACGAACAGCGCGGCGGTCATGATGGCGCTGGCCAGCTTGGCGTCCATACCGGCGGTGTTCACCAGATATTTCTGCATATAGGTGGTAAAAGTGTAAAAGGTCAGCGAACCGGCGGCGGTAAAGCCCAACACCATCACAAACGCCTTGCGGTTTTTCCATAGCCCCGTCAGCGAACCGGCATCTTGGTGGTTACGTGTTTTCGCATCGGAGGTTTCATTCAGCGAACGGCGCAGGTACAGCGCCACCACCGCCAACACCGCCCCCAAGGCAAACGGAATGCGCCATCCCCAGGCTTTCAGCTCTTCGCCGGACAATATCTGCTGCAGGATCACCAATACCAGCAGCGCCAGCAGTTGCCCGCCGATCAGCGTGACATACTGGAACGATGCGTAGAAGCCGCGCCGCCCCTTGATTGCCACCTCGCTCATGTAGGTGGCGCTGGTGCCGTACTCGCCGCCCACAGACAGCCCCTGGAACAATCGCGCGATCAGCAGCAGCGCCGGCGCCCAGCTGCCGATCGACTCATACGTCGGCAGACAGGCGATCACCAGCGATCCGGCGCACATCATGCAGACCGAAAGCAACATTGAGTTTTTTCGGCCGTGTTTATCGGCAATGTAGCCGAACAGCCAGCCGCCGATCGGCCGCATAAAGAAGCCGGCGGCGAACACACCGGCAGTTTGCAGCAGTTGTGTCGTGCTGTTGCCCGCCGGAAAAAATGAGGCGGCAAAGTAGATTGAGCAGAAGGAGTAAACATAAAAATCAAACCACTCCACCAGATTGCCTGATGAAGCCCCGACGATGGCAAAAATGCGTTTTTTGTTATCCAGCGCCCCCTGTTCGACGCCGCGTTCATCCTCAAGAACCGAGGTTGTTTCTGTCATGGTATTTTCTCCGAGCCATAGCAATGATGAAATTCGGCGTCCTGCCGCTCTGGTTGTTACTTTATTGTTATTTATAAGTTAACAAACAAACTTAATAGCGGACGAAGAATATCTGGCGTTTGGAGGGACAATGCGCGGAATTTGTGATGAATATTAAACCGCACGCTGAAAGCTGAAGCGGATTGCAACGGGGATTTTCCGTTTTACGCATAGCAAAAAGCCCTGAACGTCAGTTCAGGGCTTTCGGCTTGGTTTGATGCCTGGCAGTGTCCTACTCTCGCATGGGGAGACCCCACACTACCATCGGCGCTACGGCGTTTCACTTCTGAGTTCGGCATGGGGTCAGGTGGGACCACCGCGCTATTGCCGCC
>NZ_JBJNLG010000014.1:0-157120 GCF_052169175.1 Serratia sp. CY31944
CGCCTGGTTCAATAACGTGGAAAGCAAGCCCGGCGTCGGGTATCCGCACGCCTGGGAAGATCAGGAAAAATGGAAGGGCGGATTAAGCTATCGTACAGTACTAGGGTATGTATGTGCTGGCATTATATTGTATTCGTATGTTGTCGTGCCAGTACTGGACTACTTCGGGATAGTACTTTTTCAGATGCCAATCGGTGAGATCTTCAAAGTGATCGCGTTGCTGCTTTCGGGTGGGTTCTAACATATAGCACAGGAAAACCTGTGCTTTTTCATTCACGTTTCAGCAATCCCAGCGTACTGTAGTATCTAGGCCGTTAACGTTTGTGTGTTCTTCTCTAGTGGCTTGTAGTGCTACGTTTCCGGTATCACGTTCGATAATGTCATAGTAATCGATTTCGGTCTGACCGAGATGACCACGGACGCGGCGTTTTGTCCGAACGTACTCGTATTTCTCTTTCGGGTATTTTTCTTCGAATTGTTCTTCTGTCATTTTCATCATTCCCAGTAGGTAAAGTAACCACAGTTATCTTAGGGTAAGGATAGGGGGGTGACAATCCTTCTGATTGCAAATTGTACATTTTGTTTCAAGATGTGTAATCTGAACTCGATATCCCATCAAGAGGACTTACACATGGCAAAAGGTAAAGATCAACACGTGACGCCCCATGCTGATGGATGGCAAGTTAAAGGGGAGGGTAACAGCCGTGCAACGGTTGTTACTAACACTAAGAAAGAAGCAATTGATGCTGCCCGAGTAATTGCACGTAATCAAGAGAGTGAGTTAGTGATCCATAATCGGGACGGAAAGATTTCTAACTCTGATTCACATGGACACGACCCATATCCACCTAAAGATACTAAGTGACTGAAAAGGAGCCAAATCGGCTCCTTTTTATTGAGTCCGCACTCGGGAGGAAAAAGTTGTAATTGATAGGTCAATCATGTTGCCTCCTGCGGTAAGGTGATCTGTAATTCATTACACGTTGCTGCGGTCTTCGCCGCGCACAAAGGTATATCAGAGATCCAACAATAGCAGCTAAGGATAGCAGGCTATGTGGGATTCGTCCGATGCTATCTGCGCGGCTGGATCACAATTCTCCATCGGGGCGGGCGGCGGTTTGCCGCACGGCGCCGGCGCGGTAAAATGGCGCTTATTTCCCTCTATAGGACAAGGTTATGAAGCTGATGTTCGCCTCGGATATCCACGGCTCGCTGCCGGCCACCGAACGCGTGCTGGAATTGTTTGAACAAAACGGCGCCGACTGGCTGATTCTTCTGGGTGATTTGCTGAATCACGGCCCGCGCAACGCGCTGCCGGCCGGGTATCAGCCTGCTCAGGTTGCCGAACGATTGAATCGCTATAGCGACAAGATCATCGCCGTTCGCGGCAATTGCGACAGCGAGGTCGATCAGATGCTGCTGACGTTTCCCATCGAGGCGCCCTGGCAACAGGTTTTACTGCAAAAAAGACGATTGTTTTTGACCCACGGTCACCTTTATCATCCCTCGGCACTGCCGCCGTTATCCCGCGGTGACGTCCTGGCCTACGGCCATACGCATCTGCCGCAGGCGGAGCGGCAGGGTGAGATCTATTGCTTCAATCCGGGCTCGGTCAGCATCCCCAAAGGGGGCTTTCCGGCCAGCTACGGCATGTTGGATCGGGGCACTTTGCGCGTGCTGACGCTCGACGACGGCAAGGTCGTCGCGGAAGTGGCGTTAACACGCTAAACGCACTAATTTATACACACACAATAAAAATCTTTGAAAAGCACTCATTGATTAACCAGCGCGCGGGATGCATCGCGCCAAAATAGAAGGTTTTAGAGGATGGCGGAACAGGGTCAGGCTGCAGATACCGAATGGGTTGATATCGTCGACGAGCAAAACGAGGTGATTGCGCAATCCAGTCGTCAACAGATGCGGGCGGAGCGGCTGCGTCATCGTGCTACCTATATTGTGGTGCATGATGGGATGGGAAAAATTCTGGTGCAGCGTCGCACCGAGATCAAAGACTTCTACCCGGGCTGGCTGGACGCGACGGCGGGCGGCGTGGTGCAAAGCGGTGAAAACGTGCTGGACTCGGCGCGCCGCGAGGCGGAAGAAGAGCTGGGCATCGCCGGCGTGCCTTTCGCCGAACACGGTCTGTTCTACTTCGAAGAAGAGCAGTGCCGGGTGTGGGGCGCGCTGTTCAGCTGCGTATCGCACGGCCCGTTCGCGCTGCAGGAAGAAGAAGTGGCCGAGGTGTGCTGGCTGACGCCGGAAGAGATCACCGCGCGCTGCGACGAGTTTACTCCGGATTCGCTGAAGGCGCTGTCGCTGTGGCTGACGCGCAACAACGAACAGGATTACGGCAAGCCGCTCGACAACCACTGAGACGCCAACGCGTAAGAAAGCCGGTCATCGACCGGCTTTTTTTTATGGTGCGGATTCAGCAGCTGTCGCGGCGGCACAGCGTGGCGGGCAGGGAGCCTGCCGGCTGCCAGGGCTGCTCGTTCAGCCGCGCCAGCAGCGCCTGGCCGGCTTGAATGCCGATGTCGCGATGCGGAATGGTCATGGTGGTCAGCGGCGGCTGGCACACCCGGCTGAACTCGCTGTTGCCGAACCCCACCACCGCCAGATTGTCCGGCACCTTGATGCGCCGCCGCTGGCATTCATACAGCGCGCCGCCGGCCAGTTCGTCCGAGGCGCACACCAGCGCGTCCAGCTCCGGCCAGGCCAGCAAGAATTCCGGCAGCTGCTGCGCGCCGGTGCTGAAGCTGGCGGGCTGCGCGGCGTTGATCACCCGATGCGGCGACATATGGTTGCGCAGCAGCGCCTTGTGCCAGCCCTGCAGGTGCTGCTGGAAGATCCACTGTTCCTGGTTGGCGCACAGCAGCCCGATGTTCTGATAGCCGCTGGCGATCACCGTTTGCGTCAGCTGATACATCGCCGCCACGTAGTCGATGCCGATGCTCATGTCGATCGGATCGGCGCGTACGGCGCCGATCTCCACCACCGGAATGTTGGCGGCGATCAGCGCGTTGCGGGCGTTTTGCGAATGCTCGACGCTGAGCAGCACCGCCGCCGCCAGGTTGTAGGAAAGCAGGGTCTCCAGCAGCTTCTCTTCGCGCTCCAGATGGTGCTGCGATTCCGCCAGCATGATGTGATAACCGGCCGGCTGCAGCACTTTCTGCAGGCCGGCGAACATCTCGGCGCAGCCGGATTCGGACAGGCTGGGCACCACCATGGCGATGGTGTAGGACGAGGCCGACGCCAGCGAGCTGGCGGCCAGGTTGGGCAGATACCCCAGTTCGCTTACCGCGGCTTCAATCTTCTCGCGCAGTTTGTCTGAAACCTGCTCCGGCGTGCGCAGCGCGCGCGACACCGTCATGGTGCCGACGCCCGCCAGCTGCGCTACGTCAGCCAACGTCACCCTGCCCGTGCTGCGTCGTTTTTTACCGATCGACATGCCTAATCCCGACTGAAATGCGCGCGCGGCGCATAAAAATGGTGAGGGCGGGAAGCCGACGGCGCGGCTTCGACGATCCCCGTATGCGGCACATTCTACCCCGTTACCCGAAAGAGCGAGAAAAAATTGTGGTTAACGCCATGCCGCGGCGCGGCGTTTTGATAGCGCTATCACAGATCTGCATGATAGCGCTTTGGTAGCGCTATCTTTGTGATATCCATCACTGTGTGGCCGGGAGGGGTTGATTAAAGTTTTACCGTCGTCGGTGAATTAATCACCGGCCGAAACCATCAACCTTTAGGAGGGTAACGTGCTGAAAGAGTGGCTGACCGCCGATCATATACAGCTGTGCGAACGGGTGGAGGACTGGCGCCAGGCGGTCACGCTGAGCGCGCAGCCGCTGCTGCAAGACGGCGTGATCACGCCGAATTACCTGACGGCCATCTTTCATCAGCAGGAGAAGCTCGGCCCCTACTTCGTCCTGGCACCGGGCATCGCCATGCCGCACGCCCGGCCCGAAGAGGGCGCCAACGCGTTGGGATTATCGCTGTTGAAGATCCATCAGGGGGTGAACTTTCATTCCGCAGATAACGATCCGGTTCAGGTGGTGGTGATGCTTTCGGCGCCCGACGGCGACAGCCACATCGAATTGATTTCGCAACTGGCGGAATTATTTTCAGACAATCAGGCCATGGCGGCGTTATTTCACGCCAAAGATAAACGGCAAATCGAGGATATTATCGCCCGCTATTAACGCTTAATCACCAGGAACACTATTAATGCTAACAACGCCGGGAATATGACCGGCGGCGCTACCCTACACGCTAAATTCAACAGGTGGATATTATGAAAATCATGGCGATTTGCGGTTCCGGTCTCGGCAGCAGTTTTATGGTGGAAATGAACATTAAAAAGGTGCTGAAAAAGATGGGCGTGGAGGCTGAGGTCGAACACTCCGATCTGTCGTCCGCCACCCCCGGCGCCGCCGACGTGTTCGTGATGGCGAAAGACATCGCCGACAGCGCCAGCGTACCGGCCGAGCAGCTGGTGGTGATCAGCAACATCATCGACATTAATGAGCTGGAAGCCAAGCTGCGCGCTTACTTCGAAGCCCACTCAATCATCTGAATAAAACGATTGGCGAGGTGGATATGTTTATCCAGGAAACGCTTAAGTTTGTGGTGGATATATTAAAGGTGCCTTCGGTTCTGGTCGGGCTTATTGCGCTGATCGGTTTGCTGGCGCAAAAGAAATCGTTTTCCGACGTGGTGAAAGGCACGGTAAAAACCATTCTCGGCTTTATCGTTTTAGGCGGCGGCGCCACGGTATTGGTCGGGTCGCTCAATCCGCTGGGCGGCATGTTCGAACATGCGTTCAATATTCAGGGCATCATTCCGAATAACGAAGCCATTGTCTCCATCGCGCTGGAGAAATACGGCGCCTCCACTGCGCTGATCATGGCGTTCGGCATGGTGGCGAATATCGTGGTGGCACGCTTCACCCGGCTGAAATACATCTTCCTGACCGGCCACCACACTTTCTACATGGCCTGCATGATCGGCATCATCCTGACGGTGGCGGGCTTCGAGGGCGTGCAGCTGGTGTTTACCGGCGCGCTGACCCTGGGGCTGGTGATGGCGTTCTTCCCGGCGATCGCCCAGCGCTATATGCGCCGCATCACCGGCAACGACGATATTGCCTTCGGCCACTTCGGCACCCTGGGCTACGTGCTGTCCGGCTGGATCGGCTCGAAGGTGGGTAAAAACTCGCGCTCGACCGAGGAGATGAACCTGCCGAAAAACCTCAGCTTCCTGCGCGACAGCTCCATTTCGATCTCGATGACCATGATCGTCATCTACCTGATCCTGGCGATCTGCGCCGGGCGGGCCTATGTGGAAAGCGAGCTCAGCGGCGGCCAGAACTACCTGGTGTATTCGATCATTCAGGCCATCACCTTCGCCGCCGGGGTGTTCATCATCCTGCAGGGCGTGCGCCTGATTCTGGCGGAAATCGTGCCGGCGTTCACCGGCTTCTCGGAAAAACTGGTGCCTAACGCGCGGCCGGCGCTGGATTGCCCGGTGGTCTATCCCTATGCCCCCAACGCGGTGCTGATCGGCTTCTTGTTCAGCTTCCTTGGCGGATTGGCCGGGCTGTTCCTGCTGGGGCAGCTGAAGATGGTGCTGATCCTGCCCGGCGTGGTGCCGCACTTCTTCACCGGCGCTACCGCCGGGGTGTTCGGCAACGCCACCGGCGGGCGGCGCGGCGCGATGCTGGGCGCCTTCGCCAACGGGCTGCTGATCACCTTCCTGCCGGTATTGCTGCTGCCGGTGCTGGGGGCGTTGGGCTTTGCCAACACCACCTTCTCCGACGCCGACTTCGGCGCGATCGGCATCCTGCTGGGCAATATGGCGCGCTTTATGTCGAAAGAGATGATCATGCTGGCGATCGTCGCCGTGTTCGCGCTGCTGGTGGCGCATAACTTCCTGGGCAAACGCAAAGGCGCGCCGGCCGCTGACCGCGTCGAGAAATAACGAGGGCAGACTGATGAACTACACAACGAGCGAAACGGAAATTGAAGAACTGCATGCCTTGGCGCGGGCGATCCGCCTGGAAACGCTGAAAGCGCTGACCGGGCTGGGCTTCGGCCACTACGGCGGCTGCATGTCGGTGGTGGAGACGCTGGCGGTGCTGTATGGCAGCGTGATGCGCATCGATCCGGCGGATCCGGACTGGCCGGAGCGCGATGACTTTGTGCTGTCGAAAGGACACGCCGGCCCGGCGCTGTACAGCACGCTGGCGATCAAGGGCTACTTCCCGCTGGCGGAGCTGAAGACCCTCAACCAGAACGGCACGCGTCTGCCGAGCCATCCGGACCGGCTGCGCACGCGCGGCGTGGACGCCACCACCGGCTCGCTGGGGCAGGGCGTGTCGATCGCCGCCGGCATGGCGTTGTCCCATCGGCTGGCGGGGCGCCGCAATCGGGTGTTCAGCATCCTCGGTGACGGGGAACTGAACGAAGGGCAGTGCTGGGAGGCGTTCCAGTTTATCGCCCACCACAATCTGAACAACCTGACGCTGTTCATCGATTACAACAAGCAACAGCTGGACGGCGCGCTGGACGAGGTGATCCAACCGTTCGATCTGGCCGCCAAGTTCCGCGCCTTCGGCTTTGAGGTGCAGACCATCAAGGGCGACGACATCGCGGCGCTGCTGGCGGCGGTAGCGCCGGCGCGCGGCGGCGAACAGCGGCCGCTGGCGATCGTGCTCGACAGCATCAAAGGGCAGGGCGTGGCCTATCTGGAAAACCTGTCGAACTCTCACCACCTGCGCCTGACGCCGGACGTGCAGCAGGAAATCGAAAAAGCCATCGCCGAACTGGAGGCCGCCCATGTTTAACGTAGTGACGCAGTTGGAAAACGACGCCGTCGAAATGCGCAAAGTCTACGCCGGCGCGGTGCGGCGGCAGATTGAGGCGGGCGCGCCGATCATCGCGCTGGAGGCGGATCTGATGAGCTCGATGGCGATGGACGGCGTACACAAGGATCACCCGCAGCACGTGATCAACTGCGGCATCATGGAGGCCAATGTGATCGGCGTCGCCGCCGGGCTGTCGCTCACCGGCCGGGTGCCGTTCGTGCATACCTTTACCGCCTTCGCCAGCCGCCGCTGTTTCGATCAGCTGTTCATGTCGCTGGATTATCAGCGCAACAACGTCAAGGTGATCGCCTCCGACGCCGGGGTGAGCGCCTGCCACAACGGCGGCACCCACATGTCGTTCGAGGACATGGGCATCGTGCGCGGGCTGGCGCATTCGGTGGTGCTGGAAGTGACCGACGCCACCATGTTCGCCGACATTCTGCGCCAGCTGATGGATCTGCGTGGCTTCTACTGGGTGCGCACCATTCGCAAGCAGGCGACGCGCATCTATCAGGAGGGCTCGCGCTTTACCATCGGCAAGGGCAACCTGCTGCGCGACGGCGACGACATTACGCTGATCGCCAACGGCATCATGGTGGCGGAGGCGCTGAAGGCGGCGCAGAGGCTGGCGCAGCAGGGCGTCAGCGCGGCGGTGATCGATATGTTCACCCTCAAGCCTATCGATCGTGAACTGATCAAAACCTACGCGGCCAAGACCGGGCGCATCGTCACCTGTGAAAACCACAGCATTCATAACGGGCTGGGATCGGCGGTGGCGGAGGTGCTGGCGGAAGAGTGCCCGACGCCGATGCGGCGCGTGGGGGTGAAGGAGCGTTACGGCCAGGTGGGCACCCAAGCGTTCTTGCAACAGGAGTATGGCCTGACCGCCGAGCATATTCTGGAGGCCGCCGGGCAGCTATTGTAAAGCAGAATAGGAATTACCGGCATTCTCTTCGGTAATCAAATCGGTTATTCCCCGCGTGTTGTTCTGCCCAGAGACGTTTATCAACATGCTACCCATTGTAAAGTCCCCTAGGGGACTTTTTCTTTTTTTATTGATAATAACTGGCCAATGCAGGAATAAAAATTTATTATTTGTAAATAAGTCAATAAAAACAATTGGTTATATTCATTTTGTGAATAATATACATCACCCTCTCTTATTCATACATGGAGTGAATAAGGGAGGGGGTAATTTTTCCATTAACCCTATGATTGAATTGCATTCGGCTCTCAAGGAGGAGATTATGGCCGTGGTTCCATTACTGCCGCCAGGCGGTTTTACTGTTCTTGCCAGAAATTTGCGCGAGGCGCGCAGGCAGGGGCAACCTCGCAACATGGCGCTGCCAGGTACTTATTATTGGTTCTACCAGCAGGTAAAAAATCGGGGCCCTTGGGATTACAAACAGCAAAATCGCGCATTGGCTAACTTTGGTAATTTCAATTATGGGGCAACCGGTACTGCGGCTGGAATTCCCGCAGAAATTTTGTTGATGGGCGCCGGATTTGCTCAGTCACGGGCAGGAACATCTCGGTCAGAATGGAGTCATTGGTATCAACGCCCGCCGTATGGTGATGACCCTCAGGATCAATATTGGATCAAGCAAGGAATTGATTATGCAAATCGGCATGGTTACTAGATGGGCTCATCGGCTGCTGACGGCAATTTTGTTGGTTATTGTCGTCGGATTGGCGGGATACTGGTATACCACCCGCGATACTTATGACGATAAGCTCTATAGCAAAAAGCAGTTGACCGACGATATTTGGCTCTACATCACCGAGTACCAGAATGCGGGGGCTACCGACACGGATGTGTATCGTTACTATTTGAACCGAAGCCTGGATGGGGACCCTATCAAAGTGCTGGGGCAAAGTGCGCCAATCTTGACGGCGGATCGGGCTGATGCAACTATCCGTGGTGAGGGAAACCGCATCACCATCAATTTTTCCGGCAAGGTGTATTCCTTTACGAATTCGGCATTTTTCTATGCCACGAACAGCCAAACACCCATCATGCCCACCATTGATTTTTCTGCACGGGGCGTCAGCGCCTGGCGATGATGGTGGGTGCAGCGGATTTGGCGGATATTGTCTAAAACAGCATAATCACCAAGAATATCAGGCATAAAAAAGCCAGTCAGGATTACCTGACTGGCTTTTTTTAACGGTTTATTACGCCTTGGCGGCGGCAGCGTCAGCCTGGGAAGACTGGATCGCCGTCAGCGCGACGGTGTAGACGATATCGTCAACCAGTGCGCCGCGCGACAGGTCGTTCACCGGCTTGCGCATGCCTTGCAGCATCGGCCCGATGGAGACCAGGTCAGCGGAACGCTGTACCGCTTTGTAGGTGGTGTTGCCGGTGTTCAGATCCGGGAAGATGAACACGGTCGCCTGGCCGGCCACCGGTGAGTTCGGCGCCTTGGACTTGGCAACGTCGGCCATGATGGCGGCGTCGTACTGCAGCGGGCCGTCGATGATCAGATCCGGGCGTTTTTCCTGCGCCAGACGGGTTGCTTCGCGCACTTTCTCGACGTCGCTGCCCGCGCCGGAGTTGCCGGTGGAGTAGGAGATCATCGCCACGCGCGGCTCGATGCCGAAGGCCGCGGCGGAATCCGCAGACTGGATGGCGATTTCAGACAGCTGCTCGGCGGTCGGATCCGGGTTGATCGCGCAGTCGCCGTAGACCAGTACCTGGTCAGGCAGCAGCATGAAGAACACGGAGGACACCAGCGAGCTGCCCGGCGCGGTTTTGATCAGCTGCAACGGCGGACGGATGGTGTTGGCGGTGGTGTGAACCGCGCCGGAGACCAGACCGTCGACTTCGCCTTGTTCCAGCATCAGGGTGCCGAGCACCACGTTGTCTTCCAGCTGCTCGCGCGCGACCACTTCGGTCATGCCCTTGCTCTTGCGCAGCTCAACCAGACGCGGCACGTAGTTTTCACGCACGGCGACCGGATCGACGATTTCGATGCCTTTGCCCAGCTCAACGCCTTGCGCTGCCGCGACGCGCTGGATCTCTTCCGGGTTGCCGAGCAGCACGCATTCCGCGATGCCGCGTTCGGCGCAGATGGCCGCCGCTTTCACGGTGCGCGGCTCGTCGCCTTCCGGCAGCACGATGCGCTTGCCGGCTTTACGCGCCAGCTCGGTCAGCTCGTAACGGAACGCCGGTGGAGACAGACGGCGTGAACGCTCGGAGGTGGCGGTCAGCGAGTCGATCCATTCGGTGTTGATGTGGCTGGCCACGTAGTTCTGCACTTTCTCGATGCGCTGGTGGTCGTCCGCCGGCACTTCGAGGTTGAAGCTCTGCAGGCTCAGCGAGGTCTGCCAGGTGTTGGTGTCGACCATGAACACCGGCAGGCCGGTCTGGAAGGCGCGTTCGCACAGCTTTTTGATCGGCTCGTCGATGGCGTAGCCGCCGGTCAGCAGGATGGCGCCGATTTCCACGCCGTTCATCGCCGCCAGGCAGGCGGAGACCAGCACGTCAGGACGGTCTGCGGAGGTCACCAGCAGAGAGCCTGGGCGGAAGTGTTCCAGCATGTGCGGGATGCTGCGCGCACAGAAGGTCACGGACTTCACGCGGCGGGTCATGATGTCGCCTTCGTTGACCACGCGGGCCTTCAGGTGGCGAGCCATGTCGATGGCGCGGGTGGCGATCAGATCGAAGCTCCACGGCACGCAGCCCAGAACTGGCAGCGGGCTGTTGGCGAACAGCTGCGCAGGATCGACGTGGGCGATGCTGGCTTTGGTGGAGTCGTCGAAGATTTCGGACAGGTCAGGACGGGTGCGGCCCTGATCGTCGACCGGTGCGTTCAGCTTGTTGATGATCACGCCGGTGATGTTTTTGTTCTTGCTGCCGCCGAAGCTGGTGCGCGCCAGTTCGATGCGCTCTTTCAGCTGCGCCGGGGAGTCGTTGCCCAGCGCCAGCACGAAGACGATCTCGGCGTTCAGGGTTTTGGCGATCTCGTAGTTCAGCGCGTTGGCGAACTGATGCTTGCGGGTCGGCACCAGGCCTTCGATCAGCACCACTTCCGCGTCTTTGGTGTTCTCGTGGTAACGCGCCACGATCTCTTCCATCAGCACGTCTTGCTGGTTGGAGCTCAGCAGGCCCTCAACGTAGTCCATGCGCAGCGGTTCGGCCGCCGGAATGGTGGAGTTGCTGCGGATGATGGTGGTGGTCTGGTCGAGCGCGTTGTCGCCGGTGCGCGGTTGAGCGATAGGCTTGAACACGCTCAGACGAACGCCTTTTTGCTCCATGGAGCGGATGACACCCAGGCTGACGCTGGTCAGGCCGACGCTGGTGCCGGTGGGGATCAACATAATAGTACGTGACACAGAATAGTCCTCTTCACGATTAACATGAGGCTAAAACAACACCGTCAGCCTGGGCTGACGGTGTTTTGAGAGCATTACGCGGTCAGGCGGGATGCGTCCTGCGCGATGACCAACTCTTCGTTGGTCGGGATCACCAGCGCCAGGCGGCTGCCGTCTTTGGTGATGGCGCCGGATTTGCCGAAGCGAGCGGCCATGTTGCGGTCGTGGTCGATTTCGAAGCCCAGCAGGCCCAGTTTGTTCAGGGTCAGCTCACGCACCATGCCGGCGTTCTCGCCGATGCCGCCGGTGAAGATCACCGCGTCCAGACGGCCTTCCATCAGCGCGCTGTATGCGCCGACGTATTTGGCCAGACGGTGGCAGAACACGTCCATGGCGCGTTTGGCGTCGGCTTTGCTGTCGTAGTTGTCTTCAACGTAACGGCAGTCGCTGGTGACTTCGGTCAGGCCCAGCAGGCCGGATTCTTTGGTCAGCATCTTGTTGATCTGGTCAACGCTCATGCCCAGAGAATCGTGCAGGTGGAAGATGATAGCCGGATCGATGTCACCGCTGCGGGTGCCCATCACCAGGCCTTCCAGCGGGGTCAGGCCCATGGAGGTGTCAACGCACTGGCCGTTGCGCACTGCGGTAACGGAACCGCCGTTGCCCAGGTGGCAAGTGATCACGTTCACTTCTTCTACCGGCTTGTTCAGCATCTTCGCGGCTTCCTGAGTCACGTAGAAGTGGCTGGTGCCGTGCGCGCCGTAGCGGCGAACGCCGTGGTCGCGATACAGGCTGTACGGCAGGGCGTACAGGTAAGATTCTTCCGGCATGGTCTGGTGGAACGCGGTGTCGAACACGGCAACGTTCTTGTCGGCCAGGTTAGGGAAGGATTTCAGCGCTTCCGCGATGCCGATCAGGTGAGCCGGGTTGTGCAGTGGTGCAAACGGCACGGAATCTTTGATACCCTGCAGAACTTCGTCGTTGATCACGGCGGAAGCGGTGAACTTCTCGCCGCCGTGCACGATGCGGTGGCCGATGGCGGTCAGCTGCGCGGAAAGCTCTGGTTTTTGTGCCAAAATAGTATTAACAATGAAGTTCAGCGCTTCGCTGTGTGCAGCGCCGGCCCCCAGGGCAGCTTCGTGTTTGGCGCCGTCCATTTTCCACTTGATGCGAGCTTCAGGCAGGTGGAAACACTCGGCCAAACCGGAGAGGAATTCGTCGCCGTTAACGGCATCGATGATGGCGAATTTCAGAGAAGAACTGCCGCAGTTAAGAACCAGTACTAGCTTACTCGACATGGAAGTACCTACTTAAATAGTCGTGTTGTTAAAAGAAAATCGAAAACACGTGGTGAATTAATCGTCAATCAGACAACAAGCGTAGCGCATAGTGCCGATGACATTTATGATTAACATCATGTGACGTGCACAAATCACAGGATGATGGAAAAACCGATGATTTCTCTGCGGTTTAAATAATCTTGATTTTTATAGGGCTAAAAGTTGACAAAGTTTGCGTCATCTTCTACCGGCCACAAGGCCGGCTTAGGATACCGATAGCCCGGTGTAAACACAAAATAAATTTAAAGCTTCAAATTTTTTAGTATGGTCTCTGGCAGCACGCTTTTAGTTTCTTTACGTGACGTTGAGGTACGCAATGACGAGCAAACCGTCCGGTTCCGTAAGCTGGTTTCAGGTCTTCCAGCGCGGGCAGCATTATATGAAAACCTGGCCGTCGGACAAACGTCTGGCACCGGTCTTTCCGGAGAACCGCGTTGCGCGTGCCACCCGTTTCGCTATCCGTTTCATGCCGCCGTTGGCGATTTTCACGCTGACCTGGCAGATCGCTCTCGGCGGCCAGCTCGGCCCGGCGATCGCCACCGCGCTGTTCGCCTGCAGCCTGCCGATGCAGGGGCTGTGGTGGCTGGGGCGCCGTTCGGTCACGCCGCTGCCGCCGACGCTGCTGCAATGGTTCCATGAGGTGCGCAACAAGCTGACGGAAGCCGGGCAGGCGGTGGCGCCGCTCGAAGGCACGCCGACCTATCAGACGTTGGCCGATCTGCTCAAGCGCGCTTTCAAGCAGCTGGACAAAACTTTCCTCGACGATCTGTAAATGAAAAAGGCCGCGTTGTGCGGCCTTTCTCGTCAAAGCGCCAATAACCCCGGTTTAAATCAAAGAACGGTCGAGTTGTGATTTCCTGCGTTCTTGCGCTGTGCGATGCTCCCGCCATCACACAGAAATGAGGAAATCCTGATGGAAATGACCAACGCCCAGCGGCTGATCCTGTCGAACCAGTACAAGATGATGACCCTGCTCGATCCGGACAATGGCGACCGTTATCGCCGGTTGCAAACCATCGTCGAACGCGGCTTCGGT
Source organism: Serratia sp. CY31944 (assembly GCF_052169175.1). Classification (NCBI taxonomy): domain Bacteria; kingdom Pseudomonadati; phylum Pseudomonadota; class Gammaproteobacteria; order Enterobacterales; family Yersiniaceae; genus Serratia; species Serratia sp. CY31944. The sequence goes on from NZ_JBJNLG010000014.1 coordinate 13,556, forward strand.
TTGCAAATGCGCGAACTGGATCGCGACTTCGGCGAACTGAGCGAAGAGGTGTGCCGCACCATCATCAACGTGATGGAGATGCACCATGCGCTGCAGGTTTCCTGGGGCAACCTGAAAGAGAAGCAGGATCTGGACGAGCGCCGCCTGGCGTTTCTCGGCTTCGACGCCGCCACCGAGGCGCGCTACCTGAGCTACGTGCGTTTCCTGGTCAGCACCGAGGGGCGCTATACTCACTTCGATTCCGGCAGCCACGGTTTCAACGCCCAGACCAAAATGTGGGAAAAATACCAGCGCATGCTGGCGATCTGGCTGGCCTGTCCGCGCCAGTATCACTTGAGCGCCGTTGAGATAGCGCAAATCATCAATGCTTGATTAAGAAGAGGTTTTCTGTGGAGTGTAAGGGTTTTCTGTTCGATCTTGATGGCACCCTGGTGGATTCGCTGCCGGCGGTAGAGCGCGCCTGGACGCACTGGGCCGAACGCCGCGGCGTCAACCCGCAAGCGGTGCTGGACTTCATTCACGGTAAACAGGCCATTACTTCTCTGCGCCACTTTATGCCGGGCGAAAGCGAAGCGGAAATTCAGCGCGAGTTCGAGTTGCTGGAGCAGGTGGAAGCGCAGGATACCGACGGCGTTCGCGCGCTGCCGGGCGCGATTGCGCTGCTGGAGCGCCTGAACGCGCTCGGCATCCCTTGGGCGATCGTCACCTCCGGTTCGGTGCCGGTGGCCGGCGCTCGCCGCCAGGCCGGCGGTTTGCCGCAGCCGGAGGTGTTCATCACCGCCGAGCAGGTTAAACACGGCAAGCCACAGCCCGACGCCTATCTGCTGGGCGCCGAGCGCTTGGGGCTGGCGCCGCACGAGTGCGTGGTGGTTGAAGACGCGCCGGCCGGCATTCTCTCCGGCCTGGCCGCGGGCTGCCAGGTGATCGCGGTCAACGCGCCGGCGGATACGCCGAAGTTGGAGCAGGTCGACCTGCGGCTGGATTCGCTGGCGCAGATCGCCGTCGATAAAACGGCGCAGGGCGCGATCGTTCTCCGGCTGGCCTGAGCGGCATTATCTTCACCCTAATTGATTAGACCCCGCTTCGGCGGGGTTTTTTTATGCTATTTTTTAGGCCCTTGGACATTTGCCGGATGAGGCCGTTTTGAACAGCGAATTACTGTGGGTGCTGAGTTTACTGCTGATTGCCATCGTGCTGTTTACCACCAACAAGCTGCGTATGGACGTGGTGGCGCTGTTGGTGATCATCGCCTTCGTGCTGAGCGGCACGCTCAGCCTGCAGGAGGCGACGGTCGGTTTCAGCGATCCCAACGTGATTTTGATCGCCGCGCTGTTCGTGATCGGCGAAGGGCTGGTGCGCACCGGCGTGGCCTATCAGGTGGGGGACTGGCTGGTGAAAGTGGCCGGCAGCAGCGAAACCAAAATGTTGATGCTGCTGATGGTGACGGTCGCCGGGCTGGGGGCGTTCATGAGCTCGACCGGCGTGGTGGCGATCTTTATCCCGGTGGTGCTCAGCGTGACGGCCAGAATGAAGATTGCGCCGGGGCGGCTGATGATGCCGCTCAGCTTCGCCGGGCTGATCAGCGGCATGATGACGCTGGTGGCCACGCCGCCCAACATGGTGGTCAACAGCGAACTGGTGCGTGAAGGCATCCATGGTTTCGGCTTCTTCAGCGTGACGCCCATCGGTCTGGCGGTGTTGGCGCTGGGCGTCGGTTACATGCTGATCGCTCGGCGTTGGCTGGGCAGCGGTGACACGGGCAAAGCCGGCGATGACTGGCAGCGCCGAACCTTCCGCGATTTGATCCGCGACTACAAGCTGACCGGCCGCGCGCGGCGGCTGGCTGTCCGCAGCGCTTCGCCGCTGATTGGGCGTTCGCTGGATGAGCTGCACCTGCGCGCGCGCTATGGCGCCAACGTGGTGGGCATTGAGCGCTGGAAACGCTTCCGGCGGGTGATGGTCAGCGCCTCCGGCAGCACCGAGCTGCGCGAGGGCGACGTTCTTTTAATCGACATGTCGGACAGCCAGGTCGATCTGCGCGAATTCTGCGGCGAGCAGCGGCTGGAGCCGATGGTGCTGCGCGGCGATTACTTCTCTGAACAGTCGCGCAACGTCGGCATGGCAGAGGTGTCGCTGATCCCGGACTCGGCGCTGCTGGGCAAAAGCCTGCGCGAAGCGGCGTTCCGCAGCCGCTACGATCTGAACGTGGTGGGCATCCGCCGCCACGGCGAGACGCTGGGCGGCAAGCTGGTGGACGAGCCGCTGGAGCTGGGCGACATCTTGCTGGTGATCGGCGACTGGAAGGCGATCCGTCAGCTGCAGGCCAAAACCCACGACTTTATCGTGCTCAATCTGCCGGCCGAAGTGGACGAAGTGGCGCCGGCGATCACCCAGGCGCCGCACGCGCTGTTTTGTCTGGCGCTGATGGTGGCGATGATGCTGACCGACGAAATCCCCAACCCGATCGCGGCGCTGATCGCCTGTCTGCTGATGGGCAAGTTCCGCTGTATCGATATGGAAAGCGCCTATAAATCGATCCATTGGCCGAGCATCATTTTGATCGTCGGGATGATGCCGTTTGCGCAGGCGCTGCAAAAGACCGGCGGGGTGGATCTGATCGTCAGCGGGCTGATGGACGTCGCCGGCGGTGCGGGGCCGCGCGTGATGCTGCTGTGCCTGTTCGTCTTGTGTGCCACCATCGGCCTGTTTATTTCCAACACCGCGACGGCGGTGCTGATGGCGCCGATCGCCATCGCCGCCGCGCGCGAAATGGGCGTTTCGCCATACCCGTTCGCGATGATTATCGCCATCGCCGCGTCCGCCGCCTTTATGACGCCGGTTTCTTCACCGGTCAACACGCTGGTGCTGGGGCCGGGCAATTACAAGTTCGGCGATTTCGTGCGTCTCGGCGTGCCGTTCACCCTGCTGGTGATGGCGGTCAGCGTGATTGTGGTGCCGTGGCTCTACGGCTTTTAACGGCGCAGCGAGGCTGCGCCGGCGGGGTTACAGCGAGCTGTCGAGGCTGATTTCGTCCAATGACAGGCTGAAGCTGGGGATGAACACGTCCATGAAGTAGTCCATTTCCGGGCTGCGGCGCTGTTCCAGGGTTTTATCCAGCCGCGCCTTGGCCAGGGTGAATTCGTTGTTGCCGGCAGAGAGTTCCTCTAGGCATTTCAGGTAGGCGCACAGCGCGTCCGCCTGCTTCACCACCTGCTTTTCATCTTCGCTGTAGTAGTGCTCATCGAGAATGGTGCGGAAATCGTTGCGCAGCTCCGCCGGGATCATGTCCAGCAGCTTTTGCTGGGCGATCTTTTCGATCTTCTTGTATTCGTGGGCGATCTGCGGATTGTAGTACTTGATCGGCGTCGGCATGTCGCCAGTGATCACTTCGCTGGCGTCGTGGTACATCGCCAGCAGCGCAACGCGGTCGGCGTTGAGGTTGCCGTTGAATTTGCGGTTTTTGATCACCGCCAACGCGTGGGCGACAAAAGCCACCTGCAGACTGTGTTCGGAAACGTTCTCGGTACGCACGTTGCGCATCAGCGGCCAGCGGTTGATCAGTTTCAGGCGGGACAGATGGGCGAAGAAATGGCTCTGGCTCATGGTGCTCTCTTTAACGGCAAGTGAGGGCCCCATTGTGAAGCAGTGACGGCGAATTTTGCAACCGGGCAGTGAGAGAAGGGCGCAACAAGGCGCTGCGCCCCAGGCGATTACTGGTGGTAGCCTTCCAGGAAGCGGCCCAGCTTGCCGACCGCCATTTCCAGCTCGTCTACGCGCGGCAGGGTGACGATGCGCACGTGATCCGGATAAGGCCAGTTGAACGCGGTGCCCTGCACCAGCAGCACTTTTTCCTGCAGCAGCAGATCCAGCACCAGTTTCTGGTCGTCGTGGATGTTGAAGCGCTTGGCGTCGATGCGCGGGAACATGTACAGCGCGCCCTGCGGCTTCACGCAAGAGACGCCCGGGATGTCGTTGAGCAGCTCCCAGGTGCGGTTGCGCTGTTCGTACAGGCGGCCGCCGGGCTGAATGAACTCGCTGATGCTCTGATAACCGCCCAGCGCGGTCTGAATGGCGTGCTGCATCGGCACGTTGGCGCACAGGCGCATCGAAGCCAGCATCTCCAGCCCTTCGATATAGCCTTTGGCGTGCTTCTTCGGCCCGTTCAGCACCATCCAGCCCTGGCGGAAGCCCGCCACGCGGTAGGTTTTCGACAGGCCGTTGAAGGTGACGGTCAGCAAATCCGGCGCCAGCGCGGCGATCGAATGGTGCTCGGCTTCGTCATACAGGATCTTGTCGTAGATCTCGTCGGCGAAGATGATCAGGTTGTGTTGACGGGCGATCTCGACGATCTGTTCCAGCAGCGCTTTGCTGTAAACCGCGCCGGTCGGGTTGTTCGGGTTGATGATCACGATGCCGCGGGTGCGCGGGGTGATCTTGCTGATGATGTCGTCCAGATCCGGGAACCAGCCGGCCTGCTCATCGCACAGGTAGTGCACGGCCTTGCCGCCGGACAGCGATACCGCGGCGGTCCACAGCGGGTAGTCCGGCGCCGGCACCAGCATTTCGTCGCCGCTGTTGAGCAGCGCCTGCATGGATTGGACGATCAGTTCCGAGACGCCGTTGCCAATGTAGATATCCTCAACGGTCACGTCACGCATGTTGCGCGCCTGATAGTGCTGCATGATCGCTTTACGCGCCGAGAAGAGGCCCTTGGAGTCGGAATAGCCTTGCGCCGTGGGCAGATTGCGGATCACGTCGACCAGGATTTCGTCAGGGGCGTCGAAACCGAACGGGGCAGGGTTGCCGATGTTCAGTTTCAGGACTTTGTTGCCTTCTTCTTCAAGACGTTTAGCTTCTTTAAGCACCGGGCCGCGAATGTCATAGCAGACGTTGTCCAGTTTGCTGGATTTCTCAATGGGGGACATAAAAAGTTGAGCCTTTTGCTGGGATAGGGGCGCTCCTACCGTGGGACGCCGCAACCCGCCCAATGTACTCCTGGCGTAGTTGCTTTTGAAGGGTTTTGCACGCCTTTGGTGCAAATGCATGGCGTAACGGGGGATTTTAGTTATGATAAGCAAAGGTAAAGTTATTTTGTGGTTCATAATTTCATGAACTATAATTTTATTAGGGTTTTGTTCTGTAAAATCCCGCATCGATAAACGCGACATGCCAGCGATCGCGGCCGGCAGCAGTGAACTGATAAGCCGAAAGGGAGAATGGGCTTCAATAAACTGTAAAGGAACGATAATACCGGAGTTGTCTGATAGCGGGTTGTCGGTTAGCGCACCACACTAAGAAAATGGCATATTTACATTAGCTTTACTTTATATTTTAGCTTAAGCATTGTTTATGTGGTTATAGGACTATTATTTAAAGTAAAAATCTTACTGATTGAATTTATTAAATTCATTGAGTAGTAACACGAAGTCGATACCGTTAATTATTTATCTTTTTTGCTCTGTAATGCAGTGTGGCCGCCGGTTGATAAGGGTTCTCAGTAGCACGAATGGAGTGGAAATTAGGCAGTATGAATGAGTAAAATCTCAGGTTCGGTGGGGGTTTTCCCTTTCCACCGATATTCAGCCCCCGCGTTCTATAAGCACCATCGATAGATCGCATTTTAAAAAGCGATAGAGGTAACGAATCATAAGTAATTTTTTTGCCCTCCACTTATGAGTGGGGTACTGTCATAACAGGCTCCGTCCTTTTCAACGGCGTCTGAGAAACACACCAGGGTAGTAGTTCGTAAATTAGAATTTAAAAAAGTGAAGAATACACTATGACAACTGCAAATCGTCCGATACTTAATCTCGACCTCGATCTGCTAAGAACCTTTGTTGCGGTTGCTGATTTGAATACCTTCGCGGCGGCGGCCGTCGCCGTATGCCGTACTCAATCAGCCGTCAGTCAACAAATGCAGCGATTAGAGCAACTGGTCGGCAAAGAACTGTTTGCCCGCCATGGGCGCAACAAACTCCTGACTGAGCATGGTATTCAGCTTCTCGGTTATGCCAGGAAGATCCTGCGCTTTAACGACGAAGCCTGTACCTCGCTGATGTACAACAATATTAAAGGTGTTCTGACCATCGGCGCTTCCGACGACACCGCCGATACCATTCTGCCTTTCCTGCTGAACCGCGTGACCGCCATCTATCCGAAGCTGTCCATTGACGTGCGCGTAAAGCGCAGCACGACGATGGTCGATCTGCTGGAAGAGGGCGAAATCGATCTGGCGGTGACCACGGCCGATCCGGCCGGGCACCCGCACATCGTGCTGCGCACATCGCCGACGCTGTGGTACTGCGCCGCCGATTACCACTATCAGGCCGGCGAACCGATCCCGCTGGTGGTGATGGATGAGCCAAGCCCGTTCCGCGCGCTGGCGATCAAGCAGCTGGACGAAGCCGGTATCCCGTGGCGCATCGCCTACGTTGCCTCGACGCTGTCCGCGGTGCGGGCGGCCTGTAAGGCCGGCCTGGGCGTGACTGCGCGGCCGATCGAGATGATGAGCCCCGACCTGCGGGTGCTGGGAGCGGTGGAAGGTTTGCCGCCGCTGCCGGATACCCAGTATGCGCTGTGCAAAAACACGCAGTGCAGCAACGAATTGGCGATGGCCATCTTCAGCGCCATGCAGGGCGGCAATGACGGCTATGGCTTCAACGGCGCGGAAGCCGGTCTCCAGGGCGATCAGGATGACGCCAGCCTGGTGGACGAGGAAGAATAACGCCGCGGCGTGATATCTGATGAAAACCTCTGCTTCGGCGGAGGTTTTTTTTTGCCTTTTTATGGCTATTTTTACTGTTATAGGGGTTTGATAACGATTTTGTTATGAGTTGGCTATTTTATTGACTTTTAAGCGTTACTGAAAAGAGAGTTTGGCCGGGTTTAAGACGTTGAGTGTGTTTTTTGAGCAATAAGATTGAATGGGTTAAAGGCATGGTAATAGAAGGGTTATTTTGTTAGCTTATAGCGGCCGTTTTTGCGGCTTAATTTGAGGAAAATTGTTAAAGGGCCACACTTTTTTTGAGGATTTATGCTGAAAACGTGTCCTGGATCAAAAAAATACCCCTAGGTAGTGAGTGGAAGAACAGGGAATTCCTGAGACAATGGTATAGTAAAACTGAAATGTGCACGTTGGTTTATATCTATCTGTTTCTACACAAAAATTAACTGACACGATTTAGCCAGCCCCTGGCGCATCAAATGTTAATCAAATGATACGTATGTAAACTAGTGTGTAGATACTTTTGTCAAAGTTGACAAAAGGTTATAGAAAGGAGTAAAAAGCCCACAGAAAAACGCTGCCTAACTCGCTGTAAAAGCAGTTTGTTTGTGTGGTTATTTATCCTTCCCTTAAATCGATGTGGCGCACTAACTGCCGGTGACAAGAGCAGCGCGATCGACGCCACTTTTGATGAGTAAGCATAGAGTATGTCAACAACCACTGAAGTTATCGCTCATCACTGGGCGCTCGCCGTATTTCTCGTCGTGGCTATCGGGCTCTGCGGCTTAATGCTGCTGGGTGCGTTCTTCTTGGGCGGGAGAGCCCGGGCGCGCGCCAAACACACCCCGTTTGAATCAGGCATCGACTCGGTCGGTACGGCGCGCATGCGCTTGTCCGCCAAGTTCTACCTGGTGGCCATGTTCTTCGTTATTTTCGACGTTGAAGCCTTATACCTGTACGCCTGGTCGGTCTCGGTTCGCGAGAGCGGCTGGGTAGGCTTTATCGAAGCCGCCATTTTCATTTTGGTGCTATTGGCCGGTCTGGTTTATCTGGTGCGCATCGGCGCGTTGGATTGGACTCCGGCGCGTTCCCAACGCCGCAGCAAACCGAGCACGATCACTAACACCAACAGTCATCCGCAGTAACAGCGAGGCATTAAGATGGACTATACGCTCACCCGCATAGACCCGAACGGTGAGAACGACCGTTATCCCCTGCAAAAACAGGAGATCGTCGCCGATCCCCTGGAACAACAGGTCCACCGCACGGTTTACATGGGTAAACTCGAACATGCGCTGCATGACATGGTGAACTGGGGGCGTAAAAACTCTATTTGGCCGTATAACTTCGGCCTTTCGTGCTGTTACGTGGAGATGGTGACGTCGTTTACCGCCGTTCACGACGTGGCGCGTTTCGGTGCGGAAGTACTGCGCGCCTCCCCGCGTCAGGCTGACCTGATGGTGGTGGCCGGTACCTGTTTCACCAAGATGGCCCCGGTCATCCAACGCCTGTACGAGCAGATGCTGGAACCTAAGTGGGTGATCTCGATGGGCGCCTGCGCCAACTCCGGCGGCATGTACGACATCTATTCCGTGGTGCAGGGCGTGGACAAGTTCCTGCCGGTCGACGTGTACATTCCCGGCTGCCCGCCGCGTCCGGAAGCCTACATGCAAGCGCTGATGCTGCTGCAGGAATCCATCGGCAAAGAACGTCGCCCGCTGTCGTGGGTTGTCGGCGATCAGGGCGTTTACCGCGCCAATATGCAGTCTGAAAGAGAGCGTAAACACGGCGAGCGCATCGCGGTGACCAACCTCCGGACGCCTGACGAGATTTAAGACGTTCATTTAACGTCCATCTTAGTGCGCTATTGGTTAACACAGCGAAAAGTGAAACTTGCGGCGAATAACCCTTTAGTGTGGTGAAAAAAAATTATGACAGATTTGACGACGCACGACGCCTTGCCTGCCTGGCAGACCCGAGATCACCTTGACGACCCGGTGATCGGCGAACTGCGCAACCGTTTTGGGCCGGAAGCCTTTACTGTTCAGGCCACCCGTACCGGCATGCCCGTGGTATGGGTTAAACCTGACCAGTTGCTGGAAGTAATGACGTTCCTGAGAAAACAGCCGAAGCCGTATGTCATGCTGTTCGATCTGCATGGCGTGGACGAACGTCTTCGCACCCACCGCGATGGCCTGCCCGCTGCGGATTTCTCCGTTTTCTACCATCTGATTTCCATCGAACGCAACCGCGACATCATGCTGAAGGTGGCGCTGTCTGAAAAAGACCTGCACGTGCCGACGGCGACCAAGGTGTTCCCGAACGCCAACTGGTACGAGCGCGAAACCTGGGAAATGTTCGGCATCACCTTCGACGGCCACCCGCACCTGTCGCGCATCATGATGCCGCAGACCTGGGAAGGGCACCCGCTGCGCAAGGACTACCCGGCGCGCGCCACCGAATTCGATCCTTTCGTGCTGACCAAGCAGAAAGAAGATCTGGAGATGGAAGCGCTGACCTTCAAGCCGGAAGACTGGGGCATGAAGCGCGGCACCGAGAACGAAGATTTCATGTTCCTCAACCTCGGCCCGAACCACCCGTCCGCGCACGGTGCGTTCCGCATCATTCTGCAGCTGGACGGCGAAGAGATCGTCGACTGCGTGCCGGATATCGGCTATCACCACCGCGGCGCCGAGAAGATGGGCGAGCGCCAATCCTGGCACAGCTACATTCCGTACACCGACCGTATCGAGTACCTCGGCGGCTGCGTGAACGAAATGCCTTACGTGCTGGCGGTCGAGAAGCTGGCCGGCATCAAGGTGCCGGAGCGCGTCGACACCATCCGCGTGATGCTGTCCGAGCTGTTCCGCATCAACAGCCACCTGCTGTACATCTCCACCTTCATTCAGGACGTCGGCGCGATGACCCCGGTGTTCTTCGCCTTTACCGATCGTCAGAAAATCTACGATCTGGTGGAAGCGATCACCGGTTTCCGTATGCACCCGGCCTGGTTCCGCATCGGCGGCGTTGCGCACGATCTGCCGCGCGGCTGGGATCGCCTGCTGCGTGAATTCCTCGACTGGATGCCGAAGCGTCTGGACTCCTACGTGAAAGCGGCGCTGAAGAACAGCATCCTGAAAGGCCGTTCCATCGGCGTAGCGTCTTACAACGCCAAAGAAGCGCTGGAGTGGGGCGTGACCGGCGCCGGCCTGCGCGCCACTGGCGTCGAGTTCGACGTGCGTAAATGGCGTCCGTACTCCGGCTACGAGAACTTCGACTTCGAAGTGCCGGTCGGCGACGGCACCAGCGACTGCTACACCCGCGTGATGCTGAAGGTGGAAGAGCTGCGCCAGAGCCTGCGCATCCTCGAACAGTGCCTGAACAACATGCCGGAAGGCCCGTTCAAGGCCGATCACCCGCTGACCACGCCGCCGCCGAAAGAGCGCACGCTGCAGCACATTGAAACGCTGATCACCCACTTCCTGCAGGTTTCCTGGGGCCCGGTGATGCCAGCCAACGAATCATTCCAGATGATTGAAGCCACCAAAGGGATCAACAGCTACTACCTGACCAGCGACGGCAGCACCATGAGCTACCGCACCCGGGTACGTACGCCGAGCTTTGCGCACCTGCAGCAGATCCCATCGGTCATCCGTGGCAGCCTGGTTTCCGACCTGATCGTCTATCTGGGTAGTATCGATTTTGTTATGTCAGATGTGGACCGCTAATTATGCACTCTCAAAAAGACAATCACGCAGTCAATGATGCGCTCGAGCCCATCAACGCAGCCGCTCCTCAGAGCGGCGTTGATGCATTTGTACTGAGTGCGGAAGAACGTGATGCGATCGAGCACGAAAAGCATCATTACGAGGATCCGCGTGCCGCTTCCATCGAAGCACTGAAAATTGTGCAGAAGCAGCGCGGCTGGGTTCCGGACGGTGCGATTTACGCCATCGCGGAAGTGCTGGGCATCCCCGCCAGCGACGTAGAAGGCGTGGCCACGTTCTACAGCCAGATTTTCCGTCAGCCGGTAGGACGTCACGTGATCCGTTATTGTGACAGCGTTGTTTGTCACATCACCGGTTACCAGGGCATTCAGGCCGCTATCGAGAAGAAGCTGAACATCAAGCCGGGTCAAACCACCTTTGATGGCCGCTTCACGCTGCTGCCGACCTGCTGTCTGGGCAACTGCGATAAAGGGCCGACCATGATGATTGATGACGACACTCACAGTCAGCTGAAGCCTGAAGATATCGAGACGCTACTGGAGCAGTATCAATGACCAAGCACATTGTACGCACTCCCGAAACGCATCCGCTGACCTGGCGGCTGCGTGATGACAAGCAGCCGCTGTGGCTGGACGAATACCGCAGCAAAAACGGCTATGCCGGCGCGGAAAAGGCCCTCAAAGGCTTGGCCCCGGACGAGATCGTCGGCCTGGTGAAAGACTCCGGGCTGAAGGGCCGCGGCGGCGCGGGCTTCTCCACCGGTTTGAAGTGGAGCCTGATGCCGAAGGACGAATCCATGAACATCCGTTACCTGCTGTGTAACGCCGATGAAATGGAGCCGGGCACCTATAAAGACCGCCTGCTGATGGAGCAGCTGCCGCACCTGCTGGTGGAAGGCATGCTGATCTCCGCCTTCGCGCTGAAAGCCTACCGCGGCTATATCTTCCTGCGCGGCGAGTACATTGAAGCGGCGGCGCACCTGCGTCGCGCCATCGCGGAAGCCACCGAAGCCGGCTATCTGGGCAAAAACATTCTCGGCACCGGATTTGATTTCGAGCTGATCGTGCACACCGGCGCCGGCCGTTACATCTGCGGCGAAGAAACCGCGCTGATCAACTCGCTGGAAGGCCGCCGCGCCAACCCGCGCTCCAAGCCGCCATTCCCGGCCAGCGCCGGCGTGTGGGGCAAGCCGACCTGCGTCAACAACGTCGAAACGCTGTGCAACGTGCCGGCCATTTTGGCGAACGGCGTGGAGTGGTACACCGGCATCTCCGGCAGTGAGGACAAAGGCACCAAGCTGATGGGCTTCTCCGGCCGGGTGAAAAATCCGGGCGTTTGGGAGCTGCCGTTCGGCACCACCGCGCGCGAGATCCTGGAAGACTACGCCGGCGGCATGCGCGACGGTCTGCGCTTCAAAGCCTGGCAGCCGGGCGGCGCGGGGACCGACTTCCTGACCGCCGATCACCTCGATCTGCCGATGGAATACGGCGCGATCGGCAAAGCCGGCAGCCGTCTCGGCACCGCGCTGGCGATGGCGGTAGACCACGAGATCGGCATGGTGCCGCTGGTGCGTAACCTGGAAGAGTTCTTCGCCCGCGAGTCCTGCGGCTGGTGTACACCATGCCGCGACGGCCTGCCGTGGAGCGTGAAGATCCTGCGTGCGTTGGAAAACGGCGAAGGGCAGCCGGGGGATATCGAAACCCTCGAACAGCTGTGCCGTTCCCTCGGCCCGGGCAAAACCTTCTGCGCCCACGCGCCAGGTGCCGTAGAGCCACTGCAAAGCGCGATTAAATATTTCCGTGAAGAGTTCGAGGCGGGCATCGCCGTGCAGCACTTCGGCAACGCCCATGCGATTGGCGGCATTCAGCCGAACAATCTGCTGAAGCAGCGCTGGTAAGCCGACTCGCCCGAACACGGCCAGAATTTTTGATTAACGCCTGCCGCAAGGCAGGCCACTTGGAAGCATGCTGACTATGGCTACGATTCATGTAGACGGCAAAGAGTATGAGGTAGACGGAGCGGACAACCTGCTGCAGGCTTGTCTCTCCCTCGGCCTTGATATTCCTTACTTTTGCTGGCATCCGGCGCTGGGAAGCGTCGGCGCTTGCCGCCAATGTGCGGTAAAGCAATACCAAAACGCGGAAGATACGCGCGGCCGTTTGGTGATGTCCTGTATGACCCCGGCATCCGACGGCACCTTCATCTCCATCGATGACGGCGAAGCGAAGCAGTTCCGTGAAAGCGTGGTCGAGTGGTTGATGACCAACCACCCGCACGATTGCCCGGTCTGTGAGGAAGGCGGTAACTGTCACCTGCAGGATATGACGGTAATGACCGGCCACAGCTTCCGCCGCTACCGCTTCACCAAGCGCACCCACAACAACCAGGAGCTGGGGCCGTTTATCTCGCATGAGATGAACCGCTGCATCGCCTGCTACCGCTGCGTGCGTTACTACAAAGACTATGCGGACGGCACCGACTTCGGCGTGTACGGCGCGCACGATAACGTCTACTTCGGTCGCCCGGAAAGCGGCACGCTGGAAAGCGAGTTCTCCGGCAACCTGGTGGAAGTGTGCCCGACCGGCGTATTCACCGACAAAACGCACTCCGAGCGCTACAACCGTAAATGGGACATGCAGTTCGCGCCGAGCATTTGCCAGCAGTGCAGCATCGGCTGTAACACCAGCCCGGGCGAGCGCTATGGCGAGCTGCGCCGTATCGAAAACCGTTACAACGGCAGCGTGAACCACTACTTCCTGTGCGACCGCGGCCGCTTCGGTTACGGCTACGTCAACCAGAAAGATCGTCCGCGTCAACCGCAGCAGCTGCGCGGCGATGACTGGATCACCCTGAACGCCGAGCAGGCGATGCAGGGCGCGGCGGACATCCTGCGTCAGGCGAAGAAAACCATCGGCATCGGCTCTCCGCGCGCCAGCCTGGAAAGCAACTTCGCACTGCGCGAGCTGGTCGGCGCCGAGAACTACTACACCGGTATCGCTCAGGCGGAGCAATCACGCCTGGCGCTGATGCTGAACGTGCTGAAAAACGGCGGCGTCCATACGCCGGCGCTGCGTGAGATCGAAGATTACGACGCGGTGCTGGTGCTGGGCGAAGACCTGACGCAAACCGGCGCGCGTATCGCGCTGTCCGTGCGTCAGGCCGTCAAGGGCAAAGCCCGCGCGATGGCGGCGGCGCAACGCGTGGCCGACTGGCAGATCGCGGCGGTGCAGAACATCGGCCAGCACGCCAAGTACCCGCTGTTCACCACCAACGTCGACAACACCCGCCTGGACGACATCGCCGCCTGGAACTACCGCGCGCCGGTGGACGAGCAGGCGCGCTTCGGCTTCGCCATCGCTCACGCGCTGGACAGCGCGGCGCCGGCGGTGAACGATCTGGCTGAAGGCCTGAACAAGAAAGTCGATATCATCGTGCAGGCGCTGACCGGCGCACGCAAACCGCTGATTATTACCGGCAGCAACGCCGGCAGCGAAGCCATCATCGAAGCGGCGGCCAACATTGCCAAAGCGTTGAAGGGCCGCGGTTCCGACGTCGGCATCACCTTCGTGGCGGGCGCAGCCAACAGCATGGGCCTGGCGATGATCGGCGGCGGTTCGCTCGATCAGGCGCTGGAACAGCTGGCGAGCGGCGCAGCCGATACCGCCATCGTGATGGAAAACGATCTCTATCGTCATGCGCCGGCGGCGCAGGTGGACGCGGCGCTGGCCAAGGTCAACAACCTGATCGTCGCCGACCACCAGCGCACCGCGATCATGGACAAAGCCAACCTGATCCTCTCCTCGGCCAGCTTTGCCGAGAGCGACGGTACGCTGATCAACCAGGAAGGCCGCGCGCAGCGCTTCTTCCAGGTATACGATCCGGCTTACTACGACGACGCCAAGAAAAATCAGTTCACCGTGATGCTGGAAAGCTGGCGCTGGATGCACTCGCTGCACTCCACCTACACCAGCCGCCACGTGGACTGGACCCAGCTCGATGACGTGATCGCCGCTTGCGTCGCCGCGTTGCCGCAGCTGCAGGGCATCGTCGACGCCGCGCCGGACGCGACTTTCCGCATTCGCGGTCAGAAGTTGGCGCGTTCGCCGCACCGCTCCAGCGGCCGTACCGCCATGCGCGCCAACATCAGCGTGCACGAGCCGCGTCAGCCGCAGGATAAAGACACCATGTTCGCCTTCTCGATGGAAGGGAACAACAGTCCGCTGGCCGATCGTCAGCAGATCCCGTTCGCCTGGGCGCCAGGCTGGAACTCACCGCAGGCATGGAACAAGTTCCAGGCCGAAGTGGGCGGCAAACTGCGCCACGGCGATCCGGGCGTGCGCCTGATCGAAGCGGGGGAGGGCAGCCTCGGTTACTTCGACCGCGTGCCTGCCGCGTTCAATCCGAACGACGGCTGGCGTGTCGCGCCGTACTACCACCTGTTCGGCAGCGACGAAATGTCGCAGCGCTCTCACGTGATCCAGCAGCGCATGCCGGAAGCCTACGTGATGGTCAACCCGGCCGACGCGGCGACGCTTGGCGTCAACGCGGGCAGCCTGGTGGAGTTCAGCTGTGCGGGCCAGACCCTGCGTCTGCCGGTGCGTCTGAGTGAAACCCTGACCCAGGGCCAGGTTGGTTTGCCGCTCGGCTTGCCAGGGATCCCGCCGATCTTGGTGGGTGCTAAGGTAGACAATCTGCGGGAGGCGGCACGATGAGCTGGTTTACCCCTGAGGTGATCGACATTCTGATCGCCATTCTTAAAGCGGTCGTGATCCTGTTGGTGGTCGTGGCGTGCGGGGCATTCATGAGCTTCGGCGAACGCCGCCTGCTCGGCCTGTTCCAGAACCGCTACGGACCGAACCGCGTAGGCTGGGGCGGCTCGCTGCAGCTGGTCGCCGACATGATCAAAATGTTCTTCAAGGAAGACTGGGTGCCGAGATTCTCCGACCGGGTGATCTTCACCCTGGCGCCGATGATCGCCTTTACTTCCCTGTTGCTGGCATTTGCCATCGTGCCGGTCAGCCCGACCTGGGCGGTGTCCGATCTCAACATCGGTATTCTGTTCTTCCTGATGATGGCCGGCCTGGCGGTGTACGCCGTGCTGTTCGCCGGATGGTCGAGCAACAACAAATACTCGCTGTTGGGCGCGATGCGCGCCTCCGCGCAAACCCTGAGCTACGAAGTGTTCATCGGTCTGTCGCTGATGGGCGTGGTGATGCAGGCGGATTCGTTCAACATGCAGGCTATCGTTGAATCCCAGGCGCACGTCTGGAACGTCATTCCGCAGTTCTTCGGCTTCGTGACCTTCGCGATCGCCGGCGTGGCGGTGTGTCACCGTCACCCGTTTGACCAGCCGGAAGCCGAGCAGGAACTGGCCGACGGTTACCACATCGAATATTCCGGCATGAAGTTCGGTCTGTTCTTCGTGGGGGAATACATCGGTATCGTCACCGTGTCCGCCCTGATTGTGACGTTGTTCTTCGGCGGCTGGCAGGGTCCGTTCCTGCCGCCATTCATCTGGTTCGCGTTGAAAACGGCCTTCTTCATGATGATGTTCATCCTGATCCGTGCCGCGCTGCCGCGTCCGCGTTATGACCAGGTGATGTCCTTCGGCTGGAAAGTGTGCCTGCCGCTGACGCTGCTGAACCTGCTGGCAACCGCCGCGGTCATTTTGTACAACGCTCAATAAGGGGTGAATAAACCATGACATTGAAAGAGTTAGTGGTTGGTTTCGGCACCCAGGTGCGCAGCATTTGGATGATTGGCATGCATGCCTTCGCCAAGCGCGAAACCCAGATGTATCCGGAAGAACCGGTTTACCTGCCGCCGCGCTACCGTGGCCGCATCGTGCTGACGCGCGATCCGGACGGCGAAGAGCGCTGCGTCGCCTGTAACCTGTGTGCGGTGGCCTGCCCGGTCGGCTGTATCTCGCTGCAAAAAGCGGAGCAGAAAGACGGCCGTTGGTATCCGGAGTTCTTCCGCATCAACTTCTCGCGCTGCATTTTCTGCGGCCTGTGCGAAGAGGCTTGCCCGACTACCGCTATCCAGCTGACGCCGGATTTCGAACTGGGCGAGTACAAGCGTCAGGATCTGGTGTACGAAAAAGAAGATCTGTTGATCTCGGGGCCGGGTAAATATCCGGAATATAACTTCTACCGGATGGCCGGTATGGCGATTGACGGCAAAGCCAAAGGCGAAGCCGAAAACGAAGCCAAACCGATCGACGTCAAAGGTCTGTTGCCCTAAGGAGCCAGCAAGCATGGAAATTGCATTTTACCTGGCAGGTTTGATTGCGGTGGCCGCGACGATTCGCGTGATCACCCATACCAACCCTGTGCATGCGCTGCTGTATCTGATCGTCTCGTTATTGGCGATCTCGGCAGTCTTCTTCTCGCTCGGCGCCTACTTTGCCGCCGCGTTGGAAATCATCGTCTATGCGGGCGCCATCATGGTGCTGTTCGTGTTCGTGGTGATGATGCTGAACCTCGGCAACGTGCAGCAGCAAGAGCGCGACTGGATGAAGCCGACGGTGTGGATCGGGCCTGGCCTGCTGTCGCTGGCGCTGCTGGTGGTATTGATCGTCGCGATCCGCAGCGTATCCGACCAGGGTATCAGCGGCGAGATGGTCGATGCGAAGGCGGTGGGCATCAGCCTGTTCGGGCCTTACGTATTGGCGGTTGAGCTGGCTTCAATGCTGCTGTTGGCGGGTCTGGTTGTCGCCTTCCATATCGGCCGCGAGCACAAGCCTGGCGAGGTGCTGAGCAACGCGCCGGCGAGTGGCGAAATGGCGAGAAGAAAATCGGAGGAGCAAGCATGATCCCTCTTCAACACGGCCTGATCCTGGCGGCTATCCTGTTTGTGCTCGGGCTGACCGGGCTGCTGGTGCGCCGCAACCTGCTGTTTATGCTGATCAGCCTGGAAGTGATGATCAACGCTGCGGCGTTGGCGTTTATCGTGGCGGGAAGCTACTGGGGCCAGGCGGACGGGCAGGTGATGTACATCCTGGCGATCAGTCTGGCGGCAGCCGAGGCCAGTATCGGCCTGGCGCTGCTGCTGCAGCTCTACCGTCGTCGTCATACCCTGAATATTGATACTGTCAGTGAGATGCGCGGATGAACCTATTATATTTAACAATTCTGCTACCGCTGATCGGGTTCCTGCTGTTGGCATTTTCCCGCGGTCGTTGGTCTGAGAACACGGCGGCCACCGTCGGCGTGGGCTCTATCGGCCTGGCTGCGCTGGTCACGGTGTATGTGGCGATGGATTTCTTCGCCCAGAAAGCCGCCGGCGTGCAGCTGTTCGAGCAAAGCCTGTGGACCTGGATGGCCGTCGGCAACTTCAATATCGGCGTGACCCTGGTGCTGGACGGCCTGTCGCTGACCATGCTGTCGGTGGTCACCGGCGTCGGCTTCTTCATCCACATGTTCGCCTCCTGGTACATGCGTGGTGAAGAGGGCTATTCGCGCTTCTTCGCTTACACCAACCTGTTTATCGCCAGCATGGTGGTCTTGGTGCTGGCGGACAACCTGCTGCTGATGTATCTGGGTTGGGAAGGCGTGGGCCTGTGCAGCTACCTGTTGATCGGCTTCTACTACAAAGATCCGGCCAACGGCGCGGCGGCGATGAAAGCCTTCATCGTGACCCGCGTGGGCGACGTGTTCCTGGCGTTCGCGCTGTTCATCCTCTACAACGAGCTGGGCACGCTGAACATCCGCGAGCTGATGATCCTGGCGCCGCAGAAACTGGCGGTGGGCGATACGGCCATCACCTGGGCAACCCTGATGCTGCTGGGCGGCGCGGTCGGTAAATCGGCGCAGCTGCCGTTGCAAACCTGGTTGGCGGACGCGATGGCGGGCCCAACCCCGGTTTCCGCACTGATCCACGCGGCGACCATGGTGACCGCGGGCGTCTATCTGATCGCCCGTACGCACGGCCTGTTCCTGATGGCGCCGGAAGTGCTGCACCTGGTGGGCATCGTCGGTGCGGTCACCCTGCTGCTGGCCGGCTTCGCCGCGCTGGTGCAGACCGACATCAAGCGCGTGCTTGCTTACTCCACCATGAGCCAGATCGGTTACATGTTCCTGGCGCTGGGCGTGCAGGCATGGGACGCGGCGATCTTCCACCTGATGACCCACGCGTTCTTCAAGGCGCTGCTGTTCCTGTCGTCCGGTTCGGTGATCCTGGCTTGCCACCACGAGCAAAACATCTTCAAGATGGGCGGCCTGCGCAAGAGCATCCCGCTGGTGTACGTCTGCTTCCTGGTGGGTGGCGCGGCGCTGTCTGCGTTGCCGCTGGTCACGGCCGGCTTCTTCAGTAAGGACGAGATCCTGGCGGGCGCGATGGCCAACGGCCACATCAACCTGATGGTGGCCGGCCTGGTCGGCGCATTCATGACCTCGCTGTACACCTTCCGTATGATTTTCATCGTGTTCCACGGCGAAGAGAAAATCAAAGCGCATGCCGGTAAAGGCATCACTCACCACCTGCCGCTGCTGGTTCTGCTGGTGCTGTCCACCTTCGTTGGTGCGATGATCGTGCCGCCGTTGCAGGGCGTGCTGCCGGAGACGACCGAGCTGGCGCACGGCAGTGTGCTGACGCTGGAAATCACCTCCGGCGTGGTGGCTATCGTCGGCATTCTGCTGGCGGCCGCGCTGTGGCTGGGCAAACGCAGCCTGGTCAACAGCATCGCCAACAGCGCGCCGGGGCGTTTCTTCTCGACCTGGTGGTTCCATGCCTGGGGCTTCGACTGGCTGTATGACAAAGTGTTCGTCAAGCCGTACCTGGGCATTGCGAAGCTGCTGCAGCGCGATCCGCTGAACTCGCTGATGAACCTGCCGGCCGTCTTCTCCCGCTGGGGGAACCGCGGTCTGACGGTGAGCGAGAATGGTCAGGTGCGTTGGTATATAGCGTCTATGGGTGTGGGTGCAGTGGTCGTATTGGCTCTGTTGATTTTGGTTTAATTGAATAATTTAAACAGACGCATTTTTCGGGCGTAGCGCCGGGCAGGCGCTACGTACAAAGTTTGAAATTATTCGTATAAGGGACACAAAACGCCATGCTATTACCTTGGCTAATTCTTATCCCCTTTATCGGCGGTCTGCTGTGCTGGCAGCTTGAGCGCTTCGGTACTAAGGTGCCGCGCTGGATAGCGCTGATCGCAATGGGGCTGACGTTGGCGCTCTCTCTGCAGCTGTGGATGCAGGGCGGCTATACCTTGACCACGCCGAAAGGCATTCCGCAGTGGCAGAGCGAATTCCTGCTGCCGTGGATCCCGCGCTTCGGCATCTCCATCCACCTGGCGCTGGACGGCCTGTCGCTGCTGATGGTGGTGTTGACCGGTCTGCTGGGCGTGCTGGCGATCCTCTGTTCCTGGCGTGAAATCCAGAAGTATCAGGGCTTCTTCCACCTCAACCTGCTGTGGATCCTGGGCGGCGTTATCGGCGTGTTCCTCGCCATCGACATGTTCCTGTTCTTCTTCTTCTGGGAAATGATGTTGGTGCCGATGTACTTCCTGATCGCGCTGTGGGGCCACAAGGCGTCGGACGGTAAAACCCGCATCACCGCGGCGACCAAGTTCTTCATCTACACCCAGGCCAGCGGTCTGGTGATGCTGATTGCGATCCTGGGCCTGGTGTTCGTGCACTACAACGCCACCGGCGTGTGGACCTTCGATTACGAAGACCTGCTGCAAACGCCGATGTCCCACAACGTGCAATATCTGTTGATGCTGGGCTTCTTCATCGCCTTCGCGGTGAAAATGCCGGTGGTGCCGCTGCACGGCTGGTTGCCGGACGCGCACAGCCAGGCGCCGACCGCAGGTTCCGTCGACCTGGCGGGCATCTTGCTGAAAACCGCGGCCTACGGCCTGCTGCGTTTCAGCCTGCCGCTGTTCCCTGAGGCTTCGCACGAGTTTGCGCCAATCGCCATGTGGCTGGGCGTGATCGGCATCTTCTACGGCGCCTGGATGGCGTTCGCGCAGACCGACATCAAGCGTCTGATCGCCTACACCTCGGTCTCGCACATGGGCTTCGTGCTGATCGCCATCTACACCGGCAGCCAGTTGGCTTATCAGGGCGCGGTGATCCAGATGATCGCGCACGGCCTGTCCGCCGCCGGTATGTTTATCATCTGCGGCCAGCTGTATGAGCGCCTGCATACCCGCGACATGCGTCAGATGGGTGGCCTGTGGGGGCGTATCAAGTTCATCCCTGCGCTGTCGCTGTTCTTCGCCGTGGCTACGCTGGGGATGCCGGGTACCGGTAACTTCGTCGGCGAATTCATGATTCTGTTCGGCAGCTACCAGGTGGTGCCGGTGATCACCGTGATTTCTACCTTCGGTCTGGTGTTCGCTTCGGTTTACTCGCTGATCATGATGCAGCGCGCTTACTACGGTGCGCCTAAATCCGACCAGCCGCTGCAGGGCATGACCGCGCGCGAACTGTTCATCATTCTGCTGCTGGTGGTGTTGCTGGTTCTGCTGGGGGTTTACCCGCAGCCGATTCTGGATACTTCCAACGCGGCGATGAGCAACGTGCAACACTGGTTTGGTTCGTCAGTTTCAGCAATTTCAACAACAAGGCCGTAATTCGCCATGACAATAACTCCTCAACAACTGATCGCACTGCTGCCGCTGTTGATCGTCGGATTGACGGTGGTGGTTGTGATGCTAGGCATTGCGTGGCGACGCGACCACTTTATCAACGCCACCCTGACCGTGATCGGTCTCAACCTGGCGCTGCTTTCGCTGTACTTTGTCGGCCAGGCAGGCCCAATGGACGTCACCCCGCTGCTGCGGGTTGACGGTTACTCGATGTTCTACACCGGGCTGGTGCTGCTGGCGAGTCTGGCGACCTGCACCTTCGCCTATCCGTGGCTGGTCGGCTATCCGGATAACCGTGAAGAGTTCTACCTGCTGGTGCTGATCGCCGCCATGGGCGGCATACTGCTGGCGAGCGCCAACCATCTGGCTTCGCTGTTCATCGGTATCGAGCTGATCTCGCTGCCGCTGTTCGGCCTGGTGGGCTACGCCTACCGCCAGAAGCGCCCGCTGGAAGCCGCCATCAAGTACATGCTGCTGTCCGCCGCCGCGTCGTCGTTCCTGCTGTTCGGCATGGCGCTGCTGTATGCCGAATCCGGCGATCTGTCGCTGGCCGGCCTCGGCAAGAGCCTGCAGGAAAACATGATGCACCAGCCGCTGATCCTGGCCGGTATGGGCATGATGATCGTCGGTCTGGGCTTCAAGCTGTCGCTGGTGCCGTTCCAACTGTGGACGCCGGACGTGTATCAGGGCGCGCCTGCGCCGGTCTCGACCTTCCTGGCGACCGCCAGCAAGATCGCGATCTTCGCGGTCGTGATGCGTCTGTTCCTGTATGCCCCGGCTGCCGACAACGAAGCGCTGCGCATGGTGCTGTCGATCATCGCGTTCTGCTCTATCTTGTTCGGTAACCTGATGGCCATCAGCCAGACCAACATCAAGCGTCTGCTGGGCTACTCGTCGATCGCTCACCTGGGCTACCTGCTGGTGGCGCTGATTGCGGTGCAAACCCATCAGCTGTCGCTGGAAACCGCCGGCGTTTACCTGGCCGGTTACCTGTTCAGCAGCCTGGGCGCCTTCGGCGTGGTCAGCCTGATGTCCAGCCCGTACCGCGGCCCGGATGCGGATTCACTGTTCTCTTATCGCGGTCTGTTCTGGCATAAGCCAATCTTGTCCGCGGTGATGACGGTGATGATGCTGTCGCTGGCCGGTATCCCGATGACGCTGGGCTTTATCGGCAAGTTCTTCGTGATCGCGATGGGCGTCAGCGCACACCTGTGGTGGCTGACCGGCGCGGTTGTGGTAGGCAGCGCCATCGGCCTGTACTACTACCTGCGCGTGACCGTCAGCCTGTTCCTCAGCGCGCCGGAATCGCTGCAGCGCGATACCCCGAACAACTGGGCGTTGACCGCCGGTGGCGTCGTGGTGCTGATCTCCGCCGCGCTGGTGCTGCTGCTGGGCGTCTATCCGCAGCCGCTGATTTCGCTGGTGCAGATGGCGCAGCCGACGTTCTGATAACGCTTCAAACGATAAAAAGGTCGCTTCGGCGGCCTTTTTTTATGGGGAAACGGCACTCAGCCGTAATGGGCGCTAAACGAGGTTTCCAGCGCCTGCACTACCGCGCGCACGCGGGCGGCGCGTTGCAAATCGGGATGCAACACCAGCCAGATATCCACCCAGTCTTTGTTCTCCGGCAACAGGCGCACCAGCTCCGGGTCTTTGTCCGCCAAAAACGCGGAGAGCAGGCCGATGCCCAGCCCGCTGCGGGTGGCGGAACGCAGCAGTAGCTGCGAATTGCATTGCAGCACCACGTTGGGCTCGTGCAGGGCCTCGCCGCAGAAATTGTTCCAGTGGCGCGGCACCAGCTCGCGCGGGAACATCAGCAGATCGTGGCCGCGCAGCTGCTCGCCCCTGAGCGGCATGCCGCGCCGTGCCAGGTAGTGTGGGCTGGCGTACAGACCCATTTCGATGGTGGCTAACCGTTTGATGATCAGCTCATCGTCATCGGGGCGGGCGCCACGGATCGCCAAATCTGCGCCGTGGTAAGAGATATCGGCGATGTTCAGCGCCGTTAACAGCGTGACGGTGATGGCGGGGTAGCGTTCCCGCAGATCTTGCAGCGCCGGCATCACGAAGGCTTCGGCCAGGGTATCGGTGGTGGCGATGCGCACGTTGCCGCTCAGGCTTTCGTCACCGCTGGCGGCTTTGCGGTTGATCGCCTGCACCGCATTTTCCATCTTCATCACGTCCGCCAGCATTTCTTCCCCCAACGGGCTGAGGGCGAAGGATTTCGGCGTGCGGATAAACAGCTTGGAACCGAGCGCGTCCTCGAAAGCGGACAGCCGTCGACCGACGGTCGCCTGATCGACATGCAGCTGGCTGGCGGCTTTGCGTAGCGTGCCGCAGCGCGCGACGGCCAAAAAGAAGCGCGCGTCGTCCCAATTTATCATGCCATTTCCTCTCTGCAGATTTGTCGGCGCCGTAGGAAACAGGCCGGGCCGGACGAATGATAACGGGTTATATCATAAAGCGTTGCTCTGCCCTGGGGGAGAGAAAGACGGCTAGCGGCCTGCACATCGGCGGTTATTTCTCCGGTGATGCAAGAATGCATCAGGGTGATTCATTCTTGACGATACTTCGCCCGCCGCCGTAACGCTATGATAAGCCCCGTTCCCGGCCCGCCGGGTGAGAAAGATGTCGATGGCAGGCCACCGTCTGCCGACTTTGGGAGTTGAAACATGTCAGAAAATACCGCCAGCCAGATCGCGGCGCCGCAAAATGCTCAGGCGTCGCGCAGGACCATTTTATTGTTCCTGGCGCTGGCTTTGATGTCGGCATTGCTGAACAGCAGTGCGCCGACGCCGCTTTATCCGCTGTATCAGCAGCAGTTTGCGCTGAGTTCCGTCAGCCTGACCGTCGTTTACGGTGCCTACGCTGCCGGCGTACTGATCTCTTTGTTCGGCGTCGGCAATCTGGCCGGCAAAGTGAAGGATTTACGCAGCGTGATCGTGCCGGCATTGCTGGTGGTGTTGAGCGGTGCGCTGCTGTTTGCGCTGGCGGATACCTTTGTCATGATGCTCATGGCGCGACTGCTGGCCGGGGTGGGCACCGGGGCATTGACCGGGGCGGCAAACATCGCCCTGGTGCGTTTTGGGCCACAGGACGGCGGTAAAAACGCCGCGCTGATCGCCACGTTGTCCTTTACCACAGGGTTGGCGCTGGGCCCGATCTTCAGCGGCATCGCTTTGCAGACCGGTTTTCATCCCACGACGCTGCCGTTCATTTTCATCATGATCATTGCCGCCGTGGCGGCGTTGGGCGTGATGTTCTCGTGGCCGCGTGGCGTGGTTACGGCACCGACCCGCGCTGCGCCGACGGCGACAGAAAAAAGCACGCTGCTCGATGGCCTGCGTATCACCGGCGGTAAATTCTTTGTCTGTGCCGGGGCGCTGTTTATCTGTTGGGCTCTGGCCGCCAGCATTTTGGCTATTGGCCCCAGCGTGGCGGAAACGCTGTTAGGCATGCACCAGCGGGGCGTCTTTGGCTATGCGATTGCGGTGTATCTGTTGATCGCCGGTATTAGCCAGATCCTGAGCCGCCGCCTTAACGCCCGTCATTCGCTGTTGTTCGGTTGCCTGGCGCAGGTGCTGGCGGCGGTGGTATTCGCTGCGGCGATCCAATGGCATTCACTGTGGCTGGCGGCTGCGGGCCTGGTGGTGGCCGGCTATGCTTACGGCGCCATTTTCGTCGGCAGCGCGACCCTGGTAAACCTGATTTCGCCGCCGGCCAGCCATGCGCGTTTGCTTTCACTGTTTTACGTTATCGCTTATATCGCCAACTGGGTGCCGATCTTGCTGGGGATCGTGGTCGACCGTGTCGATCTGCAGCAGGCAACCCATCTGCTGTTCCTGAGCAGCACCACGGTATGCCTGTTGTTGGCATGGATGACGGTACGTGTAGGGTTCCCACGTTAATAATTTTGTGATTTAAGTCTCTTTTATTTAATTAACCATTCTTTAATTGCATTTATATTGTGATTTTAATCACATGAAATGACCGGCTTTCGGGTAAACTGCGCGCTTTCTTTTTGTCGCGGGTCACTTTATGAACGTTCTTTTCGCCATTGCCGTTACTACCGGGATCCTCTCCGGCGTGTGGGGCTGGGTTGCCGTCAGCCTGGGGCTGATCGGTTGGGCCGGTTTTCTCGGCTGCACGGCGTATTTCGCCTGCCCGCAGGGCGGGCTGAAAGGGCTGTTGATCGGCGCGTTGACCTGCTGCAGCGGCGTCTTCTGGGCAATGGCGATCATCCACGGCAGCGAACTGGCGCCGCAGTGGGAGCTGCTGGGGTATCTGCTGACCGGCGTCGTTGCGTTCCTGATGTGCATTCAGGCCAAGCAGCAGTGGCTGGGGTTTGTGCCCGGCACCTTTATCGGCGCCTGTGCGACCTTCGCCGGCGGCGGAGATTGGCCGCTGGTGACGCTTTCTCTGTTGGTGGGCTTGCTGTTTGGCTATGCGATGAAAAACAGCGGTCTGTGGTGGGCGGCGCGCAGCGAAAAAGCCCGTGCCGCACAGCCGGTCAGCCCGAATGCCGGCTCAAACGGTGCCGCCGAGTGAGAGGCGGTAGTGCAGATCGTGGCGCTCGGCGCAGGGTTCGCCCGCGATCCGCAGCAGCAGCATTTCAGCGGCGGTTTTCCCCATGTCAAAGCGCGGCGTGATCACGCTGGCGATGCCCGGCGTGGTCGCCTGGCCAATATCCAGGCCGTGAAAACCCGATAGCGCAATCTCCTGCGGCACGCGCACGCCGAGACGCAGGCAGGCCTGCAACACGCCCACCGCCAGATCGTCGTTGGTGCACAGGATACCGTCCAACTGCGGGTAGCGTTCGCGCGCCATCGCCAGCATGTCGGCGCCGATCGAAACCGAAGAGACCCGATGCGGCGTGATCTGGCGCGGCGTTTGCCCCTGAGCCGCCATGGCGCGGCAGTACCCCCGATAGCGTTTATTGTCGCGGGCGTCCGACATGGCGCCAAAGTAAACGATATGCCGTTTGCCGCTGGCGAGCAGCGCTTCGGTCATGTCATACCCCGCCTGTTCATTATCAAACCCCACCGCAATCCGCCCCGGCGGCGCGTCGAGATCCATCACCTGCGCGAGGGGGATTTTGGCGGCGCCGAGGTAGGTCTCTGCGCGCAAGGTATGCGCAGAGTCGGTGAGGATCAGCCCGGCGATCGGGTAGCTCAACAGCTGTGCGATCTGCTCTTCTTCCCGCTGCGGGCTGTAATCGTAGTTCACCACCAGCGTTTGGTAACCCCGCGCTTGGGTAACGGATTCGATGCCGGCCAGCAGATCGGCGAAGATCTGGTTGTTGAAGGAGGGGATCAGCACGCCGATGCGCGGTTTTCTGCCGGCCTGTGAGGTATCGGTATCTGTGACGTTCAGCTCCCGCATGACCTGCGCAATGCGTTCGGCGGTGTTGGCCGCCACTTTTTCCGGCGTGCGCAGGAAGCGGCTGACGGTCATTTTGGTCACGCCGGCCAATTGCGCGATGTCCTGTAGCGTAACGCGGGGGTGTTTCATTCGGTGGCCTTCACGGGCGGCGCGGCAAGGGCGGATAGCGGTATGTTAACAAATCGATTTGGCGATAACAATGAATGCGTTCCTATTGAAAATATCTATTTTTCAATTGGATAACTGATTTTTGCCCGCTTGCCGCCTGCGTGTGATCACGTTAAGGGTAACAGGGTTTCGTAACATGATGTTCAGTGATTTCCGTCACGTTTTTACCGGTAACAATCGGCTGAGATAGAGGCCTGTCCGATTGGAGGCCTGATGGCCGGGAATCACCATGAATAACCTGTTTTCACTGGATAACAAAATTGTCTTGATCACCGGCGCCTCGCGCGGCATCGGTTTTCTGCTGGCGCGCGGCCTGGCGCAGCAAGGCGCGCATATTCTGGTCAACGCCACCACCGACGAACATGCCCGACACGCCGCCGATCGCCTGCGCGAAGAGGGCTTGCGCGCCGATGCGGCGGCGTTCGACGTCACCGATTCCCAGGCGGTGCATGCTGCCATCGATCGTATCGAAGCGGATATCGGCGCGATAGATGTCTTGATCAACAACGCCGGCATCCAGCGCCGCCACCCGTTCACCGAGTTTCCGGAGCAAGACTGGGACGACATCATCGCCGTCAACCAGAAGGCGGTTTTCATCGTGTCGCAAACCGTGGCGCGTTATATGGTGCCGCGCCGGCGCGGCAAGATAGTCAACATCGGCTCGATGCAAAGCGAGCTGGGGCGGGACACCATTACCCCTTATGCGGCCTCCAAGGGCGCGGTGAAAATGCTGACGCGCGGCATGTGCGTGGAGCTGGCGCGCTACAACATTCAGGTCAACGGCATCGCCCCCGGCTACTTCAAAACCGAGATGACACAGGCGCTGGCCGACGATCCGGCCTTCACCGCCTGGCTGACCCAACGCACGCCCGCCGCACGCTGGGGCGATCCGCAGGAGCTGATCGGCGCGGCGGTGTTCCTGGCCGCCGACGCCTCCGCCTTCGTCAACGGGCAACTGCTGTTTGTCGATGGCGGCATGTCGGCGGCGGTGTAACCTTTTTTCGTGGAGTGTTGAGATGAAAATTCAAACCCAGTCCTGCGTGGTCAATGGCAAACGCGACGTGGCGGTGATTGCGCAAGAAGTGGATTACCGGGGGCAGGGAACGCTGGTGAAAATCAACCGCGGCGGCATCTGCGGCTCGGATCTGCATTACTTTCAGGAAGGCAGGGTCGGCAATTTTCAGGTGCGCCAGCCGATGGTGCTGGGCCATGAGGTGATCGGCGAAGTGGTCGCCAGCGATTCGCCGCAGCTGCCGGTCGGGCAGAAGGTGGCGCTCAATCCCAGCAAACCCTGTGGGCAGTGCAAATACTGTCTGGCGCAGCAAAGCAATCAATGCGTCGAGATGCGCTTTTTCGGTAGCGCGATGTATTTTCCGCACGTCGACGGGGCCTTTACCCAATACAAAGTGGTGGACAGCGCGCAGTGCATTCCTTACGGCGCCGATCGCGACGACAGGGTGATGGTGTTCGCCGAACCGCTGGCGGTGGCGATCCACGCGGCGAAGCAGCCCGGCGACGTGACGGGGAAAAAGATCTTCGTGTCCGGCGTCGGTCCGATCGGCTGCCTGCTGGTGGCGGCGCTGAAAGCGCTGGGCGCCGCCGAAATTGTCTGTGCCGATCTCAGCCCGCGCTGCCTGGCGATCGCCAGGCAAATGGGGGCCGATCGGTGCCTGCATGCCGCGGACGACGATGTTAGCGGTTATCAGCAGGACAAAGGATATTTCGACGTCGCCTTCGAAGTGGCGGGGCATCCGCAGTCGCTGCAGCGCTGCCTGGAGATCACCCGCGCCAAAGGCACCGTGGTGCAGGTGGGCATGGGCGCCAGCTTCCCCGATTTTCCGCTGATGTTGTTGATCGCCAAGGAGTTGAACCTGCTCGGATCCTTCCGCTTCGTGGCGGAGTTTGCGCTGGCGGTGGCGTGGCTGGCCGACGACGTGGTCGATCCGCTGCCGTTGCTGTCGGCGGAGTTCGCCAGCGGGCAACTGGCGCAGGCGCTGGAGTTTGCCGGCGATAAGCGCCAGGCCGCCAAGGTGCAATTGGTGTTTTAGGGTAAAAGTCCGATGGCCGCAGGCTGCGATCCTTGTCTATAGTGTAGGAACGCTTAATTTTTCAACCACGGAGATCTCACTATGGCAAGACATACGGATGCTGAGCAAACTACGCTGGATGACGATCTGAGAATGCTGACCGAGACGCTGGAAGAAGTGCTGCAATACACCGGCGATCGCGCGGATCAGGCCTACATCGACATCAAGTCGCACGCCGAGCAGGCGCTGAGTGAGGTTAAGGCGCGCTGGGCGAACACCGGCGAATCCTACTACGCGCGCGCCAAAGAAGCGGTGCACCGCACCGACGACTACGTGCGGGATAAACCCTGGCACAGCGTAGGCATCGGCGCCACCGTCGGGCTGGTGCTGGGGCTGCTGCTGGCCCGTAAATAAATCACGGCATCGGGGCGGCGCAGGCCGCCTCGTGCTTTTCTGCAGGCTGTGTTGTTCATCTCGCCGTTTCCCCGCTGGCTTTCCCTTATCCCGCCTATACTTCCCGCTAGCCGCCGTCGGAGCGTCTCTATTTCCCTTGTTTTTGTATGGACGGATTGAGCCGGCGCCGCCGCAAGTGTAAAGTGTTTGTGTGTTTATTGTTTGTTTTTTGTTCTAAATCAAATAATTATCTGGTGTAAACACCCAGGGATATACGGCGTTCTTGCGCTGGCGCAAAAGCCGTGAAAATAACACCTCATATAATACAGAGCGTAACTACAGGCGCGGCGTCCGTCGGCTGCGCCGGAGACGATCTCTGCTAACTGACTTGTGAGCGAACTATGTCGACAAGTGTTTTTAATCGCCGGTGGGCGGCTGTGCTGCTCGAGGCGCTGGCCCGCCATGGGGTGCGGCATGTTTGTATCGCTCCGGGATCGCGCTCCACGCCGCTGACGCTGGCCGCCGCGGCTAACCGATCGTTTATCTGTCATACCCATTTTGACGAGCGCGGGCTCGGCCATCTGGCGCTTGGGCTGGCGAAGGCGGCGCGTGAGCCGGTGGCGGTGATCGTCACGTCCGGCACCGCGGCGGCCAACCTTTATCCCGCGTTGATCGAAGCCGGCCTGACCGGTGAGCGGCTGGTGTTTCTCACCGCCGATCGGCCGCCGGAGTTGATCGACTGCGGCGCCAATCAGGCTATCCGTCAAAACGGCCTCTACAGCAGCCACCCGACGCTGGCGATCGATCTGCCGCGTCCTACGCCGGATATTCCGGCCGCGTGGCTGGCCTCCAGCGTCGACAGCGCGATGGCGCGCCTGCAGCACGGCGCTTTGCACATCAACTGCCCGTTCGCCGAGCCGCTGTACGGCGGCGACGAACGTCACTATGCCGATTGGTCCGCCGCGCTGGGCGACTGGTGGCAGAGCGATCGTCCGTGGCTGCAGGAGAGCGAGACGCATGCGGCGCCATTGCCGCAGCCGGACTGGTTCTTCTGGCGGCAGAAACGCGGCGTGGTGTTGGCCGGGCGCATGAGCGCGCAAGAGGGCGCGCAGGTGGCCGAATGGGCCGCAACGCTGGGCTGGCCGCTGATCGGCGACGTGCTGTCGCAGACCGGGCAACCGCTGCCCTGCGCCGATTTGTGGCTCGCTCATCCGCAGGCGCAGCGCGTACTGCAAGATGCGCAGCTGGTGGTGCAGTTCGGCGGCAGCCTGACCGGCAAACGCCTGCTGCAGTGGCAGGCTCAGTGCCGGCCGGAAGAGTATTGGGTCATCGACGAGCTGCCGGGGCGGCTCGATCCGGCCCAGCACCGGGGGCGGCGCCTGCGCGCCGGCGTGGCTCAGTGGTTGGCGCAGCACCCGGCGCCGCCGCGCCAGCCTTGGGCCGCCGGGCTGGCCGTGCTGGCGGATAAAGCGCTGACGGCGGCATCCACGCATCTGCACGATAACTTTGGCGAAGCGCAGCTGGCGCACCGCCTGCCGGAGCTGCTGCCGGAGAACGGCCAGCTGTTTCTCGGCAACAGCCTGGTGGTGCGGCTCATCGATGCGCTAACGCCATTGCCCGTCGCCTACCCGGTATTCAGCAATCGCGGCGCCAGCGGCATCGACGGCCTGATCTCCACCGCCGCCGGCGTGCAGCGCGCCACAGCCAGACCGACGTTGGCGGTGGTGGGCGACCTTTCCGCACTGTATGACCTCAATGCGCTGGCGCTGCTGCGCCAGAGCTCGGCGCCGACGGTGCTGATCGTCGTCAACAACAACGGCGGCCAAATTTTCTCGCTGCTGCCGACGCCGGAAGAGGATCGTCAGCGCTTTTACTGCATGCCGCAGAACGTCGAGTTCAGCCACGCGGCGGCGATGTTCCAGCTGGGTTACGCGCGGCCGGAGAACTGGAGCCAGCTGCAACAGGCGGTTGAACAAGGCTGGCGGCGCGGCGGCGCCACGCTTATCGAACTGCAGGTGCCGCCGAGCGCGGGGGCCGAAAGCCTGCAATACCTGGTGCAACAGATGGCGGTGCAATGATGCTGGCGACGCGAATTTTGCAACAGGGCGAAGCGGACCGCCCGTGGCTGGTGTGGCTGCATGGCCTGCTCGGCAACAACAATGAATGGCGGGTGATCGCCGCACGCTGCCCGGAATGGCCGTCGCTGGCCATCGATCTGCCCGGCCACGGCGATTCCGTGGCGGTGAGCTGCCGCGGCTTCGACGACATCAGCGCGCAGATTGCCGCCACGCTGCAGCTGCGCAATATCGAACGCTATTGGCTGGTGGGCTACTCGCTCGGCGGGCGCATCGCCATGTATCACGCCTGCCACGGCCGCCATGCCGGCCTGCAGGGGGTGATCGTCGAGGGCGGCAACCCGGGGCTGGGGGACGAAGAGCAGCGCCGCCGGCGCTGCGAACAGGATGCGCTGTGGGCGGCGCGTTTTCGCAGTGAGCCGATCGCCGAGGTCCTGGCGGACTGGTATCAGCAGCCGGTGTTCAAAGAGCTTAGCCATGTGCACCGCCAGGCGCTGATCGCCGCGCGCTCGGTCAACAGCGGCCCGGCGATCGCCGACATGCTCGAAGCCACGTCGCTCGGGCGGCAGCCCTATCTGGCGCCGCAGCTGCGCCAACTGACCGTGCCGCTGCAGGTGCTGTGCGGTGAGAACGACCCCAAATTTCAACGGCTGGCGCGCGACGCCGGGTTGCCGTTGCGCATCGTGCCGCAGGCCGGGCACAACGCGCATCTGGCCAATCCGCAGGATTTCGTCGCCGAGCTGCAGACCTTTCTCGTTAACCCTGGTTAAAGGAACCGAACATGCTTTATCCGAATGAAGAACAGCTGTATGCCGCCATCGCCTGGCAGGATTGCACCGGCGATTTCGAAGACATTCTGTATCACAAGTCCGCCGACGGCATCGCCAAAATCACCATTAACCGGCCGCAGGTGCGCAACGCGTTTCGCCCGCAAACGGTTAAAGAGATGATCGACGCGCTGGCCAACGCCCGTTACGACGACGGCATCGGCGTCATTATTCTGACCGGCGCCGGCGATAAGGCCTTCTGCTCCGGCGGCGATCAGAAAGTGCGCGGCGATTACGGCGGCTATCGCGACGACAGCGGCGTGCATCACCTCAACGTGCTGGACTTCCAGCGCCAGATCCGCACCTGCCCGAAACCGGTGGTGGCGATGGTGGCCGGCTATTCGATCGGCGGCGGCCACGTGCTGCACATGATGTGCGATCTGACCATCGCGGCGGATAACGCCATCTTCGGCCAGACCGGCCCGAAAGTGGGCTCGTTCGACGGCGGCTGGGGCGCGTCTTACATGGCGCGCATCGTCGGCCAGAAGAAGGCGCGCGAAATCTGGTTCCTGTGCCGCCAGTACGATGCCGCCGCCGCGCTGGACATGGGGCTGGTCAATACCGTGGTGCCGCTGGCCGATTTGGAAAAAGAGACGGTGCGCTGGTGCCGCGAAATGCTGCAGAACAGCCCGATGGCGCTGCGCTGCCTGAAGGCGGCGCTGAACGCCGACTGCGACGGCCAGGCCGGTTTGCAGGAGCTGGCGGGCAACGCCACCATGCTGTTCTACATGACCGACGAAGGGCAGGAAGGGCGCAACGCGTTCAACGAGAAGCGTCAGCCGGACTTCAGCAAATTCAAGCGTAACCCGTAATGAACGGGGTAAACCGCAGCGCGGCGCTTTACCGTTACAGCCTGCCGATGGAGGCGGGCGTGGTGCTGCGCAATCAGCGGTTGAAAACGCGTGACGGATGGGTGGTGCAGCTGCGTCAGGGCGAGCGTGAAGGCTGGGGCGAGATCGCGCCGCTGCCGGAATTCAGCCGGGAAACGCTGGCGCAGGCCGAACAGGCCGCGTTGGACTGGCTGCAGGCCTGGTTGGCGGGCAACGAACCGGATGACAGCGCGCTGCCTTCGGTGGCCTTTGGGCTCAGCTGCGCGCAGGCCGAGCTGGAGCAGCGCTTGCCAACGCAGGCGGATTTCCGCAAGGCGCCGCTGTGTACCGGCGATCCGGATGAGCTGTTCGAGACATTGAACGCCTTGCCGGGCGAGAAAGTTGCCAAGGTGAAGGTGGGGCTGTATGAGGCCGTGCGCGACGGCATGATCGTCAACGTGCTGCTGGAGGCGCTGCCGGATCTGCGGCTGCGGCTGGACGCCAACCGCAGCTGGACCCGCGCCAAAGCCGACGGCTTCGCCAAATACGTCAACCCGGCGTGGCGCGATCGCATCGCCTTTTTGGAAGAGCCCTGCAAGACCCGTGATGAATCGCGCGATTTCGCCCGGGCGACCGGCATCGCCATCGCCTGGGATGAGAGCGTGCGCGAGGCGGACTTTGTGGTGCAGGCAGAGCCGGGCGTGGCGGCCATCGTGATCAAGCCGACGCTGGTCGGCAGCCTGGCGCGCTGCCAGGCGCTGGTGGCGCAGGCACATGCGGCGGGGCTGACGGCGGTGATCAGTTCCAGCATCGAGTCCAGCCTGGGATTAACCCAGCTGGCGCGCATCGCCCGCTGGCTGACGCCGGACACCGTGCCGGGGCTGGACACGCTGGGGTTGATGCAGGCGCAGGTGCTGCGGCCTTGGCCGGGTAGCGCATTGCCGCTGCTGGATGCCTCGGCGCTGGAGTGCCTATGGCGCCGTTAAGCGATTGGCCATGGCGGCACTGGGCGCGCCTTCAACCGCAGGCGACGGCGCTGCTGCTTGGCGCGCGGCCGCTGAGTTGGCTGGCGTTGCAAGGCCAGGTGGATGAGCTGGCGGCGGACTTCCAGCACCAGGGCGTGGAGCCGGGCTGCGGCGTGGCGCTGTGCGGTAAAAACAGCTACCCGCTGCTGTTGGCCTATCTGGCGCTGCTGCAATGCGGCGCACGCCTGTTGCCGCTCAATCCTGCCTTGCCGACGCCGCTGCTGGCACAGCTGTTACCCGAATTGGACATCATCTTTGCCTTCGGCCCGGATCCGTTGCCGGCGCTGCCGGAAGAGGTGATTCGATTGACGCCGCCCTCGACCGAGCCGCGCTGGCCGAACCTGCCGATGTGGGATGCGCAACGTCTGGCGACGCTGACGCTGACCTCGGGCTCCAGCGGCCTGCCGAAAGCGGCGGCGCACAGCTACGCCAATCATCTGGCCAGCGCCGCCGGGGTGTTGCGGCTGATGGATTTTCAGCGCGAGGATTGCTGGCTGCTGTCACTGCCGCTGTTTCACGTCTCCGGCCAGGGCATCGTCTGGCGCTGGCTGGCGGCGGGGGCGCGGCTGGCGGTGCGCGAGATGCATCCGCTGGCCGAGGCGTTGGCGGGATGCACGCACGCCTCGCTGGTGCCGACACAGCTCTGGCGGCTGCTGGCGCAACCGCTGACGGGCATGACGCTGAAAGAGGTGCTGCTCGGTGGCGCCATGATCCCGGTGGCGCTGACCGAACGGGCGGAAGCGGCGGGGATCCGCTGCTGGTGCGGCTATGGGCTGACTGAACTGGCTTCCACGGTGTGCGCCAAGCGCGCCGATGCGCGGCCGGGCGTCGGCCTGCCGCTCAGCGGCCGCGAGGTAAAACTGGTGGACGAAGAGGTCTGGATCCGCGCCGACAGCCTGGCGCTCGGCTACTGGCGTCATGGCCAGCTGCAGCCGCTGGCGGATGAACAGGGTTGGTTCGCGACCCGCGATCGCGGCGCGATGGCCGAGGGGGAACTGCGCATTTTGGGCCGGCTGGACAACCTGTTTTTCAGCGGCGGCGAAGGGGTGCAGCCGGAGGATATCGAACGCGTGTTGGCGGCGCACCCGCAGATCTCGCAGGCGTTTGTGGTGCCGGCGGCGGACGCCGAGTTCGGCCAGCGGCCGGTGGCGGTAATCGACGGCGATCCGTCGCTGTCGCTGGCGGCGTTGCTCGCCTGGTCGCAGGACAAGCTGGCCAATTTCCAACGCCCGGCGGCGCTGCTCCCGCTGCCTGACGAGCTGAAAAACGGCGGCATCAAGATTTCGCGCCGCCAGTTGCAGCAATGGGTGGCGCAGCGCCTCTCTCAGGCAT
Source organism: Serratia sp. CY31944 (assembly GCF_052169175.1). Lineage (NCBI taxonomy): Bacteria > Pseudomonadati > Pseudomonadota > Gammaproteobacteria > Enterobacterales > Yersiniaceae > Serratia > Serratia sp. CY31944. The sequence goes on from NZ_JBJNLG010000014.1 coordinate 48,643, forward strand.
AAAAAAGCCGCCCGAAAGGGCGGCTGAGTGGATGACGGCAGGGGGTTATTTCAGCCCCAGCGCCTTGGCGACGCCGGCGCCGTAGTCCGGGTGCACCTTGGTGAACAGCTCGACCTGACGGCGCTGGATTTGCTCCGGCACCTGCGACAGTTCGCCGGCGATGCGGGTGAACATGCGCTGGTGCTCTTCGGCGCTCAGCAGGTTGAACAGCGCGCGCGGCTGGCTGTAGTAATCGTCGTCTTCACGATGATTCCAGTGGTCGGCCGCGCCCTCAATGCTCAGCGGCGGCTCGCTGAAGTCCGGCTGCTCCTGGAACAGGCCGAAGCTGTTTGGTTCGTAGGTGGCGCCGTTGCCGCTGTTGCCGTCCACGCGCATCGCGCCGTCGCGATGGTAGTTGTGGAACGGGCATTTGGCGCCGTTCACCGGGATCTGGTGGTGGTTGACGCCCAGGCGATAGCGGTGCGCATCGCCATAGGAGAACAGACGGCCCTGCAGCATTTTATCCGGCGAGAAACTGATGCCCGGCACCACGTTGGCGGGGTTCATCGCCACCTGCTCAACCTCGGAGAAGTAGTTGTCGGGGTTGCGGTTCAGCTCGAAATAGCCGACGTCGATCAGCGGATAGTCGCCGTGCGGCCACACCTTGGTCAGATCGAACGGGTTGTATGGCGTCTGCGAGGCTTCGTGTTCCGGCATGATCTGAATTTGCAGCTTCCAGCGCGGGAAGTCGCCGCGTTTGATCGCGTCGAACAGATCGCGCTGTGAGCTTTCGCGATCCTTGGCGATGATCGCTTCCGCTTCTTCATCCATCAGGTTTTCAATGCCTTGCTGGCAGCGGAAGTGGAATTTCACCCAGAAACGCTCGTTGGCGGCATTGATAAAGCTGAAGGTGTGGCTGCCGAAGCCGTGCATGTGGCGATAGGATTTCGGAATGCCGCGATCGCTGAAGTCAATGGTCAGCTGGTGCAGCGACTCCGGCAGGTGGGAGAAGAAGTCCCATTTGTACACCGGGTTGCGCAGGTTGGTATGCGGATCGCGTTTCACCACGTGGTTGAGATCGGGGAATTTCAGCGGATCGCGCAGGTAGAACACCGGCGTATCGTTACCCACCAAATCCCAGTTGCCTTCTTCGGTATAGAACTTCATGGCGAAGCCGCGAATGTCGCGTTCGGCGTCGGCGGCGCCGCGTTCACCGGCGACGGTGGAGAAGCGGATGAACATGTCGGTCTGTTTGCCGACCTCGGAGAAGATCTTGGCGCGGGTGTAGCGGGTGATGTCGTGGGTGACGGTAAAGGTGCCGTAAGCGCCGGATCCCTTGGCGTGCATGCGGCGCTCGGGGATGACTTCACGGTCGAAGTGGGCCAATTTTTCCAGGAACCACACGTCCTGCAACAGCATCGGGCCGCGTTTGCCTGCGGTGATCACGTTATTGTTATCGACAACCGGGGCGCCGGCTGCGGTGGTCAGTCCTTTCTTGCTCATCACTTGCTCCTTATCGTAGTGCAGTTAAGTAAAGACTCGGGCGGTTTAAGCGTTCATCAGCATAGTCCTTTGGCGGGGCTTCTTCCCCTGACCTTGGTCAAAGCCACTACTAGTTGTAGCCCTATTGCCGAGCGACGGCAAATAGGTCTCGGTTATCGTTGGCATTGCCTTGACGAATATAGAATCTTGTTTGCAAATATTTACATTTATTTGATTATTGAAGAATTTTTTCGCTTTTATCCCTTAAATACTCATTGCGCTTTGGTATAGACTCGTGACGTTATTATTATGCGTTGATTCGATCATTCGGTACGGATGACAAACCAGAGGGAAATATGATGAAAAAGACTTGGGTCGCGTGCGCGGCAGGATTGCTGTTAGTGACCGGCGCGGCGAACGCCATCAGCGTGTCGGGCGAAGCCGGGCAACACTACACCAACCTGGGCGTTGGCATGAGCACCGGCTCTTCTGGTCTGGGCCTGACCGGCAACTGGGCGCGCAGCGACCACGACGGTAACGTCGGCAGCGTGGGGCTGAACTTCGGCGTGCCGCTGGGGCCGTTGACGGCGACCGTGGGTGGCAAAGCGCTGTACCTCAGCCCGAAAGACGGGAAGAGCGGCGGGGCGGTGGCGCTGGGCGGCGGCCTGGAGTGGGAGATCAACCGCTACTTCAGCCTGCACGGCGAAGGTTACTTTGCCCCTGACTCTTTCACCAGCGGCGTGAAGGCCTATAACGAAGCCAGCGGCGGCCTGCGCTGGAAGTTCCGCCCGCTGAGCGTGGACGTGGGCTACCGTTACATGCAGATGGAAGGTAAAGACGGGCGCCGCGACAATACGCTGGCCGATGGCCCTTACGTCGGCGTGGGTCTGAGCTTCTGACGCTGTGAAAAAGGGGCCTTCAGGCCCCTTTGTTCTTTCTGTTCCGCTTACCCTACCGCCGGCAGCATGCCGCTGGCGATGCCCAGTTGAATGGCGATCACCGTCACCCCGCAGACAAACACCAACGCCAGCGCCGGCGTACCGCCCCAGACGCGATACTGTGCCTGATGTTTTTGGCGCGTTTTCCACACCAGCAGTGAAGGCAACAGCAGGGCCAGCACCGACAGAGCGATGGCGGCGAATCCCAACGCCAGCACGAAGCCGCGTGGATAGAACAGCGCAAAGGCCAGCGGCGGCAAGAAGGTGATGGCGCCGGTTTGCAGGCGACCACGCACGTTGTCTTGCCGTTTGAACAGGTCGGCCAGGAAATCGAACAGCCCAAGCGCGACGCCGAGGAACGAGGTCGCCAGCGCCAGATCGGCGAACAGGTGCACCGCCAGTTCAACGTGCGGCGAAGCCACCGCGTCGCGCACCGCCTGCAACAGACCGTTCAGCCCGGCCTGCTGCGCCAGAATGCCGACGAAGGTGTCGGAGCTGATGCTGCCCAGCGTTGCCAGCTGCCAGAAGATGTAGGCCATCAGCGGGATAGCGCTGCCGATGATAAACACCCAGCGCAGTTTGCGAATGTTGCCGCCCATATAGTTGACGATGCTCGGCACGCTGCCGTGGAAGCCGAAAGAGGTGAAGATCACCGGAATGGCCGACAGCGCCAGGCCTTGCTCCAGCGGCAGCGTCATCAGGTTGGTTTGGTGGATATTCGGCAGCATCAGGCCTAGCATCACCACCAGAAATACCACTTTGGCGCTGAACAGGATGCGGTTGAACAAATCGACCGAGTGGGTGCCGATGCACACCACGCCGCCGGCCACCAGGGTGAACAGCAGAACGCCGAGCGACACTGGGAAGTCCTGCGATGTCCACTGGCTGATGCTGGTGGCGAGCAGTTCGCCGGCGCCGCTGATATAGGCGGCGGTGAGGGCGTACATCAGGAACATCATGCTAAAGCTGGTCAGCCACTGGCCGCCGCCGCCGAGATAACGTTTGGCGAGGGTGCCCAGACCGGTATCCGCTTGCTCATGCTGGTAAACCTCTACCAGCAGCAGCGCGGTGTAACACATCAACAGCCACAGCCCGACCAGTAAGGCCAGCGTGACGCCGAAGCCGACGCCGGCCGCCGCCAGCGGCATCGCCAGCATCCCGGCGCCAATGGTGGTGCCCGCCACGATAAAAACACTGCCAAGAGTGCGATTCTTCACGTTTTTTCTCTACCAGCCGAAAGATTTTGAAAATTATAGGTAACGATTTATGAGGATGGCAGGATAGTGGAAGCCCTAATTTGTGTCAAACCGACGTTACGCATGATGTACAGTAATGTTTACATTGCGGCGAGCTGCATGGCACATGAGGAACGGGCCCATGGCTGAAATTATCCGCAGGCGGCTAGTGAAAAGTTATTTACGGGCTTCTATAGTGGAATGACCAAAAAATGTGGGAGAGATCAATGTTAAGGGTGGAGATGCTCAGCACCGGCGATGAGGTGCTGCACGGGCAAATTATTGATACCAACGCCGCCTGGCTGGCGGACTACCTGTTCCGGCAGGGAGTGCCGATGAGCGGGCGGGAAACGGTCGGGGACAGCCTCTCTGCGTTGATCGAGATCCTGCAGGAACGAAGCCATATCGCCGATGTGCTGATCGTCAACGGCGGCCTGGGGCCGACCAGCGACGATCTCAGCGCGCTGGCCGCCGCCAAAGCCTGTGGCGTAGAGCTGGTCGAACGGGCCGACTGGCTGGCGCGCATGGAAGCCTATTTCGCCGAGCGCGGGCGGCCGATGGCCCCTTCCAACCGCAAGCAGGCGCAGATCCCGGCCAACGCGGAAATGCTGGATAACCCGGTGGGCACCGCCTGCGGGTTCGCGCTGCAGCTGAACCGATGTCAGATGTTCTTCACCCCCGGCGTGCCGTCGGAATTCAAAGTGATGGTCGAACAGCAGATCGTGCCGCGTCTACGCCAACGCTTCACCTTGCCGACGCCGCCACTCTGCCTGCGCCTGACCACCTTCGGCACCTCAGAGAGCGATCTGGCCGCCGAGCTGGACGGTATGCCGCTGCCGCCGGATGTGGTGCTGGGTTACCGTTCCTCCAGCCCGATCATCGAGCTGAAGCTGACCGGGCCGGAAAGCCGGCGTGCGGAAATGGAACTGGCCTGGCGGCGCGTGCGCGAGGTGGCGGGGGACAACTGCATCTTTGAAGGCACTATCGGGTTGCCGGCGACGCTGACACATCGCCTGAATCAGCAAGGGCTGAAGCTGGCGTTGAGCGAGCAGTTCAGCGCCGGGTTGATCAATCTGCAGTTGCAGAGCGAAGGAGCGCCGCTGGCGGGGGGAGAACTGCTGCCGGCGCACTGCATCGAAACGCTGGAAACCACGCTGGCGCGCGCCCGCTCGCTGGCGGAATTGACCGGCGCGCCGTTGGCGTTGGCGGTCAGCGCCATGTGCGACGATCAGGTGAGCATTGCGCTGCATACGCCGCGCGGCGGGATTGGCCAGACGGTGCGTTATCGTGCGTCGCGCCACGGCCTGCGGCTGCGGCAGGAGTCGGTGGCGATGCTGGCGCTGGATATGCTGCGCCGCTGGCTGAATGGGGGCCAGGCGTGCGGTAAAAACGCCTGGCTGGAGGTGGTGGAAATTATCGAGTGACGGTCATGGCGCCGAGTTGCCGGCGTCACGGATTTGCTGCAGCCGTTCGGACGCCAGACGTGAAAGGTGTATCGCCGCCGCGCCCCGCGTTTGCGGATCTTGCACCATAGTCCTTGAGCGCCTGCGCGGCGAAACCGTACTGCAGATCGCGGAAACGCTGGGATATGCCTCGCCGAGTAATTTTATCTCCATGTTTCGCAAAGCCTTTGGCGATCCCCCGGCGTGTTATTTTTCCGCGTCGGCAGGAAAGGGGCGTTAAGCGAAATACTTTGAGGATAGTTATATATCCCTGATTAATCATAATCTTATAGGGGATATTCGCGGCGAGGGAATGCTGTTACTCTTTTGGCGGGTGCTTGAGACTGTTCGTCTTGGGCATTGTGTGACAAGGCGGATAGATGAAAGCCCCAAACTGACTCTCAATCAGAATGGGGCTGCCCTAACGCCTAGACACCGTTATGGTAGCCCCTTCACAGCAAGGAGGCAAGCATGCGCTTAAGGCATGTGCTTCATTCGCTAACCGTTGTATGTATTACGGTTTTGTTATTTATCTGGATGATAAGAGACTCGTTGTGCGAGCTGAAAATCTACCAGGAAAATATCACTATCCTGATCAGGTTGGCGTGTGAGGTGAAGCGGTAATCATAGGGCGGGGGCAACCCCGCCTTCTGGTCTCCAGGCGCGGTTTCCGGCACCCGACTTTACATTTCCAGCTCGATATCCGTCAGCGGCATACAGCAGCAGGGCAGGATCTCGCCGGCGTTGATAAACGCCAGCGGCTGTTGGCGGTAGGCCACTTCGCCTTTCACCAGCTTCAGGCGGCAGGCGCCGCAATAGCCGGAGCGGCATTGGTACTCCACCTGCACGTCGTGCAACTCCAGCACGTCGAGCAGGCAGCTTTCACTGTTGGGGCAGGAGAGCTGCGTGCCGGCGGAGCGCAGCGTTACGATTGGCGTCGCCATCGCTTACAGTTCGAAGTCGCTCAGGTCGTCGGCGTTGATCTCCGAGTCGATCTGGCCAACCAGGTAGGAGCTCACTTCCACTTCCTGCGGCGCCACCTGCACGTTGTCGGACACCAGCCAGGCGTTGATCCACGGGATCGGGTTGGAGCGGGTTTCGAACGGCAGACCGAGGCCGACCGCCTGCATGCGGATATTGGTGATGTACTCCACATACTGGCACAGGATGTCTTTGTTCAGGCCAATCATCGAGCCGTCGCGGAACAGGTATTCCGCCCACTCTTTTTCCTGCTGGGCAGCCAGCACGAACAGATCGTAGCACTGCTGTTGGCATTCCTCGGCGATCTCCGCCATTTCCGGATCGTCGGCGCCGGAACGCATCAGGTTCAGCATGTGCTGGGTGCCGGTCAGGTGCAGCGCTTCGTCGCGGGCGATCAGCTTGATGATTTTGGCGTTGCCTTCCATCAGTTCGCGCTCGGCGAACGCGAAGGAGCAGGCGAAGCTGACGTAGAAGCGGATCGCTTCCAGCGCGTTCACGCTCATCAGGCACAGGTACAGCTGTTTCTTCAGCGCGCGCAGATTGACGGTGACGGTTTTACCGTTCACCTGGTGGGAGCCTTCACCCAGCAGGTGATAGTAGCTGGTCATCTCGATCAGATCGTCGTAGTAGCCGGAGATGTCTTTCGCGCGCTTTTTGATCTCTTCGTTGGTGACGATGTCGTCGAACACCAGCGCCGGATCGTTGACGATATTGCGGATGATGTGGGTGTAAGAACGGGAGTGGATGGTCTCGGAGAATGACCAGGTTTCCACCCAGGTTTCCAGCTCAGGGATCGAGATCAGCGGCAGCAGAGCGACGTTCGGGCTGCGGCCCTGGATGGAATCCAGCAGCGTCTGATACTTCAGGTTGCTGATGAAGATATGCTTCTCGTGCTCCGGCAGCGCCTGGTAATCGATGCGATCGCGGGAGACGTCAACTTCTTCCGGGCGCCAGAAGAAGGAGAGCTGTTTTTCGATCAGCTTTTCGAAGATTTCATGCTTTTGCTGGTCGAAACGCGCAACGTTTACCGACTGGCCGAAGAACATTGGCTCTTGCAGCTGGTCGTTTTTGGTCTGAGAAAAAGTGGTGTAAGCCATAAGCCTGAATCCATCGTAACGTGGCTAAATGAAGGGGCCGGAAAATTCCGGCCCGCTAGGTCAAACTTTAGATCTTGCAGGCGCCGCTTTCGCAGTCGTCATCGCCGGCCTTGGCAGGCTGCAAATCTTCCTGGGCGTCTTCCGCACCATCGCGGGTATTTTGGTAGTACAGCGTTTTCACGCCGAACTTGTAGGTGGTGAGCAGGTCTTTCAACAGCTGCTTCATCGGCACCTTGCCGCCCGGGAAGCGGGTCGGATCGTAGTTGGTGTTGGCCGAAATCGACTGGTCGATGAATTTCTGCATCAGCCCCACCAGCTGCAGATAGCCGTCGTTGCTCGGCATTTCCCACAGCAGCTCGTAGTTGTCTTTCAGACGCTCATACTCCGGCACCACCTGGCGCAGGATGCCGTCTTTCGACGCCTTGATGCTGATGTGGCCGCGCGGCGGCTCGATGCCGTTGGTGGCGTTGGAAATCTGCGAAGAGGTTTCCGATGGCATCAGCGCAGACAGGGTCGAGTTGCGCAGGCCGGTTTCCTGGATCTCTTTACGCAGGGTTTCCCAGTCGTAGTGCAGCGGCTCGCTGCAGACCGCATCCAGGTCTTTCTTGTAAGTGTCGATCGGCAGGATGCCCTGCGAATAGGTAGTCTCTTTGAACCACGGGCAAGCGCCTTGTTCCTGAGCCAGGCGGTTGGAGGCTTTCAGCAGGTAGTACTGAATGGCTTCGAACGTTTTGTGCGTCAGGTTGTTGGCGCTGCCGTCGGAGTAGCGCACGCCGTTCTTCGCCAGGTAATAGGCGAAGTTGATGACGCCGATGCCCAGGGTGCGGCGGCCCATCGCGCCACGGTGCGCGGCCTTGATCGGATAATCCTGGTAATCCAGCAGGGCGTCGAGTGAGCGCACCGCCAGGGTCGCCAGCTCTTCCAGATCGTCCAGGCTGTCGATCGCGCCCAGGTTGAAGGCCGACAGGGTGCACAGCGCGATCTCGCCGTTTTCGTCGTTGACGTCTTCCAGCGGCTTGGTCGGCAGGGCGATTTCCAGGCACAGGTTGGACTGACGCACCGGCGCGATCTGCGGATCGAACGGGCTGTGGGTGTTGCAGTGGTCGACGTTCTGGATGTAGATGCGGCCGGTAGAGGCGCGCTCTTGCATCATCAGCGAGAACAGCTCAACCGCTTTCACGCGCTTCTGGCGAATGCTGTCGTCTTTCTCGTACTGGGTGTACAGGCGTTCGAATTCGTCCTGATCGGCGAAGAACGCGTCGTACAGCCCCGGCACGTCGGACGGGCTGAACAGGGTGATGTCTTCGCCCTTGATCAGACGCTGGTACATCAGGCGGTTCAGCTGCACGCCGTAGTCCATGTGACGCACGCGGTTGCCTTCAACGCCACGGTTGTTTTTCAACACCAGCAGGCTTTCCACTTCCAGGTGCCACATCGGGTAGAACAGCGTTGCTGCGCCACCGCGCACGCCGCCCTGCGAGCAGGATTTGACGGCGGTCTGGAAGTGTTTGTAGAACGGAATACAGCCGGTATGGAAGGCTTCACCGCCGCGGATCGGGCTGCCCAGCGCGCGGATGCGGCCGGCGTTGATGCCGATGCCGGCGCGCTGCGAAACGTATTTCACAATGGCGCTGGAGGTGGCGTTGATGGAATCCAGGCTGTCGCCGCACTCGATCAGCACGCAGGAGCTGAACTGGCGGGTTGGGGTGCGCACGCCGGACATGATCGGCGTAGGCAGCGAAATCTTGAAGGTGGAAATCGCGTCGTAGAAACGTTTGACGTAGTCCAGACGGGTTTCACGCGGGTAGTTGGAGAACAGGCAGGCGGACACCAGCATGTACAGGAACTGGGCGCTTTCGTAGATCTCGCCGCTGACGCGGTTCTGCACCAGATACTTGCCTTCCAGCTGCTTGACGGCGGCATAAGAGAAGTTCATGTCGCGCCAGTGATCGATAAAGGAATCCATCTGCTCGAACTCTTCAGCGCTGTAGTCTTCCAGCAGATGCTTATCGTATTTGCCCATCTCGACCATGCGCGTCACGTGAGCGTGCAGCTTCGGCGGCTCGAACTGGCCATAAGCCTTTTTACGCAGGTGGAAGATCGCCAGGCGAGCGGCCAGGTACTGATAGTCCGGCGCATCGCGGGAGATCAGATCGGCTGCGGCTTTGATGATGGTTTCGTGAATGTCGGCGGTTTTGATGCCGTCATAAAACTGAATGTGTGAACGCAACTCTACTTGAGAAACCGAGACGTTGTGTAATCCCTCTGCGGCCCAATCGATGACCCGGTGGATTTTGTCGAGATTGATGCGCTCTTTACGGCCATCGCGTTTAGTTACAAGCAGACTTTGGTTCATGTGGTGTTTTACCTGTCCGTATGGTGCCCCTAAGCAGAAGTGTAGTCGCTCTGCTCAGTATGTAAACACTATATATAGGGGTTGTATGTCGGTGAGGTAACAAGATAGTGAGAAAAAACGGCGTTTGCAAGTGAACAAAACCGGCCTAATTTGTGGATAACTTGGGGGTGAAATGTAACTTGCCGTTCGCAGTGCGCGCCGTGACTGGCGCGACAAGCTTGTCAATAAGCGCGATCAGATTTTACTGAAAAACTGAAAAAATCGATCGTTTGGCGCTTTATTAAACGTTAGAAAAAAACGGCATATTGATCTGTTTTAATATTCTAAAAAACTGTTTACAACGGGTATTTTGAGCGAAATCGCGGAAATTAGGTATTTTTCCGAATACGCCAACGGCGCCGCCCCCCGGTAATGCAGGGCCGGCGCGGTTTACAGCGCTTAACCTTCGTGCTGGGTGTGCACCATGTAGTTCACGTCAACGTTGCGCCCAAGCTTGAAATGATCGGTGATCGGGTTGTAATGCAGGCCGATCATGTGCTTTTCGCGCAGCGGCGTGCCGTCGACCCAGCCGATCAGTTCGGAAGGGCGAATGAACTTCTTATGATCGTGGGTGCCCTGCGGCACCATCTTCAGCACGTACTCCGCGCCGATCACCGCCATCAGCCAGGCTTTGGTGTTGCGGTTGATGGTGGAGAAGAACACGTGGCCGCCCGGTTTCACCAGCTGGGCGCAGGCGCGCACCACCGAGGCCGGATCCGGCACGTGCTCCAGCATCTCCATGCAGGTGACCACGTCGTAGCGTTGCGGGTTGGCCTGAGCGTGGCTTTCCACCGTCTCCTGCACATAGGTGACGTCCATGCCGCTTTCCAGCGCGTGCAGCCGCGCGACCTGCAGCGGCTCCGCGCCCATGTCCAGCCCGGTCACCTTGGCGCCTTCGCGCGCCATGCTTTCCGCCAGAATGCCGCCGCCGCAGCCCACGTCGAGCACCTGCTTGTCAAAAATGCCGCCGGCGCGTTGCATGATGTAGTTCAGGCGCAGCGGGTTGATGCGGTGCAGCGGTTTGAACTCGCCTTCCAGATCCCACCAGCGGGAGGCGACGGCCTCGAACTTGGCGATTTCCTGGTGGTCAACGTTTTGCACTCGGCTGGATGATTCTGCGTTCATGGGCTTGTCTGGCTCCTTGTTCTCGTTGCGCGGATTATACATGTTCCGGCGCGGCATCGTCTGTGCCGATGCGTTTTTAGCGCACTTATCTGCACAATTTCCGTGAAACAGCGGCGGTTATTTTCCCGTAAAGCGTGCTTTGTGATATAGTTTTACACCTTTGCCACTATGGCAGCGGGCAGATGAATCATTAGTAGAGGGATAGCAGCTCCATGAGCGACCTTGCCAGAGAAATCACACCGGTAAACATCGAAGACGAGTTGAAAAACTCGTATCTGGACTATGCGATGTCCGTTATTGTCGGACGTGCGCTGCCAGATGTTCGTGATGGACTGAAGCCGGTTCACCGCCGCGTTCTGTACGCGATGAGCGTATTGGGTAACGACTGGAATAAACCATACAAGAAATCGGCCCGTGTCGTCGGGGACGTGATCGGTAAATATCACCCGCACGGTGACAGCGCGGTTTACGACACTATCGTGCGTATGGCTCAGCCGTTTTCACTGCGCTACATGCTGGTGGACGGTCAGGGTAACTTCGGCTCCGTCGACGGCGACTCCGCCGCGGCGATGCGTTATACCGAAGTGCGCATGTCCAAGATTGCTCACGAACTGTTGGCGGATCTGGAAAAAGAAACCGTCGACTTCGTGCCTAACTATGATGGCACTGAGCAGATCCCGGCCGTCATGCCGACCAAGATCCCGAACCTGCTGGTCAACGGCTCGTCGGGCATCGCCGTGGGCATGGCCACCAATATCCCGCCGCACAACCTGGCGGAAGTCGTCAACGGCTGCCTGGCCTATATCGACGATGAAAACATCAGCATCGAAGGGCTGATGGAACACATCCCGGGGCCGGACTTCCCGACGGCGGCGATCATCAACGGCCGTCGCGGCATTGAAGAGGCCTACCGCACCGGGCGCGGCAAAGTCTACCTGCGCGCGCGTGCGGAAGTGGAAGCCGACGCCAAGACCGGGCGCGAAACCATCATCGTTCACGAGATCCCGTATCAGGTGAACAAGGCGCGTCTGATCGAGAAGATCGCCGAACTGGTGAAAGAAAAGCGTGTGGAAGGCATCAGCGCGCTGCGCGACGAGTCCGATAAAGACGGCATGCGCATCGTGATCGAAGTCAAACGCGACGCGGTCGGCGAAGTGGTGCTGAACAACCTGTATGCGCTGACGCAACTGCAGGTCACCTTCGGCATCAACATGGTCGCGCTGCATCAGGGCCAGCCTAAGCTGCTGAACCTGAAAGACATCCTCGAAGCCTTCGTGCGTCACCGCCGCGAAGTGGTTACCCGCCGCACCATCTTCGAACTGCGCAAGGCCCGCGACCGCGCCCATATCCTGGAAGCGCTGGCTATCGCGCTGGCCAACATCGATCCGATCATCGAGCTGATTCGCCGTGCGCCGACCCCGGCCGAAGCGAAAGTCGCGCTGGTGGCGCAGCCGTGGGATTTGGGCAACGTCAGCGCCATGCTGGAACGCGCCGGTGACGACGCCGCCCGCCCTGAGTGGCTGGAGCCGGAGTTCGGCATCCGCGACGGCAAGTACTACCTGACCGAGCAGCAGGCTCAGGCGATTCTGGATCTGCGCCTGCAGAAACTGACCGGCCTGGAGCACGAGAAGCTGCTGGACGAATATAAAGAGCTGCTCAACTTTATCGCCGAGCTGATCTTTATCCTGGAAAGCCCAGAGCGCCTGATGGAAGTGATCCGCGAAGAGCTGGTGGCAGTCAAAGAGCTGTACAACGACGGCCGCCGCACCGAGATCACCGCCAATACTTCCGACATCAACATCGAAGACCTGATCAATCAGGAAGACGTGGTGGTGACCCTGTCTCACCAGGGCTACGTGAAGTATCAGCCGCTGTCCGACTATGAAGCGCAGCGCCGCGGCGGCAAAGGCAAGTCTGCGGCGCGTATCAAAGAAGAAGACTTTATCGATCGTCTGCTGGTGGCCAACACCCACGATACGATCCTGTGCTTCTCCAGCCGTGGCCGCCTGTACTGGATGAAGGTGTACCAACTGCCTGAAGCCAGCCGCGGCGCGCGCGGTCGCCCAATCGTCAACCTGCTGCCGCTGGAAGCCGATGAGCGTATCACCGCCATTCTGCCGGTGCGCGAGTATGAAGAAGGGCGCCACGTGTTCATGGCCACCGCCAGCGGTACCGTGAAGAAAACCGCGCTGACCGAGTTCAGCCGCCCACGCAGCGCCGGCATCATCGCCGTCAACCTCAACGAGGGTGACGAGCTGATCGGTGTCGATCTGACCGACGGCAGCAACGAAGTGATGCTGTTCTCCGCCAACGGTAAAGTGGTGCGCTTCCCGGAAACGCAGGTGCGTTCGATGGGCCGTACCGCGACCGGCGTGCGCGGCATCAACCTCGGCGAAGGCGACAGCGTGATCTCGCTGATCGTGCCGCGCGGCGAAGGCGACATCCTGACCGTCACGCAAAACGGCTTCGGTAAACGTACCGCCGTGACCGAGTACCCGACCAAGTCGCGCGCCACCCAGGGGGTTATCTCCATCAAGGTGAGCGAGCGTAACGGCCAGGTGGTCGGCGCCGTGCAGGTGGAAACCAGCGACCAGATCATGATGATCACCGATGCCGGCACGCTGGTGCGTACCCGCGTTTCGGAAGTCAGCGTGGTGGGCCGTAACACCCAGGGCGTGACGCTAATCCGCACGGCGGAAGACGAAAACGTCGTCGGTCTGCAGCGCGTGGCCGAGCCGGTGGAAGACGAAGAGCTGGACAGCCTGGAGCCGGGCGCGGAAGCGGTGGAAGAAGACACCACGCCGCTGGACGATGGCGACGACGCGGCTGAGCCGATGGACGACGACAACGTTTAAAGCAAAGGGCGTCGGCATGCCGGCACCATGATGCACTGCGACAAAAGGGTCTGGCAGCGATGCTAGGCCCTTTTTCAGTTATATGGTTTAATTGGCGCACCGAGCCGCCGGCCGCTGCGCCGGCGACAGCGTGCGCCGCCACTGACTTTCGTATGGTATCCGATTGAAATACTTAGCCTCTTTTCGAACTACGCTGAAGATATCCCGCTATCTGTTCCGGGTACTGGCGATTTTGCTGTGGTCGTTGGGTGCGCTGCTCACCACCTTTTATATTCTGAATATCCTGCATCAGAAAGAATCGGACATCCGGCAGGAGTACAACCTCAACTTCGACCAGGCGCAGGGCTACATCCGTCACTCCGCTGACATCATTCGCGACATCAAGTATATGGCGGAAAACCGCCTCAACGGTTCGGTCAGCGGCCTGGACATGTTCAGCGGCGTGATCCCCGGCAAGGGCAGCCCGCCGCAATTCTTTCCGCTGTACCCGGAGTCCAACTGCGCGCTGAGCACCACCTATCGCAGTTCGCTCGATTCGCTGAGCGGCCTGATCCAGTATTGGAAAGAGAACTTCGTGGCGGCCTACGATCTCAACCGGGTGTTCTTCATCGGCGGCGACAGCCTGTGTATGGCGGAGTTCGGCGGCGGCAACGCGAGCGCCAATCGGGAAAACATGCTGAAGTTGCTGCACGAGCGCATTCTGAAATACCGCAACGCCAAGAATCTCGACAAAGACAACAACCTGTATTGGATCAGCCCCAGCGCGCAGCGGCCGGACGTCGGTTATCTGTACGTGCTGACGCCTCTCTATATCGGCAACAAGCTGGAAGCGTTGCTGGGCATCGAGCAAACCGTTCGGCTGGAAGATTTCGTTACCGCCGGCAACCTGCCGATCGGCGTCACGCTGCTGGATGAGAACAACGAGCCGGTGCTGCGCCTGGCGGATGGCGAACGCTATGCCGCTGCGCTCAACAGCTACCCCGAAGAGCATGCCTACTTCGGTTATGTCGACAATTACCGCGACCTGATCCTGAAGAAAGCGCTGCCGCCTTCTTCGCTGAGCATCGTCTATGCGCTGCCGGTGAAAAGCGTGGTGGAACGCTTCAAAATGCTGATCCTCAACGCGCTGTTGCTGAACCTGTTGTCGGCCATCGTGTTGTTCACGCTGGCGTGGCTGTTTGAGCGTAAAATGTTCCTGCCGGCGGAGGACAACGCGTTTCGCCTGGAGGAGCACGAGCAGTTCAACCGCAAGATCGTCGCTTCGGCGCCGGTGGGCATCTGTATCCTGCGCATCAGCGACGGCACCAATATCCTGAGTAACGAACTGGCGCACAACTACATCAACCTGTTGACCCACGAAGACCGCGATCGCATAACGCGCATCATTTGCGAACAGCAGGCGAATTTCGTCGATGTAATGACCAGCAACAACAATAACCTGCAGATCAGCTTTGTCCATTCGCGCTACCGTAACGAAGAGGTGGCGATTTGCGTGTTGGTGGACGTCAGCGCGCGCGTGAAGATGGAAGAGTCGCTGCAGGAGATGGCGGCGGCGGCGGAGCAGGCCAGCCAGTCGAAATCGATGTTCCTGGCCACCGTCAGCCATGAGCTGCGCACGCCGCTGTACGGCATCATCGGCAACCTTGATCTGCTGCAAACCAAGGCGTTGCCGCAAGGGGTCGATCGGCTGGTCAATGCGATGAACAACTCTTCCGGCCTGCTGCTGAAAATCATCAGCGACATCCTCGATTTCTCCAAAATCGAGTCCGAGCAGTTGAAGATTGAACCGCGCGAGTTCTCCTGCCTGGAGGTGATCACCCATATCGCCGGCAACTATTTGCCGCTGGTGGTCAAGAAGCGTCTGGGGCTGTACTGCTTTATCGAACAGAACGTGCCGGAGCGCATCTTCGGCGATCCGGTGCGGCTGCAGCAGGTGCTCTCCAACCTGGTGAACAACGCCATCAAGTTCACCGATACCGGCTGTATCGTGCTGCAGGTCTGCACCCGCGGCAGCTACCTGGAGTTCAGCGTGCGCGATACCGGCGTCGGCATCCCGGAGAAGGAGATTTCGCGCCTGTTCGATCCGTTCTTCCAGGTGGGGACCGGCGTGCAGCGTCATTTCCAGGGTACCGGCCTGGGATTGGCGATCTGCGAGAAATTGGTCAACCTGATGGACGGCGACGTCTCCGTCGAGTCCGAGCCGGGCCTGGGCAGCTTGTTCAGCATTCGCATTCCATTGTTTAACGCCCAGTTTCCGATCCCGCAGGCCAGCGATACCTGGCAGGGGCGTCGGCTGTGGCTGGATATCCGCAATCAGCGGCTGGAAAGCTACCTGATGGCGATCCTGGGCGGCTACGGCGCCGATATCCAGCGCTATGACGGGCAGGAGACCGCCGCGGGAGAGGTGCTGCTCAGCGATCATCCGCTGATGCTGGATGCGCCGCTGCTGGCTCAGATCCAATTCTCCACCGAGCATATTGGCCCATCACAGGAAACCCGGCCGGGCTATTGGATGCACAGCACCTCCACGCCGCGTGAAACGCTGACCTTGCTTAACCGGTTGTTCGGCGTCGGCAGCGGCGCGGCTGAGGCGCTGGTGCAGCTGCCGGTGCCCGCCAAGGCTAGCGCGGCGGACAACGGCGATATTCATCTGCTGGTGGTCGACGATCATCCGATCAACCGTCGCCTGTTGTCCGATCAGCTGGGATCGCTGGGATATCAGGTGGTGACCGCCAACGACGGCGTCGACGCGCTCGGCGTGCTGAAACAGCATCGCGTCGATATTGTGCTGACCGACGTCAATATGCCGAATATGGACGGTTATCGTCTGACGCAGGCGCTACGGCAGATGCAGTTCAGCGCGCCGGTGATCGGCGTGACGGCGAACGCGCTGGCGGAAGAGAAGCAGCGTTGCCTCGAGGCGGGTATGGATAATTGCCTGTCGAAACCGGTCACGCTGGAGACGCTGGAACAGACGTTGGCTTACTACAGCCAGCAGGTGCGCTACAGCCGCAGCGAGGCTTGAAAAGCAAACAGGCACGGCGAATGCCGTGCCTGTTTGGCGTTAACCTGCCGTGAGTCAGGCTTTAGTCTTTGTCCAACGGCGTCATGCTGACGGAAGAGAGGTAGTTGAGCAGGGCGATGTCGTTCTCGACGCCCAGCTTCATCATCGCCGATTTCTTCTGGCTGCTGATGGTTTTGATGCTGCGGTTGAGCTTCTTGGCGATCTCGGTCACCAGGAAACCTTCGGCGAACAGGCGCAGCACTTCGCTCTCTTTCGGCGACAGGCGTTTGTCGCCATAGCCACTGGCGCTGATCTTCTCCAGCAGTTTAGAGACGCTTTCCGGCGTGAACTTCTTGCCTTTCTGCAGGGCGGCCAGCGCCTTCGGCAGATCGGTAGGCGCGCCTTGTTTCAGCACGATGCCTTCGATATCCAGATCCAATACCGCGCTCAGGATCGCCGGGTTGTTGTTCATGGTCAGCACGATGATCGACAACTGCGGATAGTGACGCTTGATGTACTTAATCAGCGTGATGCCGTCGCCATACTTGTCACCCGGCATCGACAGATCGGTGATCAGCACGTTGGCGTCCAGCTTGGACAGATTGTTGATCAGTGCGGTTGAGTCTTCGAACTCCCCAACGACATTCACCCATTCAATTTGCTCAAGTGACTTCCGGATGCCAAACAGTACGATAGGATGGTCATCAGCAATAATTACGTTCAGGTTATTCATGTTGTTGGCTACCTTGCTTCAGCAGTCTGCTGACGAAAAAATCAATCTGACTGATGTTATTCTCGATCTCGGGCGCATCACCTTCTGCGATGCGCTGTTCTAACGATTCGCACAGCTGCTTGCCGGGAAGCAGATTTAACATGGCAAACACGCCTTTCAGGCGATGTGCGGTTTGTGACAGCGCATTGAAATCACTGCTGCCCGCCTCAGTATACAGTTTTTTGACATCGTCGGGTACTGTATCGACAAACAGCCCATAGTAATCACTTGATTTCAATTGTTTTTCATAGAGTTGGATATCTTCTGAACTCAATGAAAGCGGGCTTTCTTCCTGTTCCAGCGCGGCCATTTGCTGTTCGATCAGTATCAGCACGGCGTCGATTAATGCGCCGTTCAGGTTGTAGTTCACCCGAATGTAGCGTTTATCCAGCGCTTGCCAACCCGGCTCATCGGTCGCCAGCAGCAGGGTGTAATCATCGGCTCTCTGCGGGTTATCGGTCAGCAGCACGTCATAATCACGATTGACCGCGCGATCGTCGGCGACGAGGCAGTCGGCGCCGTAGGCCTGCAGCAGACGGGTCACGATGCCGCGCACTTCATCCGACGTGACGTCCAGCAGGGCGGTGACGCCGTCGAGCAGTTTTTCCTGCTCCTGCGGCTCTTTTTTCTCCATCTCCATGGCGACGCGAATGGTGTAGCGAGTGCCGATATCCACCTTGCTGCGAATGTCCAACTGGCCGTTAAGCTTCTTGCACAGCTGATTGCACAGGAAGAAGGTGAGGCCGGAACCGTGGTTGAAGCGATCCACCAGCGTCTGGCTGAGGAACGGATAGTTGAGGTTGCTGATCTCTTCGTTGGAGATGCCGGAGCCGGTGTCGTTGATTTGGAAAATCAGGCGGTCAGGGTGCTCGGGCTCATGGTCGATAACCAGTGTAACCTTGCCGCAGGCGGTAGTGATAATGGCGTAATGCACCAGCAGCGAGATCACCTTGCGCAGCGCGTTGGCGTCGCCGATATAGTTCTGCTCGACGTCCAGCTGGAAATGCTTGAACAGCGCCAGCCCCTTCTGATTAAGGGCGGGCAGGGCCTCCAACAGCAACTCGTCGATCATCGCCGTCGGGCTAAACGGCTCGCGCGAGGGTTGCCAGTCCTGGGTTTCCAGCCGGGTCAGCAGGGTGATGTTATCGATCAATTCCAGCACCGAAGCCGACGCCGCCGTCAGCTGGCCCAGCAGCGCCTGCTGCTGTTCCTCATCCGGCCTGCCGTGCAGACGATCGACCAGATCGTGCATCTGGCGTACCGGCTGATTCAGCTCAATGCCCAGGTTGTGCAGCATCAGCTTGCGCGCCTGAACGTTTTTGTCGTATTCGCGCCGTGCCTGCTGCAGCCGCTTGTTCACCATCACCTCTTTATCCTGATCGTGCATCAGGAACAGGTAGGTGTCCGGCGATAACTGGCTGCGGAAGATGCGGATTTCATACACCTCGTTGTTGACCGTCGCCTGGATCACCCCGTGATGCTGTTCGGCCATATGGGCGATCTTTTGCAGACTGAGGTGCGGCAACAGGTGCTCTGCGATTTTATTGCTGGCGATCACCGCATTGTTGGCGAAGCTGTAGACCAGCAGGCCGGAAGGCAGGCTGGAGACGATTTCCTGATTCAGCGCGCGCTCGGCCTCCAGTTCCACCGCCATGTTTTCGCTCGGGCGAATGTACTGGCGGCGGATAAAGTAGATGCTCAGCATCGACAGCGCCAGCAGCAGCAAGTTGACCGCGATCAGCCAGATGTTGTTGCGCAGCAGGTCGATGGCCAGATTGATGGCCGAAACGCGATACACCACCTTCAGCGGCGCATTGGGCAGGGCGGCGCTGAACTCCACCCAGCCGCCGCTCATCGTCGCATGGGTGCCGAGGACGGTTTCCGCCGGGATGGTGCTGTCGTCGAGATCGACATCGTCCGGCTGCAGCAGGAAATTGGCGCGGGCCAGATTGGCCGGAATGATGTCGTTGATCGGCAAGTCGAAGGCGATCACCGTCGCCAGATGCCCTGGCTGATTGAAAGTGGTGCGAATCGAGAACGAATAGGCGTTCTGGAAGCGCTGCTTGCGCAGATCGGAAAAGCTCTCGCGCTCGTCGAGCATATTGGCCTGCTGCAGCATCTCGGCGCGGCGTTCGTCCGCCGAGGTGGTCAGGTAGCTTTCCCGAAAGCGCGAAGCCAGCTCTTTGAGCGGCTGAGTGGTGATCAGGCTGAGGCTGTTGTCCTGACCATTGAGGTAATACATGGCGTAGTTTTCGGTCTTGGCGCCCCAGCGGGTGTCCAGGTAATCCGAGATGTTGGCGATCATCGCCAGCGTGCTCTCGTCATGGCTGCCGAAGATCACCGCGTCGGTTTTCTTGTGCGGTTTCTCGATATAATAGACGTCGGGCCGCAGGCGGGTTTCCTGCAAACCGGGATCGACATTCTGCGCCGGCGCATTGCCAAATTTGTCATAGACCTGATAGGTCATATAGCGGTAGGTATCGATGCGCTTTTGCAGCGAACCGGCAATGCTGTTCAGCGCGTACTTTTTTTCCGCCAGCCAGGCGTTGGTGTAGTTGTAGCCATACAGGCCGATGCCGATCGTCAGCAGCACGATAAACAGCAGGAAGCAGCGGGTAATGTTGCTGGAGCTGATGGTCAATTGTTTATTTTGCATAGTGACTGCGCATTCCTGAATCAGCGAGTGACGGCCCTGGCGCTGGCGGTCACCGCCAACAGCAGAGCGGCTACGCAGGCGAAGGCCACCGTCAGGCTGGAAAACTGAGCGATGAAGCCGATCAGCGCCGGGCCGGCCAGAATACCGGCATAGCCGACGGTGGTGACGGAGGCGATCGCCAAATTGGCCGGCATGTCGCGCTGGTTGCCTGCAGCGCTGAACAGGATCGGCACCACGTTCGAGGCGCCCAGGCCGACCAGCATGAAACCGACCAGCGACACGGTGGCGTGATTGAAGGCGATGGCCAGACTCAGGCCGAGAGCGGCGCACAGGCTGCCCAGCAGCAACACCCGGTAGCGGCCCAGTGAGTTCACTACCCGATCGCCATTGAGGCGACCGAGCGTCATGGTGATGGAAAACAGCGCATAGCCCAGACCGGCCTGGCTGTGTTCGACGCCGCGCAATGTGGTGAGGAACAGCGCGCTCCAGTCGAGCATCGATCCTTCCGCCAGGAACATAATGAAGCAAAGAATGCCGATGAACATCACCCAGCCGCGCGGCAAGACGAACATTGGCCCGCCGTCGTCGGCGCCGCTCTCACGCAGCAGATGGCGGCTGGCGAGCGCCAGCAGCACTATCACCGCCAATACGGTCAGCAGGGTGGATTGCAGCGGCGTCAGCCCCAGCCACAACAGCGCGCTGACGCCGCCGGCACCGGCAATGCCGCCGATGCTGAAGAAACCGTGAAAGCCGGACATCATCGCCTTGCCGCTGGCGCGTTCGACGATCACCGCCTGAACGTTCATCGCTACGTCGATCATGCCGATCGCCGCACCGAACAGCAGCAGCGCCACGGCCATGCCGCCGAGAGAGTCCATCAGCGCCAGCAGCGGCAGATCGATGCACAATCCCAGCCCCGCCATCAAAATCACCGAGCGGCAGCCCAATTTGCCGGTCAGGAAACCGGTCAGCGGCATCGCCAGCATGGAGCCGGCACCGATACAGAGCAGCAACAGGCCGAGCGAGCCGTCGTCGATGCCGATGCGCGCTTTGGCGAAGGGGACCAGCGGCGCCCAGGCGGCCATGCCGAGACCGGCGACGAAAAAGGCCAGACGGGTGGCGATCTGTTGAGGAACGCCGGGCGTTTGCTGTTCATTGCACAAGGTGGCTGTCATGTAAGCGTCAGGATCTTGGGTCAAAAGAATGGTGAAAGTTACTGACAGTTTTTATCACAATCCGCGATCCGGGTCGAAAATATTCGTGCCTGATATATCCCTGGCGCCGCCTCTGCGCACCAGCCACAGCGCGATAGCCTGGATAATATAGTCCTTTTGCCGCTCGTCCAGTGCGACGCCCTGCGGTATGCCGTGCCACTTTTCCAGGCAGCCGCGGCAGCAGGTGGCGGTGGCGTGCTGGGCGACGAATACCGGGTGGCCACGCATCGGCGTTTGCTTGCCGTCGTTTTTAGGGTGGGCGGCGGCCAGGCGGCGATCGATAAAATCGCGGGCATGGCTGAGGATAAGGGGTAATCCCTTGCCCTCGAGATAAGCCTGGTCTTTGGCATTTAAACGGAAGCGAGCGCGGAAGGGGGAACTTTGCAGCCGCCGCCACAGCACGTCGGGTTGAAAGGGCATCATGAATTTTACTCGCTGAAAGTGCGCTTTTTTCAGATTACCAGAACTGAAACTCTGCGGCTAATTGTGCCTGCGGCGGGAAATAATCGGCAAGATAAAGCACGAAATGAAAAGCAAGCTCAATTTGTAGGCTAAAATAAGGAAAAAGATTAGCAATTAGTGCGGCGGTAAATTAGTGAAACTATATCATTGGGTTATTTATTTGCTTGCTATTTGTGCGAGTCGAAATTGTGAGGGGAGTATGGAGGGAAATAAAAAACCGGCCAGAAGCCGGTTAAAAGGAATGCAGAAATTATCTTCCGATAATGAAGGTAATAATGAAAATAATGATGATAGCGAAGTGATTATAGCGGCTGCGTGTGGGGCGCGTTTTGGCACAATGTGCTTATTGCCCGTCTCAATTGTATGGTTGGCTTTTTTTTCTTAAAGATATGTATAACTACATGATTTTTTATCAATTAATCTATTCTTTGTCTTTAAGTGCTTTATTTTGTTTGTCTGTAAGGTTTTGTGAAAGTTCGCGTGTATTTACATTTCGAAACCTTTATTAATTACACTGAAACACTATCGGATACTTGGTATCATTTTCTTTCTGGATTAATATAACCCTTGTTACCAGAATGGTAATGCACAGTCGTGCTAATAATGCTCGAAAAGGGCAGTGGCCGTAGCTCGACATAATTAACGAGGATAATAACGATGAAACTTCGAGTACTCTCTCTGATGGTACCCGCACTGCTGGTTGCAGGCACAGCAGGCGCGGCGGAAATCTACAACAAAGACGGTAATAAACTGGATTTGTACGGTAAAGTCGACGGTCTTCACTATTTCTCCAGCAACAACGGCGTGGACGGCGATCAGTCTTATATGCGTTTTGGCCTGCGCGGCGAAACGCAAATCAGCGATCAGCTGACCGGGTACGGCCAGTGGGAATATCAGGCGAACCTGAACCACGCTGAAAACCAGGACAACAAGAACTTCACCCGTTACGGCTTCGCCGGTCTGAAATTCGGCGACTACGGCTCCTTCGACTACGGCCGTAACACCGGCGTGCTGTACGACGTCGCGGCGTATACCGACTTGCAGCCTGAGTTCGACGGTATGACCTACGGCGCCGACCAGTTCATGTTCCAGCGTTCCAGCGGCCTGGCGACCTACCGTAACAACGACTTCTTCGGTCTGGTTGACGGCCTGAACTTCGCCCTGCAGTACCAGGGTAAAAACGGCAACGGCGAAGAGACCAACAACGGTCGTGACGTCCTGGGCCAAAACGGCGAAGGCTACGGCATGTCCATGAGCTATGACATGGGCTACGGCATCAGCGCCGCGGGCGCCTTCTTCAACTCTCGCCGCACCAGCGAGCAGAACGGCGCCGGCGCGTACCGCAATATTATGGGCCGCGGCGACAAGGCGGAAGGTTACTCCGGCGGTCTGAAATATGACGCCAACGACGTTTACCTGGCGGTGATGTTCACCCAGTCCTACAACGCGGCGCGTTTCGGCAGTTCCGACAGCAGCGTTTATGGCTACGCCAACAAGGCGCAGAGCTTCGAAGCCTACGCGCACTACCAGTTCGACTTCGGTCTGCGTCCGTTCGTGGGCTATAACCAGACCAAAGGTAAAAACCTGGGCCGCGCCGGCAACGGCAAGGACTACGGCGATCAAGATCTGGTCAAATTCGTCGACCTGGGTGCGACCTACTTCTTCAACAAAAACATGTCTACCTATGTTGATTACAAAATCAACCTGGTGGACAACAACGATTTCACCGACGCTGCCGGCATCAACACCGACAACGTGGTTGCCGTGGGCCTGGTTTACCAGTTCTAAGCACCAGCGTGTGAATGACACAGCGCGGCCTTCGGGCCGCGTTTTTTTTGCCGGTAAAAAGCACGGATTGATCCGTTGTCGGCATGGGAAGCGCTTCGGATCGCCTCCGTTCGGCCTACGCTGTCAGTACAGCAAACAGAACGGAGGTGATATGGAACTCAAGATCGATAAGGTGATCGAAACGGTGCTGTACGTCAGCGACATTGAACGCGCGGACGCTTTTTACCGGCAGGTGCTGAAGCTGCCGGCAATGGTCGCCAATGAACGGTTTCGCGCCTATAACGTCGGCGATCGGAGCGTACTGTTGCTGTTTATCGAGGGCGATTCGCTGCGCGGGGCGCAGTATCCGACCGGGTTTATTCCCGCGCACGATGGCGTGGGGCCGGCGCATATCGGGCTGGCGGTGGCGAAAGAGCAACTGCCGCACTGGGAACGGCATCTGGTGGCCAACGGTGTGGAGATTGAGGGGCGAATGCGCTGGGAACACGGCGGGGAGAGCATTTATTTTCGCGATCCCGACACCCACCTGCTGGAACTGGTGACGCCGGGCATCTGGGCCAATTACTGATCGAACCCGCCTTGCGCCAACATGTCCAACGCGGCATTCAGCACCTGCAGCGCGGCCTGCGGTTGCCGCTCTATCTGCACTCTGACGATGGCGCCGTCGATCAGCATCGCCAGCATTGCCGCCCGCTGTTCCTGCTGCGGCCCGGCGGGCAGGTGGCGCGCCAGTTCATCCGCCATCTGCCGTTTATGCCGGCCGGCGATGTGCAGGCTTTCCGGCAGCAGATCGGCTATCTCCACCGCAGTATTGATAAACGCGCAGCCGCGAAAGCGCGGATCGTCGAACCATTCCGCCAGGCAGGGTACCAGCGCCGGCAGCAACCCGCCGGTCTGCGCCACATGGCGGGCCAGTGATGTGCTGAACCAGCTGAGCCACTGCTGATGGCGATAGGTCAAAAACGCCGTAATCAAATCGTTCTTGCTGGGAAAGTGGCGGTAGAAGGTCACTTTGGTCACGCCCGATTCTTTGATGATGCGATCGATACCGGTGGCGCGGATCCCTTCTTGATAAAACAGATCGTGCGCCGTCAGCAGGATGCGCTGGCGGGCGGGCAAGGCGTTGAGATCGGCGGTCATCATTTTCTCCGGGGCTATTTTCGAGTGATTGTAGACAACTCTGTCTACTTGCGCTAGCGTAAAGGTGTAGACAGAGTTGTCTACATGCCTTCACTCAGGAGATGAACATGAGCATTAAACCCCCATTGCCGCCTTTTACCCGCGAATCCGCCATCGAGAAGGTGCGACTTGCGGAGGATGCCTGGAACAGTCGCGATCCCGAACGCGTATCGCAGGTGTATTCCTTCGATACCCACTGGCGTAACCGCGCGGAGTTTGTCGACGGTCGCGCGGCGGTGGTCGGCTTTTTGCAACGCAAATGGGCGAAAGAACTGGAGTATCGGCTGATTAAGGAGCTGTGGGCGTTTGACGGCGCGCGCATCGCGGTGCGTTTCGCCTATGAATGGCGCGACGATTCCGGCAACTGGTATCGCAGCTTCGGCAATGAAAACTGGGAGTTCAATCAGGAGGGGCTGATGATCAACCGCCATGCCTGCATCAACGACATGCCGATTCGCGAACAGGATCGGCGTTTTCATTGGCCGCTCGGCCGGCGCCCGGACGATGTTCCAGCGCTGAGCGATTTCGGTTTTTGAATCTGCTGGCGCGCCGGCGATGGCCTCTAGGGTGCAAAAGCGCACCGATCGACAAAGGGGAATTTGTAGAAAAGCCTTCCCGCTTCTAGACTTAGGGAACAACAAATGCACTCCAAGAGGACAAGCTATGACGAAGAAGTTGGTTTTGGCCGTCGGCACCGCGGCGGTATTTTCCATTCTTGCCGGTTGCACCACCTATGATCGTGCAGCCAGTTATGTCAATGAGCCGGTGGTCAGCGATGTCAAAGTAGGGATGACCAAGCAGCAGGTGCGGGCTATCGCCGGTCCGCCGTCGACGTCCGCTACGCTGATCCATGCGCAGGGCACCTGCGACACCTATGCGGTGGCGCCGCGCGACGGCAAGGTGCAGACGTACTTTGTCAGCTACAACGACACGGGCCATGTCATGAACAAGGGCTATCAAACCTGTTCAGACTACGATTCTCAGCCGAAATAATCGCGTTTCGGCCGACCAAAAAAGCCTCGCTTGCGCGGGGCTTTTCATTTTTTAAGCGTTTAAGGCCTGAAGTTTAGGCAACTGCGCCGCCCATGCCATTTTTTTGCATCAAAACGATAGACATTTCATAACGGTATCGCTAATATCAGCGCCCATTGGAAGGATGGCCGAGTGGTTTAAGGCAACGGTCTTGAAAACCGTCGAGTGTAACAGCTCCCAGAGTTCGAATCTCTGTCCTTCCGCCAAATTCAGCCGGCTTAGCTCAGTAGGTAGAGCAACTGACTTGTAATCAGTAGGTCACCAGTTCGATTCCGGTAGCCGGCACCATGACAGAGGCCCCAGCAGCGATGCTGGGGCTTTTTGTTATGAGCTTTACACTTGCCGCAGGAACAAACAGTATAGGTATTAACCTATAGCCGGGGTTTTATCAGCCGCACGGAGCTTGGAACCTAGGGCATTTATCACTGAGGGATTGGGGGGGATGTGGCTTATTCTGGCAGAAATATAGCCGGTGGACGAGCCGGCTATCAGATAGGGTTCAAATATCAGTGACCAGCCACTGATCCGCTTCTTCGAACATCTCTTCCAACATTCGGTTCAGCTTCTCACGATCGCTTTTGCTGGCGTCGGAGTTCAGGCCGTTGGCCTGCATCGGCTTCACGCGCACGTCAGCTTCCGGGAACAGTGCATGCACGCGTTTTTCCAGCTCGTTGCGAATAATCTCGGCGGCGTTGGGTAACCCAGCGACGTTGCGTTTGTCGTATACCAATTCTACAAACATGTCTCACCTGTAAGTACTGATTTAATGTACAGTATTCTGGCCTGAGGAAGACCGGTTGGCAAGAGGGGGCGCGGAATTTTGCATGATGCGTTCATTCTTGCGCGGTGTGCGGTAAATCCTGCAGCTGAATCACCAATTCCGCCAGGCTGGCGGCCTGCATTTTCTCCATCACTTTTGCCCGGTGAACCTCCACGGTGCGCAGGGCGATATTCAACCGCTCAGCCATTTCCCTGTTCATCATGCCCCGCACCACCAGCTGCGCAATGTCGCGTTCTTTCGGCGTGAGCGTGCGGTAGCGGCCGCAAGTTTCATGGCGTTGCCAGGCCTCGGCGGAGACCTGCTGCGCCCGTTCGAGGGCGGCGATCAGCGGTTCAGCGGCGATCGGTTTTTGCAGGAAGTCCACCGCGCCGTACTTCATCTGCTCCACCGCCATCGGCACGTCGCCATGGCCGGACAGGAACACCACCGCCAGCGTGCTGCCGCGGCGGCGCAGCTCCCCGTAAACCTGGTGACCATCGAGCTTCGGCATCCGCATGTCCAGCAAGACGATCCCGGTCTGAAACAGGTCCGCCTGCGCCAGAAAATCGGCGCTGTCATTCCAGCATTGCACGCCGTGGCCGAGGCTGGTCAGCAAAAAATGGCAGGCGTCGGTGACGGCGACGTCATCATCCACCAGATAAATTAGCGACATGGTTTTCCTCGTTATCCAATATGAAATGCAGCGTTACGCACAGCCCGTTGCGGCTGTCGGGAGCCGGGCGGTTAGCCAGGCGGATTTCGCCGCCGCCATAGCGGGCAAGGCGCCGGCAAATGGCTAACCCCAGCCCCATGCCGCCGGCCTTGGTGGTGTTGAAGGGGCGAAAAGCCTGTTCCAGCCCGGCCGTTGTCATGCCGCCCGCGTTGTCCTGCAGATGCAACTCCATCGCCCGTTCGCTCTTGGCGGCGGAAAGCCAGACGGCATTGGCCCCGGCCTGCGCCGCATTCAGCAGCAGGTTCGCCAGCAACTGTTCCAGCAGCGCCGGCGGCAGGGTTAGCGTCAGCGAAGGCGCCACGTTATTGAACAACGTCAGGTCGGGATAGCGTTGCGTCAGGCGCAGCAGCGTCCACACCCGCTCGGCGGTTTCGCTTACCGCGGTGGGGCGCCAGCGCGTTTGGTCTATCGCCTCCGCGGTGGGCTGCACCCACTGGCGCAGGTTATGAATCGTCTCGCCGCCGCGCTGCGCCTGCCGGTCGATATTTTCCAGCGGCCCCAGCAGCGGATGCCCGGCGTCCGTGTTGCGCAGTTGGATCAGGCACCCCTGCGCATAGTGGCGAATGGCCGCCAGCGGCTGGTTGAGCTCGTGCGCGAAGCCGGAGGCCATCTCCCCCAGCACGTTCAGCTGCCTGGTGTTTTCCAGCGCCCGTTCCTGCCGCCGCAGTTGCTCGTCGGCGCGGAGCAGCTGTCGCCCGCGTCGGCGCACCAGCAGCGCGATCCAGATATGGTTGACGATCAACAGCGCCAGCAGCGCCAGCGACAGGCCGACGGCCGTCTGATGCTGGATCAGCCAGCTCTTGATATCCAGCCACAGCCGCCGCTGTTCCGGGTGCTGATTGACGGCGCGCAGCAGCGCTTCCACCTCGCTGGTCGAGGCCGGTGCGCCCCACAGGAAGGGAGACTGGGGCGGTGCGGTCAGCAAGGCTCTCGCCACCGCATCCACCAGTGAGTTATCCAGGCCGGGCAGGGCGGCGAACGACCAGTTGGGGTAAAGCGGCGTGCTGGTGACGCAGGGAGCCGACGTGGCTTGTTGCAGCAGCGGGCGAAAATCCGCCGGGTTGATCAGGCCTTCCTTGCTCATTTTCTCCAGCAGGCAGACCGGGACGATGGCGGCCTGAATGGCGCGCTCGCGCAACAGATAGAGCAGGGCGTCGGCAGGGAAACCGGTAAAGCGCAGGTGAAAATCGCGCTCGGGCCGTATGCCGGCGTCGCTGAGCGCCTTATAGCCGGTCAGATAGCCGCCGAAGGCCTGCGGATCGATGGCGCCCACCGTTTTTCCCATCAGCGCCTGCGGCGTCGTAATGCCGCTGTCGCGCCGCACCAGAATCACGCTGCCGATGATGTTGCCCGTTGCCCGATCGCCGTTGGCGGCGTGCAACGACGCCAGCCAGCGCAGATGATAGTGGCTGTTCAGCTGCACAAACTGCGCCGGATTAGTGACCACGAACTGCACGCTGCCCCGATTGACCGCTTCGCGCATCTGCGCCAGATCGAGCGGCCGCAGGCGGAAGCGTTCTCCGCCGACGCTGCCGTTGAGCCTGTCGATCAGCGGCTGCCAGTCACGCTCGGTCGCCGCATCGCCGCGCATCGCCAGCACGCCGACCGACCACTCGCCCGCCTGTGCCGCCATCCCCCAGCCGAGACTGAACAGCAGTAATAACACGACCCTCACGGCCCCTCCTGATGGGCAATTTGCCTGCCGCCACTTGTTTTAGATCAACGTTGGGTTCGGTATGTGGTTAACCACAATAGAGCTGAGCCCAATGTCATTTTTACACTGTAAATCATCGACATTGTTTATTCATCTAACGGGCATCAATAGCGTGATCGGGATGATGCCCAGGGCATGGGAGAGGCGCATGGATTTCGGTAAACGGCAGTTTTTGCAGCGGCTGGGCGTGTTGACGGCGGGGGCTTCGCTGATCCCCGTGGCGGAGGCCGGGCTGACGTTAGCGCCGACGCGGCGCGAGGGGGATGCCAGCCGCCGCTACGCGATGCTGATCGATCTGCGGCGCTGCGTTGGGTGCCAGGCCTGTACCGTCAGTTGTGCCATTGAAAACCAGACGCCGCACGGCGAGTTCCGCACCACGGTAAACCAGTACCAGGTCAGTCTCGAAGGCGAAGCGGTGGCGACCAACGTGCTGCTGCCCAGGCTGTGCAACCACTGCGACAACCCGCCCTGCGTACCGGTGTGCCCGGTGCAGGCCACCTTCCAGCGCGAGGACGGGATCGTGGTGGTCGACAACAAACGCTGCGTGGGTTGCGCCTATTGCGTGCAGGCCTGCCCGTACGATGCCCGTTTTATCAATCACGCCACCCAAACGGCGGACAAATGCACCTTCTGCGTACACCGGCTGGAGGCGGGATTGCTGCCGGCATGCGTGGAGTCGTGCGTGGGCGGGGCGCGGATCATCGGCGATATGCGCGATCCGCACAGCACGCTGAGCAAGCTGCTGCGGCGTCACGAGGCCGAGATCAAAGTCCTCAAGCCGGAGAACCAAACCGCGCCCCACGTGTTTTATCTGGGGCTGGATGATGCCTTCGTCACGCCGCTGCCGGGGCGGGCGCAGGTCGCCTTATGGGGAGAGGGACGATGAGCCGCCAACTGATGATCGCAGAGGTTTTGAGCCAGCCGCAGGCGGTGAGCTGGCTGCCGTGGGCCGTGCAATATTTCTTCTTTATCGGCATTGCCGCCTGCGCCGCGCTGCTGGCCTGCGTGTGGCGCTGGCGCGGTGGAGACAACGCCGCACATTTGGAGCGCGCGGCGCTGTTTATCGGGCTGACGTGCGCCATCACCGCGCCGCTGGCGTTGACCGCCGATCTGCATCAAACCGCCCGTTTCTGGCATTTTTACGCCTACCCGACGCCCTGGTCGTGGATGCCGTGGGGCGCGCTGTTCTTGCCGTTGTTTACCTTGCTGATCGGCCTGTGGTTTATCGCGATTGAATTTACACGGCTGACGGGCAGACCGGTTGCGCTGTTGCGTGGGATCGCGCCCGCCTGCGCGCTGGTGGCTATCGGCCTGCTGTTGTACACCGGGCGCGAGGTTTCCGTCGTGCGCGCCCGCCCAATCTGGTTCAGCTACGCATTTCCGATCGTGATGTTCCTCAGCGCGCTGCAGGCGCTCTTGGCTCTGTTGCTGTTGGCGATGCGCAAACGGCCCGGCCTGCAGGCGCCGCTGGCGCGCGGGATGCTGCTGACGCTGCTGCCGCTCGGCGGGGCGATCCTGCTGTGGGTGTGCGGCGATACGCTATCCGGCGCGGCGGTACGCCACTGGCTGCAGACGCAGGCGACGGCGCGCCAGTATGCTGCCGGCTGGATCGCGCTGTGGGGGCTGGCGCTGGCGTGGGCCGCCTGGGCGGCCTATCGACGTTTGCCGCGCGGCGGCGCGCCGCTGCTGGTGGCCGGCGCGCTGGGGCTGAGCTGGCTGATGCGCTGGACGCTGTTGATCGAAGTGCAAACCATCCCGAAATACAACGCGTCTTATTCCCCCTATAGCCTGCCGCTTGGTACCGATGGCTTGCTGGCGATCGTCGGCACTTTCGGGCTGTGGCTGGCGTTAATGATCATGGTGCGTGAAGCACAGGCGTTTTTACTGCGGAGAAAACAACATGGCTAAACTCACCCGGCGTCAGTGGTTGAAAGTGGGCCTGGCCTTCGGCGGGCTGTCCGCTTTCGGCCTGAGCTATCGCGAGGTCGCCAAACGGGCGATCGACGGCTTGATTCACGGCACCTCAGGGCGCGTGACTCTGGATCGCATCAACGGCAACTCTCTGCAGCCCGAAGGGCGGGCTATGCCGGAATGGCAAGGCAATCCGCAGCAGGCCATCTCGATGACCCAGTGCTTCGGTTGCTGGACGCAATGCGGCGTGCGGATACGGGTGGACAGGCAGACCGACCGGGTACTGCGTATCGCCGGCAACCCGTATCATCCGCTGTCTCAGGAGCGGCACCTCGATTCTGCGTTGCCGCTGCAGGACGCGTTGGCGCAGCTGGGCGGGGAGAGCGGCCTCGACGCGCGTTCCACCGCCTGCGCGCGGGGCGCTACGCTTCTGGAGGGGCTTTACAGCCCGCTGCGCGTGCTGGAGCCGATGAAACGCGTCGGCAAACGCGGCGAGGGCAAGTGGCAGCGCATCAGCTTCGAGCAGTTGATCGCCGAAGTGGTGGAGGGCGGCGATCTGTTCGGCGAGGGGCATGTGGACGGCCTGCGGGCGATCCGCGATCTGGAAACGCCGATCGATGCCCGACAGCCGGGGCTGGGGCCGAAAGCCAACCAGCTGCTGGTGACCAACGCCGGTGATGACGGGCGCGACAGCTTCCTGCGACGCTTCGCCCAGAACAGCTTCGGCAGCAAAAACTTCGGCGCGCACGGCGCTTACTGCGGGCTGGCCTACCGCGCCGGCTCCGGCGCGTTGATGAACGATCTGGACAAGAACCCGCACGTGAAACCGGACTGGGAACAGGTCGAATTCGCGCTGTTTATGGGCACCTCGCCGGCGCAGTCCGGCAACCCGTTCAAGCGTCAGGC
Source organism: Serratia sp. CY31944 (assembly GCF_052169175.1). Taxonomy (NCBI): domain Bacteria; kingdom Pseudomonadati; phylum Pseudomonadota; class Gammaproteobacteria; order Enterobacterales; family Yersiniaceae; genus Serratia; species Serratia sp. CY31944. The sequence goes on from NZ_JBJNLG010000014.1 coordinate 80,303, forward strand.
CCGGCAGTTGGCCAGCGCCAGATTGCGCAGCGAATTCCGCTACGCGGTAGTGGCGCCGGCGCTGCCGTTGACCACCACGCTGGCGGACGATCATGGCCATTGGATCCCGATACTGCCGGGCACCGACTCGGCGCTGGCGATGGCGATGATCCGTTGGATCCTCGACAATCGGCGTTATCAGGCCGGTTATCTCGCCATCCCGTCGGAGGCCGCCATGCAACGCGCCGGCGAGAAGAGCTGGACCAACGCCACGCATCTGGTGATCGCCGAGAGCGAGCACCCGTTGGCGGGGCAGCATCTGACGCTGGCCCATCTGAACGGCGCGGAGTCGGCGTCGCCGCTGGTGGTCAACGGCGCGGGGGAACTGGTGGCGGCCGAGACGTGCGACAGCGCCGAGCTGTGGGTAACCCGCACGGTGACGCTGCACGACGGCGCGCAGGTGGCGGTGAAGAGCGGCTTTCAGTGTCTGAAAGAGGCGGCCGACAAGCTGTCGCCGGAAGCCTACAGCCGGGAATGTGGCGTACCGGTGGCGCGCATCGCGGCGCTGGCCGAGGCCTTTACCGCCCACGGGCGCAAGGCGGCGGTGATCGCCCATGGCGGGATGATGGCGGCGAACGGGTTTTACAATACCTGGTCGGTGATGATGCTCAATGTGTTGATCGGTAACCTGAGCCTGGCGGGCGGGGTGTTCGTCGGCGGCGGCAAATTCAACGGTTTCGCCGAGGGGCCGCGCTATAACCTGGTCGAGTTTCCCGGCCTGGTAAAACCGAAGGGGTTGAATATCGCGCGCAGCAAGGCCGCCTATGAAACCTCCGACGAATACCGCGAAAAAGTGGCGGCGGGCGTTTCGCCCTGGCCGGCCAGGGCGCCCTGGTATCCGTTCGTCGCCGGGCAGTTGACCGAGCTGCTGACGTCGGCGCTGGCGGGATATCCGTACGGGCTGAAAGCCTGGATCTCGAACATGACCAACCCCCTGTACGGTATCGCCGGGTTGCGCGGCGTGGCGGAAGAGCGGCTGAAAGATCCGGCGCGTTTGCCGCTGTTTATCGCCATCGATGCGTTTATCAACGAAACGACGGCATTGGCCGACTATATCGTCCCGGACACCCATAACTTTGAGAGCTGGGGATTCAGCGCCCCCTGGGGCGGCGTCGCCAGCAAGGCCACCACTGCGCGCTGGCCGATAGTGACGCCGGCGACCGCGAAAACGGCGCAAGGGCAGCCGATCTCCATGGAGGCGTTTTGCATCGCCGTCGCCAAACGCCTGGCGCTGCCGGGGTTCGGCGATCGCGCTATCGGCGACGGCCGGGGCGGGCTGCTGCCGCTCAACCGCGCCGAGGATTATTATCTGCGCGCCGCCGCCAACGTGGCGTTTGCCGGCAAGGCGCCGGTGCCGGCCGTGAGGGAGGAAGAACTGGCGCTGAGCGGCGTCGATCGCTTGTTGCCGCAGCTTGCGCAGACGCTGCGCGCCGATGAGATCGGCCGCGTGGCGTTTATCTACAGCCGCGGCGGCCGCTTCGCCGGTCATGACAGCGGCCGCCGCGACGGCAGCGTGGGCAACCGCTGGGAGAAGCCGCTGCAGATCTGGAATGCGGAAGTGGCTAAGCACCGGCATGCGATTACCGGCGAGCGTTTCAGCGGCTGCCCAACCTGCTACCCGGCGCGTTTGTCGGACGGCCGCGCGGTGGAAGAACTCTACCCTGAGCGGCAGTGGCCGCTGCGGCTGATGTCCTTCAAATCCAATGTGATGAGCAGCTCCACCGCGGTGATCCGGCGCCTGCACGACGTGAAGCCGGTGAACCTGGTGGCGCTGAACCCGGCGGACGGGGCGCGTTTCGGCGTTCAACACGGTGATTGGGTGAGTATCAGCACCCCGGGCGGCAGCCGGGAGGCGCAGATCAGTCTGCTGGCGGGTGTGATGCCCGGCGTGATCGCGGTGGAACACGGCTACGGCCACCGGGAGATGGGCGCCAGCCAGCACTACCTGGACGGCGAGCCGCTGGCGATGGATAAGCGCATTGCCGCCGGCATCAATCTCAACGATCTGGGGTTTGCCGATCCGACGCGCGAAGTGCCGAACACCTGGCTGGACTGGGTGACCGGTGCGGCGGTGCGCCAGGGGATTCCAGCGGCGATCGTCAAGCTTTCCGCGTAAACGACGGACGAAAAAAAACCTGCTGTAACAGCAGGTTTTCTTAAATTTGGTCGGCATGAGAGGATTATGCGCATCTTCGATGCTTGCCCTGCGGGCCGTTGCTAAAGCAACGTGGTCTCACTGCGTTCGGCTCAAACCTCCTTCGGAGATTCTCATCCTCTCAGTTTGCAGACGAAAAAAAACCTGCTGTAACAGCAGGTTTTTTTGAATTTGGTCGGCATGAGAGGATTCGAACCTCCGACCCCCGACACCCCATGACGGTGCGCTACCAGGCTGCGCTACATGCCGACGCTATGAAAAATCATACTACCGATTCCCGATGTTAATGCAAGCGCCTCGCCTCTTGATTGCTTTAGTTTTAAGCAGTTAGTTGGCGATAAAGCGTTTTACATCGGTCAGCACCTGCAACAGCAGAGCAAGCTGCGGTTTCTCGTCTTTTATTTCATCGCCGTTCTGATCGTAGACGCGATAGTTGCCGCTGTTGTCCAGCATCAGCGTCTGCGTCGGCGTGATGATCACCAGCTGATTGCCATCGCCGGTAGCGATCCAGTCGTTGCGGCGCTGGGCGGTGAACAGATCTTCGCCCTGCGAATAGTCTTTCGGCGCGGTCTTCACGTGCAGCAATCGTTGCATCAGGGTGCGCATCACGTCGTTATGGCCGGTCAGCTTGCTGATGGTCTGCGCCGGGGTGCCCGGCCAGTGGATCACCAACGGCACCTGCAGCTGCGCCTGGTTGAAGCCGGTGCCGGCGCCCCATTGGCCTTTGCCGCTGTCGTTGAACTCGACGCCGTGCTCGGCGGTGATCACCACCACGGTTTTATCCAGCAGGCCGCGCTGTTTCAGGGTGTCCAGCACCTGGGCTATCTGGGCGTCCACGTCTTGCGCGCCGGTGCGATAGCGCCGAATAAAGTCGGCCGGAGCCGGGGTTTTGTCGCCTTCGACAGCCTCGGCGCCGCTGAAGCTGATATAGGAGAACCACGGCTCTTTGCTACCCTGATCGGCCAGCCAACGCTGCCATTGCTGCGTGGTTTGCGCGTCGCTTTGCGGCGCCGGCGTCGGCAGCGAGAAGTCGGTCAACAGCGCCTGACGGTACAGGCTGGCGTTGAAGCCATCGGAGGAGAACAGCCCCAGCTGGTAGCCCCGATCGCCGAGCGCAGCGATCAGCGCCGACGGCTTGCGGCCGGCGAGCACGCTGTCCAGATAGGTCGGGGAAATGCCGTAGAACAGGCCGAACAGCCCGGTATCGGCATGGTTGCCCGAACTGTAATGATCGCTGAAACGCACGTTTTCCTGGGCGAAGCGCGTCAGCGCCGGCATGTCCTGCGCCACGTCTTTGGCGCGAATGCCGTCCACCACGATCATCAGCAGGTTATAGCCGCTGCCTTTATCGCCGTAGCTGAGATCGCTGAGCGGATACTCTACTGCCACCGCTTCCGGATTGCCCTGTTGCATCAGGCGGCGCTCATACGCTTGCTGGTCGAGCAGGCCGTGTTTTTCGAGGAACTTGCGCGCGGTCATCGGGTACGAGAGCGGCAGGTTGGCTCGCTGCATGGTGATCGGGCGATAGAAGTTGGCGTCGGCCCAGATGTAAATCAGGTGCGACGCGAAAAAGGCGCTGATAAACAGCGCCGCCAGCGGTTTGCCGAAGCGGCGGCGGTTCAGGCTGCGCAGCTTCTGCCAGCTCCAGGTGGCGAACAGCATCTCCACCAGGAAGATCGCCGGCACGCAGATGAACATCAGTTGCCAGTCGCGCGACAGTTCGCTTTGGTCCGGGTTGACCACCAGATCCCACACCACCGGATTGAGGTGCAGGTGGAAATGGGAGAACACTTCGCTGTCGACCAGCAACAGCGTGAGCCCGATGGTGGCCAGCGCGGCGGAAATAAATCGCAGCAGCCGCTGCGACATCACCACGAAGGTGAGCGGGAAGATCACCAGCAAATAGCCGGCGAACACGATAAAGCTGAAATGCCCCAGCAGGCTGACAAAGGCATAAACCCGGCCCAGCAGGGATGCGGGCCAGTCGGTGACAAACAGGTAACGGCTGCCCAGCCCAAGGGCGAGCAAAATGTTGAATAAGGCGAACCAGTGCCCCCAGCTGATCATCTGGGAGACTTTTTCACGATAACGCTGACGGTTTGTCACCATAAGTCAATATTAATGTGCTTTATCTTCACGGACAGAAGCCTGCAGGGCTTCCGCGAACGATCTCGCCAGGGTTTTCCGCTGCGCGGGGGCAACGCTGGTGTTGATCAAATTAGTGACCATATTGCCCAGCACCATCAGGGAAAGATCGGTGGGGGTATGGTGTTTTTCCAGAACATTGACCAGCTCTGAGAGCAGTTGTTCAACGTGTTCGTCACTGTAACGGGATGATTGTGGCATAAAATTGCGCTTAGTAATCTGCAAAGTGCCCTATCTTACCGTATAGGGCAGTGATTTTCCGCTCTTTTATCACCTCCTGTCATTCGGGAAATTGTTCGCCCGCGCCGGGGCTGCCCCTCGCAGCGCCTTTCCGGTTTGCCGCGGTTTTTAGTATTGCAGGGCGGGGCCTTCAGTGTTTGAATACGCGCCTAAAGAACAGGAGGATTTACCATGAGTCTGGATATCGACCAGATCGCTCTGCACCAGTTGGTGAAACGCGACGAGCAAACGCTGGACGTGGTGCTGCGCGATTCCTTGCTTCCCACCAACGCGGCGGTGGAAGAAATGATGACGGAACTGCATCGCGTCTATAGCGCCAAGAGCAAGGCCTTGGGCCTGTTCAACGAAGGCAGCGAGCTGGCGGAAGCGCTGCGCACCTGCCGCAAGGACGATAAGGACTTTCTGGCCTTCAGCCGCGCGGCGACTGGCCGCCTGCGCGACGAACTGGCGAAGTATCCGTTCGCCGAAGGCGGCGTGGTGCTGTTTGGCCAATACCGTTATCTGGCGGTGGAGTATCTGCTGATCGCGGTGCTGAACAGCCGTAACAGCATGCGCGTCAACGAAGAGCTGGATATCAACACCACCCACTATCTGGACATCAACAACGCCGATATCGTCGCGCGCATCGATCTGACCGAATGGGAAACCAACCCGGAATCGACCCGCTACCTGACCTTCCTGCGCGGGCGCGTGGGCCGCAAGGTCGCCGACTTCTTCATGGATTTCCTGGCGGCGTCCGAAGGGTTGGACGCCAAGGCGCAAAACCGTGGGCTGCTGCAGGCGGTGGACGACTACTGCGCCGATGCGCAGCTGGACAAGAACGAGCGCCAGTCGGTGCGCCAGCAGGTGTACAGCTACTGCAACGAACAGCTGCAGGCGGGCGAAGAGATTGAGCTGCAGGCGCTGTCGCAGGAGCTGTCGCCGGTCGGCGAGAAAGACTTCATGCAGTTCTCCAGCGAGCAAGGGTATGAGCTGGAAGAGAGCTTCCCGGCGGATCGCGGCACGCTGCGCCAACTAACCAAATTCGCCGGCAGCGGCGGCGGTATCAGCCTGAACTTCGACGCCATGCTGCTGGGCGAGCGCATTTTCTGGGATGCGGCCACCGACACCCTGACCATCAGAGGCACGCCGCCGAATCTGCGCGATCAGCTGCAGCGCCGGACCGGCAGCGGCAAGTAAGCGCGCCGAATCGCAGACAATAAAAAACGCCGCAATTGCGGCGTTCTTTATTTCGGCGTCCCGAAAGGTTCGAAAACGTAGCGATTAAACGCGAACGAAGTCGATGTGAGCCAGTTTTGGCTTGAACGGGTGACGCTGTACAGCCTGAACCTTAACTTTGGTTTCTTTACCGTCGATAACCAGAGTTACTGCTTCGCTGTAGAATTCTGGTTTAGCTTCCATGTTCTTGACAGAATCATGGTCCAATTCGATGGAAACTGCAGCTTCTTTGCCACCGTAAACGATAGCTGGGAATTTGTTTGCTGCACGCAGGCGGCGGCTCGCACCTTTACCCTGGTCTTTACGTACTTCTGCATTGATAGTGAACATTGTTTTTTCTCTTAAAAGAAAATTTACCCTGCTACAGGCGACCCAAGTAGCAAGTTCGGAATTCCGCTTTAACGCTGGGCAGGCCCAGGTAAAGCGCGCGGCATTTTAACGGAAAGCCGCCTGCAGGGCAACGAAAACCTGCCCAGATTGAGGGCCGTTCGCTCAGGCCAACTGATTGGCGCGGCGGAAACGGCCTTGATAATCGAACACTTTCTCGCGCACCTGCCAAAACTGCCCGCGCTTGCGCGCCACCACGAAATCCGGATGGCGCAGCGCCTGCTGTTGCGCCAGCACGTCGGCGGCGGTGTGCCAGGCGAACGGCACGCCCGGCGCGCGCTGGTGCGGGCGCAGGAACAGCATTTCGAACGCTTTGCGCTGCGCCGGCGTTTGCAGGCGGAAACGCTCGCTGATGCTGGTGCCGTCCTCGTCGTAATAGGTGGCCTTCAGCCATTCGCCCTTGTCGTCGCGGCCGCTCTGCAATTCCATGCCGCCGCAGCGCAGCACCAGCGCGTCTTTCAGCTTCAGCGCCGCCTTCAGCATGTCATCGGGATCGACCAGCACCTCCTGGCACTGATGGCAGCGGCGCGCGGCGATGTCGTTCTCCGCGCCGCAGTGCGGGCAGCTCTTGAACCGGAAGCGGTAATCGCACTGTTCGCGGTGGCCGTCGTCGTCTTCCAGCCAGCCCTGACAGCGGCGGCCGTAGTGCTCGATGATGTCGCCATTCTCGGTGCACTTGCCCCAGAACAGGTTGGCGAAGCCGCAGGCCGGGCAGAACACCTGCACCGGCTGGCTGTCGCCGTGCGGCTTGCTGACGCCGACCTCCGGCGTGAACAGATCGTGCGGGTTGCCGGCGTAGTCGAGGATCAGGCAATCCTCCTTGCCGGGCGCCAGCCGCAGACCGCGGCCGACGATCTGCTGATACAGGCTGACGGACTCGGTCGGGCGCAGAATAGCGATCAGATCGACGTGCGGCGCGTCGAAGCCGGTGGTCAATACCGCTACGTTGACCAGATAGCGCAGCTGCTGCTGTTTGAACGCCTCGATCAGCGCATCGCGCTCGGCGGGCGGCGTTTCGGCGCTGACCAGCGCGGCCTCGCCGTTCGGCAGCAGGCCGTGGATCTCGCGGGCGTGCTCGACGGTGGCGGCGAAGATCATCACCCCTTTACGATCTTGGGCGTACTCTACAATCTGGCTGATGATATGCGGCGTGACGCGGTTTTGCCGCTTCAGCTCACGGTTCAGATCCGCTTCGCTGAACAGGCCGTTGCTTCTGGCCTCCAGCCGGCTGAAATCGTACTGCACGATCGGCATGTCCAGCCGCTCAGGCGGCACCAGGAAGCCGTTCTTAATCATGTAGCGCAGCGGCAGCTCGTAGATGCAGTCGCGAAACAGGCTGGCGCCGTCGCCGCGGGTGAAGCCGTGGTAGTGATACTGGTAAATCCAGCCCTTGCCCAGGCGATAGGGCGTGGCGGTCAGCCCCAGCAGCCGCAGCTGCGGGTTGGTTTTCTGCAAATGCTGGATGATTTGCTGGTACTGGCTGTCGTCGTCGTCGCTGATGCGGTGGCATTCATCGACGATCAGCAGCGAAAAGGCGCCGTCGAACAGAGGCAGGTTGCGCGCCACCGACTGCACGCTGCCGAACACCACCTTGCCGGCGCTCTCTTTTTGTTGCAGGCCGGCGGCGAAGATGTCCGCTTCCAGGCCGTAGGCGCAGTATTTGGCGTGGTTTTGCGCCACCAGTTCCTTGACGTGGGCCAGCACCAGCACCCGCCCGCGGGCGCGCTTCGCCAGTTCGGCGATCACCAGGCTTTTGCCGGCGCCGGTCGGCAGCACGATCAGCGCCGGTTCGGGGTGCCGCCGGAAATGATTGATGGTGGCTTCGACCGCTTCCAATTGGTAGGGGCGTAGGGTAAAGGCCATAAATGAACGCCGTAGGTTGGAATGGGCCGCCGGGAAGCGGTTTTGTCACCTCTGTTCCCACAGAAAGCGTGACATTTTACGCCCCGGGCGGCCGAAAAATTTCCATTATTATGCCTTCTGCGCGCGCGCGGTGCGAGAAGCGTGAAAATTACCCCTGTCGGGCAACGCGTTGTGCCGCTATACTCGTGTGACAGCAATCGCTGTTCCCCCACGCGATTTCCCCCCTGAACCTGCCATTTGCACCCGGTGCAACGGCGGGCGTCATATTTTGGCAATACGATCAATGCGATCATAACAACGACAGGCAAAGCAGATCCCATGCGATTGGACAAGTTTTTATCTCAGCAGTTAGGCATCAGCCGTGCGCTGGTCGCGCGCGAACTTCGGGCTAAACGCGTCACCGTGGACGGTGAGGTAGTGAAGAGCGGGGCGATCAAACTGACCCCGGAGCAAGAAGTGGCGTTCGACGGCAATCCGCTGCAGCAGCAGAACGGCCCGCGCTATTTCATGCTCAACAAACCGCAGGGCTACGTCTGCTCCACCGACGATCCCGATCATCCGACGGTGCTGTATTTCCTCGATGAGCCGGTCGCGTACAAGCTGCACGCCGCCGGGCGGTTGGATATCGACACCACCGGGCTGGTGCTGATGACCGACGACGGCCAGTGGTCGCACCGCGTCACGTCGCCGCGCCACCACTGCGAGAAAACCTATTTGGTCACGCTGGAGCACCCGTTGGCGGAAGACACCGCGCAGCGTTTCGCCGAAGGGGTGCAACTGCACAACGAGAAAGATCTGACGCGGCCGGCGACGTTGGAGCAGGTCGACGAGCGCGTGGTGCGCCTGACCATCAGCGAAGGGCGCTACCACCAGGTGAAGCGGATGTTCGCCGCCGTCGGCAACCGGGTGATCGAGTTGCACCGTGAGCGCATCGGCGCCATCGTGCTGGATGACGATCTGGCGCCGGGTGAATACCGCCCACTGACCGAAGAAGAGATCGCCAGCGTGGGTGCGCCGCACCTGCAGGACTGATAACCGATCATTGATTGCGGCCGATTAAGGAGTCGTGGAACGTGCAACAGAACCGAACCTCTCATCTCGGTTTGATTTTCATTCTGGGCCTGTTGTCCATGTTGATGCCGTTGGCGATCGACATGTACTTGCCCAGTATGCCGGTGATCGCCGCCCAGTTTGGCGTCGAGTCCGGCAGCGTGCAGATGACGCTCAGCGCCTATATGCTCGGCTTTGCCTTCGGGCAGCTGTTCTATGGGCCGATGTCGGACAGCATCGGCCGCAAGCCGGTGATCCTGTGGGGAACGCTGATCTTTGCCATCGCCGGCTGCGCCTGCGCCATGGCGCAGTCTATCGATCAGCTGATCGGGCTGCGTTTCCTGCACGGTCTGGCCGCCGCCGCCGCCAGCGTGGTGATTAACGCCCTGATGCGCGACATGTTCACCAAGGATGAGTTCTCGCGCATGATGTCGTTCGTCATTCTGGTGATGACCATCGCGCCGCTGCTGGCGCCGATGATCGGCGGTGCGCTGCTGCTGTGGTTCAGCTGGCACGCCATCTTCTGGACCATGGGTGCCGCGGCGCTGATCGGTTCACTGCTGGTGGCCTTGTTCATCAAGGAGACGCTGCCGAAAGAGCGGCGTCAGCGGTTCCACCTGCGCACCACGCTGGGCAACTTCGGTTCGCTGTTCCGCCACAAGCGGGTGCTGAGCTACATGTTGGCCAGCGCCTTCTCGTTTGCTGGCATGTTCTCGTTCCTCAGCGCCGGGCCGTTCGTCTACATCGAACTGAACCACGTTTCGCCGCAGCACTTCGGCTACTATTTTGCGCTGAACATCGTCTTCCTGTTCCTGACGACGCTGATCAACAGCCGCAACGTGCGGCGGTTCGGCGCGGTCAAGATGTTCAAGCTGGGGCTGCTGGTGCAGCTGGCGATGGGGCTGTGGCTGCTGGCGGTAAGCGCCGTCGGCCTGGGCTTCTGGGCGCTGGTGATCGGCGTAGCGGTTTACCTGGGGTGCATCGCGATGATTTCCTCCAACGCCATGGCGGTGATCCTGGATGATTTTCCGCATATGGCGGGCACCGCGTCTTCCCTGGCCGGCACGTTGCGCTTCAGCATCGGCGCGCTGGTGGGGGCGGTGCTGTCGATGGCGCCGGGCAAAAGCGCCTGGCCAATGGTCACCTCGATGGCGCTGTGCAGCATCGTGGCGGTGCTGTTCTACGTTTACGCCAGCCGGCCGCGCGATCGCGCAGCCTGACGTTCTCCCGACTCGGGGCGTTTCGCCCCGCAGCGTCATGGGGTTGCGCCCTGCCATTTCAGGGTGCAACCGGCAATGAATAATTTGTTGCTAAATATATGCCTGCTAATTAATCGGTCATTTTCCCATCTGTGTGCTTTTTGTTAAAAAACTCCGCCATCGTGCCGCCCGATATTCCCCGGGAGGCGCGGCGTTCTGTCGGCTGCGCCGCGCGAGTGGTTTGTATTAGGATTGTTGTAAATCAAGGCATTAGCAGGAGAGGCTGCGCTAACGTGGCGGGTGAAATGTTTCTTCAATGTAAAAATATGGCGACGGAAAAGTAGTCGCATTGCAAGAAAAAAGAGTTGAGATCGCTGCGGGAAAGGGTTACATATAACGCAAAAATGCGAGCTGAGTCGCAAAATGCCGTGAAATAACACCGCACGGCGCGCCAAAAAATGGCGCGGCATCGGCAAGCACGGGGTCAGGTTAATGGTTTGCGGCAAAATTTACATTTAAATAACATTTGTGCGCGGCAGAGTCGGGAGTCAACGGCTATAACTTAGTAACCCTGTCAGGTAAAAGTGTTTCACCTTTTCAAACTAGGGATTTCATGTGGAGAGTATCCAACTTTCGGTAGTGCATCGCTTGCCGCAAAGTTATCGTTGGCTATCCGGTTTCACCGGCGTGAAGGTCGAACCGATTCCGTTTAACGGAATAGACGAAGATAACAACCTGATTGGGCTGAAGTTGCTCAGCCATGAAGGGGCCGAGGCCTGGCAGGTAATGCAACAGCTCAATCTGTCGCTGCAGGAGATTCAGGTCGACTGCGCGATTGTCGAATGGGAAGGAGAGCCTTGCCTGTTCGTGCAGCGCAGCGACGAGAGCGCCACCATGTGCCGCCTGAAAAACGTCGGCGCCGCGATCGCCGAACCGCTCAGCGCGCAGTACCCCTTCTGAATTCGCCGCTAATCCGCCAACTGCAGCAGTTGACGGGTATAGTCGGCGGCGGGCGCCGCGAAAATCGCCCGGCAGTCTCCCTGTTCAACCACTTCTCCCTGTCGCAGCACGATGACCTGGTGGCATAGCGAACGCACCACCTGCAGGTCATGGCTGATGAACAGATAAGCCAGCCGGTGGCGTTGCTGCAGCGATTTCAGCAGCGTCAGGATCTGCGCCTGCACCGATTTATCCAGCGAAGAGGTCGGCTCGTCGAGGATCAGCAGCTGCGGCTGCAGGATCAGCGCGCGCGCGATGGCGATACGCTGGCGCTGCCCGCCGGAAAACTCGGTGGGATAGCGGTGGCGCAGCTGCGGATCCAGGCCGACTTCCTGCAACACCTCGATCACGCGCTGTTCCCGCTGCTCGGCGCTAAGCTGCTGGTGCACTTCCAGCCCCTCGGCGATGATCTGCTGCACGTTCAGGCGCGGGTTCAGGGCGGAATAGGGATCCTGGAAGACGATTTGCATCCGGCTGCGGTAGGGCAGCATCTGCTTCATCGTGAGCGGGTGCAGCGGTTCGCCGTCGAACCAGATGGCGCCCTGCGAGGCCAACAGGCGCAGCAGCGCCAGCCCGGTGGTGCTTTTGCCCGAGCCGGATTCTCCCACCAGCCCCACGCTTTCCCCGGCCCGCAGCTCGAAACTCAATGATTTCAATGCATAGTGATAATCCACCGTGCGGCGCAGCAGGCCGCGGCGAATGGGGAAACGCACCTGCAGATTCTCCACCTTGAGCAGCGGCCGCTCGTCGCCGGGGCGCCCGTTGGCCGCGGCAGGCAACGGCAGCGGTTCACCGACGTCTTCGGCGGCCAGCAGCTGCTGCGTGTAAGGATGCTGCGGCCGGCTGAACAGCCGCGCGCGGGCGTTTTGCTCCACGCAGCGCCCCTGGCGCATCACCGCCACGTTGTCCGCCAGGCGGCGCACGATATTCAGGTTATGGGTGATGAACAGCAGCCCCATGTCCATCTCTCGTTTCAATTCTTGCAGCAGCGTCAGGATCTGCGCCTGGATAGTGACGTCGAGCGCGGTGGTGGGTTCGTCGGCGATCAGCAGTTTCGGGCGGGTCAACACCGCCATGGCGATCATCACCCGCTGGCGTTCACCGCCGGACAGCTGATGCGGGTAATCCTGCAGCCGGCTTTTGGCCTGGCGGATGCCGACGCGCTCCAGGCACTCGACGATCTCCGCGCGCGCGGCATCGCGCCGCAGGCCGCGGTGCAGCATCAACACTTCCGCCAGCTGTTTCTCGATGGTGTGCAGCGGGTTAAGCGACACCATCGGTTCCTGAAAGATCATCGCGATCTGATTGCCGCGCACCTTGCGCAGCGCCGCTTCCGGCGCATGCAGCAACGAATCGCCGTTGAACAGAATGTCGCCGGCAGGGTAAACCACCGGCGGCGCGGGCAGCAGGCGCAGTATCGACAGGGCGGTGACGCTTTTGCCGGAGCCGGATTCCCCTACCAGCGCCAGCGTTTCCGCCGGCGCGATTTGCAGCGAGAGTTCGTTGACCACCGGCGTGACGGTGTCGCCCTGGCGGAAGGCGATGCTGAGATCCTGAATAGCGAGCAAAGGAGTGGCCATATCAATGCGCCTTGCTGGGGTCAAAGGCGTCGCGCACCGCTTCGCCGATAAAGATTAATAACGACAGCAGCACCGCCAAGACCAGGAAGGCGGTGATGCCGAGCCACGGCGCCTGCAGATTGTTTTTGCCTTGCAGCAGCAACTCACCGAGCGACGGCGAACCGATCGGCAGACCGAAACCGAGGAAATCGAGCGACGTCAGGGTGGTGATCGAGCCGCACAGGATAAACGGCAGGAAGGTCAGCGTCGCCACCATGGCGTTGGGCAGCATATGGCGGGACATGATAACGCGATCCGGCACGCCCATGGCGCGCGCGGCGCGGATGTAGTCAAAATTGCGGGTGCGCAGGAATTCGGCGCGCACCACACCCACCAGGCTCATCCAGCCGAACAGGATGGTGATGCCGAGCAGCCACCAGAAATTGGGCTGGACGATGCTCGACAGCAGAATGATCAGAAACAGCGTCGGCATGCCCGACCACACTTCGATAAAGCGTTGCCCCCACAGATCGAAACGCCCGCCGTAATACCCTTGCGTCGCGCCGACGCACACGCCGATCAGGCTGGAAAACAGCGTCAGCGCCAGGCCGAACAGCATCGAGATGCGAAAACCGTACAGCACCCGGGCCAGCACGTCGCCGCCGTTGCTGTCGGTGCCCAGCAGGTTGTGGCGGGAAGGTGGCGAGGGGAAGGGCACTTCGGTGGCGAAGTTGATGGTGTCGTAGCTGAAGCGGATCGGCGCCCACACCGCCCAGCCGTGCCGTTCGATCTGCCGCTGCACGAACGGATCCTGATAGTCGGCTTCGGTATTCAGTTCGCCGCCGAAGGCGGTTTCGCTGTAGCTAATCATAAACGGCAGGTACAGCCGGCCTTCATAACGCACCAACAGCGGTTTGTCATTGGCGATCAGATCGGCGGCCAGACTCAGGGTGAACAGCACCAAAAAGATCCACAGCGACCAGTAGCCGCGGCGGTTGCGGCGAAAGCGCGCCCAGCGCGCCTGGTTGATCGGGCTAAGGCGGCTCATTGGCGGGCCTCGAAGTCAATGCGCGGATCGACCAGGGTGTAGGTGATATCGCTGAGGATATTCAACAGCAGGCCGATCAGGGTGAAGATATACAGCGTGCCGAACATCACCGGGTAGTCGCGCTGCAGCGTGGCGTCGTAGCCCAGCAGCCCCAGGCCGTTGAGCGAGAACATCACCTCAATCAGCAGCGAGCCGGTGAAGAACATGCTGATAAAGGTGGCCGGAAAACCGGCGATCACCAGCAGCATGGCGTTGCGGAACACGTGGCGGTACAGGATCTTTTTCTCATCCAGCCCCTTGGCGCGGGCGGTGGTGACGTACTGCTTGCGGATCTCGTCGAGGAACGAGTTTTTGGTCAGCATGGTCAGGGTGGCGAAGCCGCCGATCACCGTCGCCAGCACCGGCAACGTGATGTGCCACAGGTAGTCGGCGATCTTCGCCGGCCACGAGAGGGTGTCGAAGTTGCTGGAGACCAGGCCGCGCAGCGGGAACCAGTCCAGGTAGCTGCCGCCGGCGAACAGCACAATCATCAGGATGGCGAACAGGAAAGCCGGAATGGCGTAGCCGATGATGATCAGCGTGCTGCTCCAGGTATCGAACGCGCTGCCGTTGTGGACGGCCTTGCGGATGCCGAGCGGGATCGACACCAGGTAGATGATCAGCGTGCTCCAAAGGCCCAGCGTGATGGAGACCGGCAGGCTCTGGCCGATCAGCTGCATCACCGAAGCGCCGCGAAACAGGCTGTCGCCGAAGTCGAAGCGCATATAGTTCCACAGCATGGTGAAGTAGCGCTCGTGCAGCGGTTTATCGAAGCCGTAGCGTTTTGTGATCTCGGCGATCACCTCGGGATCCAGGCCGCGCGAACCGCGATATTGGCCGTCTCCTGCCGCGATGCCTGCCCGGGCATGGCCCAGGCCTTCACCTGCGCCGCCGCTGCCAAAACCGCTGCCGTGCCCCAGCTCAATGGCGGCAATGGCCTGATCGACCGGGCCGCCGGGGGCAATTTGCACGATAAAAAAGTTGATGGTGATGATCGCCCACAGCGTGGGGATCACCAGTAACAGTCTGCGTATCAGATAGGCCGCCATTCCGACTCCTTATTGCCGTTGAGCCGGTAAACGCGCCGCCTTGTTGACGTCGTACCACCAGTTATCGAAGCCGATCGCATAGGCCGGGCGGATCGACGGCGTGGAGAACTTGTCCCAATAGGCGTAGCGATCGTGGTTGGAGTACCACATCGGCAGCATGTAGTTGTTCCAGGTCAGCACCCGATCCAGCGCGCGGCCGAGCGGCAACAGGGCCTTTTCGTCGCCCTGATGGGCGGCGATTTGCCTCACCAGGCTGTCGACCGCCGGATCTTTGACGCCGGCCGTGTTGTAGCTGGAATCGATGTACTGCGAATCCCACAGGATTTGCAGATCGGCGCTGGGGAACGGCATCGCCATATATACGGTCGACATCATGTCGAAATCGCGTTCACGCATGCGACGGGTGTACTGCGAGGCGTCAATTTCGCGAATTTGCATCTCGATGCCCAGCCGCTGCAGGTTGTGGCGGAAGGGTAATACGTACTGGAAGTTGCTGCCGCTCAGCAGCATCAGTTCGAAGGTGAACGGCTGGCCGGTTTTGGCGTTGACCAGCTTTTGATTTTTGACCACCCAACCGGCTTCTTTCAGCAATTGGGTCGCCTTCAGCAGGTTTTGCCGATCGTTGCCGCTGCCGTCGGAGGAGGGCGGCTGGTAGATGCTGGTAAACACCTCCGGCGGTATCTGGCCTTTGAGCGGCGCCAGCAAGGCCAGTTCGGCGGCGTCCGGGTAGCCGCGGGCGGCGTAGGCGGTGTTTTGGAAATAGCTGTCGGCGCGCTGATAGGCGTTGTAATACAGCGCCTTGTTCATCCAGTTGAAGTCGAAAGCCAGGCCGATCGCTTCCCGTACCCGACGATCGGCGAACAGCGGTTTTTGCAGGTTGAACGCCAGCCAGCGGGTATTCTGCGCCGCCTGATTGGTCTCATCCTGCTTGATGATGTAGTTGCGCGCGAAGTTGCCGCCCTGATACTGGGTGGCCCAGCTTTTGGGCGACGGCTCGATGCGGAAATCGTAAGCGCCGGCCTTGAAGGCTTCCAGCGATACTTTATCGTCCAGGTAATAATCGTAGCGAATGCTGTCGAAGTTGTAGCGGCCGCGGTTCACCGGCAGGTTGGCGGCCCAGTAGTCGCGCACTCGCTGGTAGGTGATGTACTGGCCGAGGCGGTAATCGGCGATTTTATACGGGCCGCTGGCGAGCGGCGGGGTGCTGAGCGGTTCGTTGAGCTTATGGTTTTTCCAGAAGCTTTCCGGCAATACGCGCAGGCTGAGCAGGCTGAGGATTTGCTCACGGTTGGCTTTAGGCAGCTCGATGCGCACCGTCAGCCGGGAAATGGCCTTGACCGTGACGCCTTTGTAATAGGAACGAAACTGCGGTACGCCTTCGGTCATGAATTTATTGAAGGTGAAGGCCACGTCGGCGGCGGTGATCGGGCTGCCGTCCTGGAAGCGGGCGCGGGCGTTGATATCCAACTCCATCCAGCGCATGTCGGCCGGGAAACGGGCCGATTCGGCAATCAGCGGATAATAGCTGCCGGGTTCGTCGTCGGAGTTGGTGAACAGCGTATCGTACAGCTCCATCGTACGTTCGCCGGGCACGCCGCGGGTAGCGAAGCGGTTGAAGTTGTCGTAGGTGCCGATGGCCGCCAGCCGCACGTCGCCGCCTTTGGGTGCCGCCGGGTTGACGTAGTCGAAATGGCTGAAGTCGGTGGCGTATTTCGGTTCACCGAGAAGGGCGAAAGCGTAGCTTTCGTTGAGGGCTTCGGCCCGCAGACCGAAACTCAGTGCCGAGAGCACCAGAGCAGCGAAAATGCGCACGGACATCAGACGGTAAGCTCCTGCTGTGGAATAAAGTACAACCTGCGCCCAGCATAACATTCTTCGGGCGGGCGCAGGGTAAAGATGCTTAAAGACTAACTATTTATTTGCCTGATAATCAAAGACCTGATGAGCATTGCAGTAAGCGACGAAATTGTCGATGCTCAGCGGCTTGCTGAAGTAGTAGCCCTGCATGAAGTTAACGCCGTGTTCTTGCAGGAACTGCATCTGCTCGGCGGTTTCCACGCCCTCGGCCACCGTCAGCATTTTCAGCTTTTTCGCCAACGAGATCACCGCATCCAGCACCGGCGCGGTGACCGTGTCCTGGCCGATGGTGTTGACGAAGCCACGATCGATCTTCAGGTAATCCATGGTGAAGCGCTCAAGATAGATCAACGCGCTGTGCCCGGTGCCAAAATCGTCCACCGCGATCTCGATGCCCTGTTTGTGCAGCCAGTCAAACTCCGCCAGCGCACTCTCTTCTTCCACCATGCCGCGCTCGGTGATTTCAAACACCAGCGTAAAGTAATCGCCCGGCAGCTGCGTCAACAGTTCATACACGTCCTGGTGGAACGACGGCGCGCTCAGGTGGGCGGGGGAGATGTTGAGCCCGACCTTGCCTCCCCGCGGCAGCGCTTTGGCGAGCTGCGGCGCATCTTCGGCGATCAGCCTGAACAGGTGGCGGGTGAGCGGCACGATCAGCCCGTTGCTTTCGGCGTAGGGGATAAAGACGTCGGGCGGGATGCGGCCTTCGATCGGATGCTGCCAGCGGATCAGCGCTTCCAGCCCGCCGATGCTGTTGCTGTCGGTGTGGAACACCGGCTGGTATTCGATAAAGAACTCGTTGCGCTTGATGCCGCGCAGCAGTGCGCGTTCCGGGCTTTGCCGCAGCAGCAGCATGTAATAGCAGAGTACGCCGATCATCAATGACAGCACCAGGCTGCCCAGCAGCGTCAGGCGAATGTCGTTGGGGGTCAGTTTCTCGTTGTAGAACAGAATGGTCAGCGGCAGATTGGGCAGCGTCAGTTTATCCGCCTTGCCCTTCGGCAACTGATCGACCGGCATCAGGTTCGGGCTGAAGGTGGTCAGCGCGCGGTTGCCCATCACGATGGCGATGCCCGGCGCCTGTTCGTCGTGCGAGGTGAACAGCAGATAAGGCATCAGATCGATGTCCAGCGTAGCGAGGATGCCGGTGGCCTTTTCGTCGGGATGCCGCAGCCAAACCGCAACCGCCGGTTTGTTCGGCACGATCGGCGTGCCCTGCTGCAGCTTGAGATCCAGGGGCAGATTCCAGTCGATTTCCTGGTAGAGATTTTTCATCGGCAACATCATGTCGCCGGTGGCGGAAGAGCAATAGGCGTAGCCGTCTTTCACCAACAGGAAGGTGCGCACGCCGCTGGTAAAGGCCGCCTGGTAGGTAATGTCCGACTGGCTTGAGAGGCAAGGCTTGGCCAGCAGCGGCATCATTTGCTGCATCACCGTCTTCAGGTGCGAGATATAACCCAGCGTGAACTTTTGCGTGCGCGCTTCGACCTTATGTTGATATTGCGTGCGCTGGTGGTTAATCAAAGAAAGCGTGACCGCGGTGAAGAGCGTAAAAAATACCAGGGCGGCGACGCCGCTTTTAGCCAGGCTGCGCTGTCGGTGAGACACGCTGCGGGCAAAAGCTCTTTTCAAGCCCATAACCGAGTCCTCTGCAACAGGGCGTCAGGGGTGTCGCGCAGCCATTTAATGGATTGTGCCAACGGCTTTTTTTTCATTTTTGCCTTTTTATCCCGTACCAACCGGCGGCGTTGTTTAAATATGCGGCGTCGCCGACAGAAATATAATGCGCTTATTTTAAGCGGAAACGTTTTAAATAACGCCGGGGCGCCGTTGCCGTCATCTGACGATAATAGGCGAGTTTTTCCTCGATGGCGCGATTTCCTGCCAACAGTTTATCAAAATAATGGCGTGCGGCAGCGTTAAGCGGAGAAAGATGGCGATAAGGCAGGGAGCAATCTTGATGATATCTGTTAGACAACCAAAAAAAACGCCGCCCGTAGGCGGCGCTTATCGCTCGTTTGGTATTCAGGATCTTCAAGGCATTGCGCCGTTAACCGTTGGTCAACACCCGGCGCGCTTCTCGATAACGTTTATTCCAATAGTTATCGGTCAGCTTGGAAATCATGACCCCACTGCTGGTGGAGGCGTGAACGAACTGATCGTTGCCTAAATAGATGCCGACATGGCGCCCGGTAGAACCGGCGCGGAACAGCACCAAATCGCCGACGCGCAGCTTGGTGCGCTGGATTTTCTTGCCGAGATCTTCCTGTTCATAGGTAGAACGCGGTAAATCCATGCCGAACTGTTCGCGGAAGGTGCGTTGAACAAACGCCGAGCAATCGATGCCGCGCTTGCTGTCACCGCCTAAACGGTAGCGAACGCCTTTCCAGTCCGCGTACTGATCCATAATCTTTGACTTGACGTCAACGTTGCGGACCATCGCTTCGAATTCATCCTGAGAGGCTTGCAGTAAAAGACCGTCTTTGTCATTAACTGCACGCATCTCAGTTTGTGCGTTATTCAAGTTCGAAGTGTGAGTCGAGCTGCATGCGGAGAGCATAACCGCAGCGGCAATTGCAGGGACTACCCGCAAAAAATATCTCAGAAACGGTTGAGATTTGACCATTGTTGTTGTTTTCCCTTGAAGTCCTTAACGACGAAAGTCGCTACCTGAAAAATGCCAAACGAAACGAGCCTAGTCCGCACCTGTTGCATCGACAACCAGTTACCGTTGAAAACGTGCGAGAACGCACATTTTTATCGGATTCCATACTGATTCGACTTAAACCAGGCACAAACGCATCTGAGATTACCGGAACAAATAGGGGATTGCGAGCCTTTTTCCCGTCTTTTTTATATGAATTTGTGATGTAACATAATGTAAATCTTCATATAAAAAACGCCAATTGTCCGATGTATGAATCTGGCGTGAAATCAGGTTGCAAAAGCGTTAACGGGCGGTGACGATATTTTGCGCTCAGCGAAGGGATTAAGGCCGGGAGGCGGGCGCCTCCCGGCATGAGTCATAGACGCAAGTTATGGTTGGCCGGGGCGATGCTTGCCGGGCAATAGGCGATTCAACCGATCGACGATCCAGTCGCTGCAGGGCGTCATCAGCACCCAGCTGGCGCCAACCAGCACCACTGAAAGCGAGCCGACGGCGATATCGGTAAACCAGTGGGCGCCAATCATCACGCGTGGCAATGAGAAGAGCAGCGTAATCAGCAGGGCGACGGCGAAGGCGCGGCGGCCGAAATAGCGCAGCATAAAGCAGGAAAAAATAATCAGCATCATGCCGTGGTCGCCGGGGAAGCTGTCGCTGGAAGCGTCCTTGGTGGGGATGCCGGTCAGCTCGCTGACGCGATAGATATTGTCGAAGGTCAGGGTGGGGCTCGGATGCTTCACCGGCAGCAGGTGGCCAAGCTGGTTCAGCACCACGGCGGTCAGCAGCATCACCACGCCGGTGATCACCAGGCGTCGGCGGCCGGCGGCGTCCTGCTTCAGGTAGAAGTACAAATACAGCAGGCCCATGGCGAGCAGCGAAATCACGTCAAACGCGCGGTTGTTGGTGATGGCGACCAGGTGCAAAAACGCCGGGTCGGTGGCCAGATGGCGGTTAAAGAAGAAAAAGATCGCCGAGTCCAGGGTATACCAGCCGCCGTGATTGGCCGGCAGGAACCAGGACAGGAACAGCGCAACGCCCAGTAAGTTGAAGAGGATAATGAGGGGTAAATTGCGGCGTGTCATGACATAACCTGTTGGCAAAATGAAAACGAAATAAAACCCGGCCGCCCTGCGGCAACCGGGGGGCAACGGTACGGGGTCTAACTTAAACGAATCTTAAACAAGGCGGATTGCAGGGCGTTCCAATCGGCATTTTCGCTGTGGATAAGCTCAATTCGGCTGTCGAGCGGCGCGACCGGGCGGGTTTCGATGTTGAGATCCTGTCCCTGACGATTGATCAGCAATGTGCCTTCGGGGATGCGCACCGCGCCTTTGGCGCGTTCTACCGGCGCGAGTCGCACCCATTCCATAAAGCCGACGGTGTCGAATTGGGTGTCGCCGTCAAAAATCCAGCCGCAGCTGGTGAAGCCTTGCCCCTCGTTCAACGCTCGCCGCCAGCGGGCATGCTCCGGCAGCCGCAGCGCCGCCAGCCCCTGCGTTTTCGCCTGACCATGATGATGCTGCGCGTCCGGCAATTCTGTACGATTCGTGCGCGGAAGTGACAACAGCGCGACATCCGCTTCGCCTTGCGCGATGGCATAACAGGGCCGCCGCAGCGGATCTTGCGCCCTCCAGGCTTCCAGCGCCCGCCTGTCTTCCGGCTGATAGGTATCGCTTTTGCTGGCCAAAATAACGTCGGCCGCGGCCAGCTGATCGCGGAAGTTTTCGTTGTCGCGGTAGCGGGGTTGGCTGAGCTGGCGGGCATCCAGCAGGCACAGGGTGGCCTGCAGATCGATCCAGCCGGCATAGCTCTCCTGGGTCAGCAGCGATAGAATTTGTTTCGGATGCCCGAGCCCGGTCGGCTCGATCAGCAGCCGATCCGGTTTGGCCTGCTGTAACAGCATATTCAAGCCCACCTGCATCGGCAGGCCGTTGACGCAGCACATGCAGCCACCGGGGATCTCTTTGAGCACCGCGCCGCTGTCTGCCAGCAGCGCGCCGTCGATGCCGATCTCGCCGAATTCATTGACCAATACCGCCCAGCGCTCATGTTCGGGCTTATGAGCCAGCAAATGGCGGATAGTGGTGGTTTTACCGCTGCCGAGGAAACCGGTAATCAAATTGGTTTTGGTCATTAATAATTCCTGGAGCAAAAATTAACCTGCTTAATAAATGAGTTACGCAGCCTTATCGGTGAAACCGCCGCGATTTAATTTGTGCCCTATCTCGCAAATTTTGCACGTCACCATGCGCTTTTCAACCGACAAAATCCACCGTTCATAACAAGAAAATTCTTAGATAAAACCCTGTATTAGATGCGGTTAACTTTTGTTAGTAGCTTGTTTTTACATTGTTAATGACGCGATTAACGATCAAATCTCGTCCCTTTCCTTGCGATTATTCCTAACAAGATCCTCTATGGTTAAATTGGCTTAACTAAAAATGAGGTTGCCATGAATACCTTTCGGTTATTTTTGATCGTAGGAATGTTGTTTTCATGGACGGCAGTGAGTCATGCAGGAGTGGCCGGCGGGGTAATTCGCTTCGTCGGTTCTATCGTTGAAAGTCCTTGCACGGTCAATATTGCAGATTCTAAGGCGAATACGCAATGTTACCGCAACGGCCAGCGTTATCAGGCCCAGCAAGCGTTGTCAGGTTTTGATACTACACGCAAAGAACTTCCGCTAAATCTAGGCACAACCGAAATGAAGTGGGTAGACCAACAGAAGAAACTCGCTGTTATGACGGTCGTTTATCGTTAAGTCGTTCCGCCATGCCGGCGTAACGTTACGCCGGCATGGTTATTCTCGGCCCTGCAGGCTTCTCACCGCAGCACCCACTCCTTCACCGTTTCACGCGCACCGCGATCGCGCAGCGACAAATAGGCTTGCGTCACCGCGTCGGCAAACGCCGCATGCGTTGCCAGCGATTCGCCGAACACCGATTTCAGCGCCAGCAGCGCCGTTACGCGCCGCCGATCGTCCGGCGTAGCGGCAATAGTCTGTTGCAGCGCGTCTGCCAGCGGATCGCGAATGTCGATCGGTTGACCGGCGTCATCGACGCCGCCGACGTAACGCATCCAGCCCGCCACGCCCAGCGCCAGCCCGCTATAGTCACCGCCGTGCCGCAGATGCCAGCGCACCGCGTCCAGCAGGCGCTGCGGCAGCTTCTGCGAACCGTCCATGGCGATCTGCCAGGTGAGGTGTTGCAGCGCCGGGTTGCTGAAGCGCGCGATAAGCTGTGCGGCGTAGTCGGTCAGACTGATGCCGGTAACGCTCAGGGTGGGCGCCTGTTCGTCCAGCATCAACCGCAGGGCGGCGCGACGGTAGTGTTCATCCGCCATGCACTCGTTGATATAGCGGTAGCCGCCCAGGTAGCCGAGGTAAGCCAGGAACGAGTGGCTGCCGTTCAGCATGCGCAGTTTCATGTGCTCAAACGGCAGCACATCGCTGACCAGCTGGGCGCCGGCCAGCTCCCACGCCGGGCGTCCGGCGGCGAAGTTGTCTTCCACCACCCATTGAATAAAGGGCTCGCAGGCGATGGCGCAGTCGTCGCGCACGCCGCCCAGCGCGGCGGCAATCTCATCCAGCGTGGCCGGCGTGGCGGCCGGCACGATGCGATCCACCATGGTGCAGGGGAAGGTGGCGGCGGTGGCGATCCAATCGGCGAGCGACGGATCCCGCGCCTGCGCCAGATCGAGCACCGCCCGGCGCAGCACGTGGCCGTTCTCCGGAATATTGTCGCAGGAGAGCAGGGAGAAGGCGGGCAGGCCGCGTTCGCGCCGCAGCCGCAGCGCCTCCACCAAAATGCCGGGCACGGTCTGCGGCTGATGCGGCCACGCCAGATCGGCGACGATCCCCGGATGCTGCCGATCCAATCGCCCGCTGCCGGGCTCGATACAGTAGCCTTTTTCGGTGATGGTCATCGAGACGATCGCCACCTGCGGCTCGGCCAGTTTCTCCAGCACCGCGGCGATGCCCTCCAGCTTGCGGTGCAGGCTCTCATGCACCGCGCCGATCACGATGGCCTGATGGCCGTCCGCGCCTTTCTCCAGCACGCTGTACAGATGATCCTGTTGCCGCAGCGCCTCAAACAGCGGCACGCCGCCGGACAGGCTGATCTCGCAGATGCCCCAGTCGCCGCCGTGGGCGTTCAGCACCCGATCGGTCAGCAGCGCCTGATGCGCGCGGTGGAACGCGCCGAAGCCAAGGTGCACGATGCGGCTGCGCAGAGCCCGGCGGTCATAGCCCGGCTGCCGGACGGCGCCCGGCAATGGGGTGTTGGCGATCGTTTTCATCTCATCTCCAAAGCGTGTAAGACAGCTGGCGGGCCAGTTGCGCCAAGTTAGCAGACCAGTTTTCTGCCACATCGGCAGGGGGGCGCCGGCGATAAAAAACTGCGACCAGTGTAAGGATGTCGGCCAGCTAAAGGAATTGGTCAGTCCAAAATAAGCCAGAATCGTGAAGTGGATCAACCAATGAGGGGTTCGGTTTTGACAGCGCAGGGCGAAAGAGTAAGTTAAAGGTAACTGACATCTAAATTAAACTGGTATAACAGCATCGCAGTGCGAGACAGGCATAAGGACAAAACATGGAACAAACATGGCGTTGGTATGGCCCGAACGATCCGGTCTCTTTGGACGACGTGCGTCAGGCCGGGGCGACCGGGGTGGTGACGGCGCTGCATCATATCGCGAACGGCGACGTCTGGCCGATCGATGAGATCCGCGCGCGACAGGCGCTGTTGGCGGAAAAGGGGCTGGTGTGGTCGGTGGTGGAGAGCGTGCCGGTGCATGAGGAGATCAAAACCCACAGCGGCGACTGGCGGCGGTACATCGCCAATTATCAACAGTCGCTGCGCAACCTGGCGGCCTGCGGCATCGACACCGTCTGCTACAACTTCATGCCGATCCTCGACTGGACGCGCACCGATCTGGCCTATCCGCTGCCGGACGGTTCCAAAGCGCTGCGCTTCGATCAGATCGCCTTCGCCGCGTTCGAGCTGCATATCCTGCAGCGCGCCGGCGCGGAGGCCGATTATACGCCGCAAGAGCGCAGTCAGGCGGCGGCCTATTTCGCCGCCATGAGCGAGGAGGAAAAAAACCGGCTGACCGGCAACATCATCGCCGGGCTGCCGGGGGCGGAAGAGGGCTACACGCTGGAACAGTTCCGCCGCCGGTTGGCGGAGTACGACGGCATCGACAAGGCGCGGCTGCGCGAGAACATGGCGGTCTTTCTGCGCGCCATCGTGCCGGTGGCGGAAGAGGTCGGCATCCGGCTGGCGGTGCACCCCGACGATCCGCCGCGGCCGATCCTCGGCCTGCCGCGCATCGTCTCCACGATTGAAGACATGCAATGGCTGAAGCAGACCGTCGACAGCATCTATAACGGCTTCACCCTATGCACCGGTTCCTACGGCGTGCGCGCCGACAACGATCTGGTGCGGATGATTGAAACCTTTGGCGATCGCATTCACTTTACCCACCTGCGCGCCACCTGCCGCGAGGAGAACCCGAAAAGTTTCCATGAAGGGGCGCACCTGCAGGGCGATGTGGACATGGTGGCGGTGATCGAAGCGATCCTGACCGAAGAGTTGCGTCGGCAGCGGGCGGGCGATCGGCGGCCGATCCCGATGCGCCCCGATCATGGGCATCAGATGCTGGACGACTTGAAAAAGAAAACCAATCCGGGCTATTCGGCCATCGGGCGGTTGAAAGGGCTGGCGGAGCTGCGCGGCGTCGAGCTGGCGCTCAAGCGGCGTTTTTTCCCGGAGTTGCCGTAGCGGAAAATGAAACGGGGCCGCGTTCCGGCCCCGCTGGCGCGACTAGTCGGCGCGGCTCATGTAGCGGCGTTCGGCGATATGAATGCGAATTTTGTCGCCGGCGCTGAGGTATTCCGGCACGTGGATCACCAGGCCGGTCGCCATGGTGGCCGGTTTGTTGCGGGCGCTGGCGGAAGCGCCTTTGATGCCCGGCGCGGTCTCGACGATTTCCATATCCACGGTCTGCGGCAGCTCCAGCGCCAGCACCTGGCCGTCCAGCGTCAGCACCTGCATGCCCGGCAGGCCGCCTTCCGGAATGAACAGCAGCTCGTCTTCGATCTGGTCTTTCTTGAAGATGTACGGGGTGTAGTCTTCGTCATCCATGAACACGTATTCTTCGCCGTCGATATACGAGAAGTTCACCTTGCGGCGCGACAGGGAAATGGTGTCCAGGATATCGTCGCCCTTGAAGCGTTCTTCCACTTTCAGGCCGGTGCGCACGTCGGAGAAGCGCATTTTGTACAGGG
Organism: Serratia sp. CY31944; assembly: GCF_052169175.1. Lineage (NCBI taxonomy): Bacteria > Pseudomonadati > Pseudomonadota > Gammaproteobacteria > Enterobacterales > Yersiniaceae > Serratia > Serratia sp. CY31944. The sequence goes on from NZ_JBJNLG010000014.1 coordinate 106,101, forward strand.
TGCTGGCGCCGCGGGCGCTTGGGCTCTGCACGTCGATATCTTTTACCAGCAGCAGCTTGCCGTTGTAGCTGATCGCCATGCCGCGCTTAATTTCGTTAGCTCTTGCCATTTCAATTCATCCGCAATGAAGAGTATTAGAGAAGTTGCGACAAGGTACTCGCGCCGCCGATTTCAGGCAATAGCCCGGCGTAAAAACAGTGCGGGAAAGGGAGGGCGATCGCCCTCCCGTCGGGGATTAGCGGAAGACCGGCAGCAGGCCGAACAGCGAAAGAATATGCGCGGCGGCGTTGATCAGGCCGAACAGGATAACGAACAGGATCACGCCGTTGCCGCCCGGTGCTCGGTAACCGGCCTGCGGGTGGCGGCGGCGGCTGGCGCGCGCCATCAGCGCCGGCACGATCACCGCCCAGACGGTGGCCGCCAGCCCGGCGAAACCGATGGCGTACAGGAAACCGTTCGGGAACAGCAGCGCGGCCAGGGTCGGCGGCACAAAGGTCACCAGCGCGGTCTTGCTGCGTCCGACGGCGTCGTCCTTGAACTTGCAGAAGTCTGCCAGGTAGTCGAACAGGCCCAGCGACACGCCGAGGAACGAGCTGGCCAGCGCCATATAGGAGAAGGCGTTCAGCAGTTGGCTGACGGTCTGGCTGCTGGAGACGTTGCCCATTTGCTTGAGCAGGCTGCCGATGTTGCCGCCCTCGGCGATCACTTGCTTAAAGGCGTCGCGCGCGATATTGCCCTGGATCACGTACTGCCACAGGATGTAGATAGCCAATGCCAGCAGGGTGCCGTACACCAGGCTGCGCACCACGGAGCCGCTGTCCTTATGGTAATACTTCACCAGCCCGGGAATGTTGCCGTGGTAGCCGAATGAGGTCAGCAGGTAAGGCAGCGCCGCCAGGGCGTAAGGCAGATAGCTGGCCTGGTCATCGCCGGTGTTGAACAGCACCGCGGGCTGCACGTGGGTGAACATGTCGCCCACCGACATCACGAAGGTGATCACCATACCGCCGATCAAAATGGTGCTCAGGCGGTCGACCGCGCGGGTGGAGAGCCAGACGATAAACGCCACGACCAGCGCGAACACCAGGCCGGCGGTGGTCTGGCTGACGCCGACGATGCCCTCCAGCGTGTGGGCGATGATCGAGCCGCCGGCGGAGATATAGGCGTAGGTCAGGATATACAGCACGAATGCCACCGACAGGCCGTTCACGGCGTTCCAGCCTTTGCCCAGCAGATCCTTGACCATGGTGTTGAAGCTGGCGCCGCTCGGGTAGTGCAGCGTGGCTTCGAGGATCATCAGGCCGGAAAGCAACATGCAGGCCCAGGTATACACCAGCAGCGCGACGGAGCCGCTGAACCAGACACCGGAAGTGACGATCGGAATGGAAAACATGCCGGCGCCAACGGCGGTTCCGGCAATGATCATCGCGCCGCCGAGGATGGAAGGGCGGGCCAGCTTCTGGATGGTGTCCGTAGACATGCGTGCTCCTGAGGGATGGGTTCTTTTGTACTAGCTCAATGGTACATGGGCGCATGGCGCATGTAAAGCGTGGTAATTGCACGTTTCACGCGTTTTTGTCTTTAAATTAAGGTTTGTTGGGCGTTTTTTCGCCATAGGATGCAGCCGGCCGGCGCAGGGCGATGAGTGTAAAGATCGCCGGGACGCAGGGATTCTGCTGGCGGCCGCCGCGCGCGGCTGCTATTGTCGCGCTTCTTTTCCCCAGCCCACCAGGAGTAGCGCTGATGGACTGTCGCAGCGACTGCGGCGCCTGCTGTATCGCGCCGTCAATATCCAGCCCGATCCCCGGCATGCCGAACGGCAAGCCCGCCAATACCCGCTGCATTCATCTGGATGAACGGCTGCGCTGTGGCCTGTTTCATTCGCCGCTGCGGCCGAAGGTGTGCGGCAGCCTGCAGCCGAGCCGCGACATGTGCCACGATCACCGCGATCAGGCGCTGATTTATCTCGCCAGGCTGGAAGCGGACACCGCGCCTTAAGCTTCCCTCAACCGCCACAGACACAGCGTCGCGCCTGCCGCCATCGCCAGCGCGGCGTAAAACACCGCATGGTAATTCCAGATTTCCGCCACCGCACCGGCGATGGCGCCGGCGATGACCCAGCCTACCCGAATGGTGTTGGTGAACAGCGTGGTGGCCGTGCCGGCCTGACCGGGCATCAAATCCTGAAAGTAGAGCATGCCGATGCCCGCCAGCACGCCGATAAACGCCGCATTCAGCAGCTGCAGGGCAATCAGCGGCCAACTGCCGGTGATAAACAGCAGGCCGCAATAGAACAGCACGCCGGCGACCACCGCCCCGCGCATCAAACAACGCTTGCCGCAGCGTTTCGCCACCATGCCGGCGAGCAGCATGATTGGGATCTCCAGCCCGGCGGCGGCACCCATCAATATCCCGGCCAGCCGCTCCGGCAGCCGCAGCTCGTGCACCACATACAGCGGCATGTTGATCAGGTACATGCTGTTGGCGGTCCACATCAGGGTGCAGGCGACGAACAGCAGCAGCGAATCGCGGCGATGCTGCCGCGGTGCGGCCAGGGGCGCGTTCGTCGCCGCGGTTTTCGGCATCGAAGGCAGCCGCTTCCACACCAGCAGGCCGCACAGCACAAAGGCCGCCGCGCCCGCCAGATACATGACCTTAAAGCCGAAGCCCAGCGCCAGCGCGAAGGCGATCGGCGGGCCAATGACCCAGGCAAGGGAAACCTGGGCGCGCATGATGGAGGTGAACATCACCGCCTCGCGTCCGGTGCGATCGGCATGCTCGCGCGCCAGCGCAAACATCTGCGGATTGGCGGTGGAGCCGAAGCTGGTGAGCAGCACGCCGACGAGCAGCAGCAGGTAATAGTTGCGGCTCCAGGCGAACAGCGTGAACCCCAGCGCACCCAGCATGCAGCAGAGGAAGATCAGTGATTTGCGGTCGCCTTGTTTATCCGAACGGCCGGCGAGAAACTGGCTGACCAGAATGCCGATCACCGCGCTGCCGGTAAAGAACAACCCGACCAGCGCCGGCCGTACCTTGACCTCGGTTTCCAGAAACAGGCTCAGCGTCGGGGTTTGCAACGCGCCGGCGATGCCGGTCAGAAACGCCACCGCCAAAAAGGCCAGCGAAGTGAGATCGGGCGCGCGTCGCGTTACTGCGGATGAAGTCGGCATGGCGGTTGATAATTCGTCGAAAAAGGGAGGTCGCGCGCATCATACGCCCGTTGAAATGAAACGCAAACCGCTCCCTTGCGACGAAGGGTAAGCGGATATGTCGCGCGGCGACGAGGAAAAAAGGGGCGCGTTGCGCGCCCCCGTTTATCGCGGGATCAGGCGCCTTGCGGCACCGCGTGCGCGGTATTTTTCAATACCGGCCCCCGATACTTCTCGATCTGCAGCTGCGCCATCTGCCCGCAGTTGCCCTGCGCCAGGCTGGAAGAGCCGATGTCGAAGGTCAGGCAGTTGACGTTGCCGTTCTTGCACAGCGAGCCGGGCTGCGCCGGATCGGCCGGATCGAACCAGGCGCCTTCGCTGATGCGCACCACGCCCGGCCGCACGTCTTCGCTGACCACCGCCCCCACCAGGATCTGGCCGCGATCGTTGAACGCCCGCACCAGATCGCCGCCGCTGATGCCGCGCGGCTGCGCGTCCTGCGGGTGGATCAGGATCGCTTCACGATCCGCTACCGCGTATTTCTCGCGCAGCGGCGTGTTGTCGAGCTGAGAGTGCAGCCGGTTGGTCGGGTGCGCGGTATTGAGCGACAGCGGATACTTGGCCGCTTCCGGCCCGCGATACCACTCGTGCGGCGGCATCCAGGTCGGGATGCCGGGGCAATCCTCGTAATGCATTTTGGCGATGGCGTCGGAGTAGATCTCGATCTTGCCCGACGGCGTGCCCAGCGGGTTCAGCAGCGGGTTGTCGCGATAATCGGCGAAGCGCACCCACTGCTTATTGGCCTCCGGCACCGGGAAGCGCACGTAGTTGTTGGATTGCCAGAACATGTCGAACGGCGGCAGCGCCACCCGGGCGGCGCGCGCCTGGTTTTTCATGTCGTCGTACATGCCTTTCAGCCACTGGGTTTCATCCTTGCCCTCGGTAAAGGCTTCCTGCACGCCCAGCCTGGCCGCCATCGCCGAGAAGATGTCGAAGTCGCTGCGCGACTCGTGCTGCGGCGGCACGCATTGGTGCATCGGGAACACGTAGAGCTGCGAATAGTCGCCGCCCATTTCCAGATCGTTGCGCTCGTAGCTGGTGGTGGCCGGCAGCACGATGTCGGCATGCTTGGCGGTGGCGGTCCAGTAAGGCTCGTTGACCACGATGGTGTCCGGCCGCTGCCAGGCTTTGACCAAGTTATTGGTGTCCTGATGCTGGTGGAAGGTGTTACCGCCCGCCACATATACCATTTTCACCTCGGGGTAGGTGACCTTGGCGCCGTTGAAGTCGATGGTTTTGCCCGGGTTGCTCAGGCATTCGGCGATGCGCGCCACCGGGATCGGCGCCGGCGAGTTCTTCGGCGCGTTGCCGGCGGAGATGCCGGCGATGATGCCGCCCTTGGCGGTCGGGCTGCCGCCGGAGGAATAGTGGTAGCTGAAGCCGAAGCCGCCGCCCGGCAGGCCGATCTGGCCGAGCATCGCCGCCACCGTCACCAGCAGCCAGTGCTGCTGTTCGCCGTGGTGCTGGCGCTGAATGCCCCAGCCGCCCATGATCATGGTGCGGTGTTTCGCCATCTCGCGCGCCAGTTGGCGCAGCGTGTCGGCATCGACGCCGCTGATGTCGGCCGCCCATTCGGCGGTTTTCGCTACGCCGTCGCTCTCGCCCAGCAGGTAGGCCTGGAACTTGTCGAAGCCGACGGTGTAGGTTTTCAGGAAGTCCGGGTTATGCAGCTTCTCGGTCAGCAGCGTGTGGGCGATGCCGATCAGCATGGCGCCGTCGGTATAAGGGCGCGGGGCGATCCACTGCGCATTGACGAACTTGGCGCTGTCGCTGTGCACCGGATCGATGCTGATCACCCGGGTGCCTTTCTTCTTCAGCGCCTCGAAGCCGGTCTGGCCGACGTGATCCGGCACGTTCCAGCTGTTTTTCAGCGTGACCATCGGGTTGCAGCCCCACAGGATCACCAGCTCGCTGTTCTCAATTACGTTCGGCCAGGCGGTCTGCTGTTCGTAGACCTCCATCGAACCGACCACGTGCGACATGATCACCTGCGCCGCGCCGGTGGAGTAGTCGCCGGCGTAGCCGAGGAAACCGCCGGTCAGGTTCATCAAGCGTTGCAGCAGCGTGCGGCTGTTGTGCAGCATGCCGACGCTTTTCCAGCCGTAGGAACCGGCGTAGATCGACTGCGGCCCGTGATCTTTTTGCAGGCGAGTGATCTCATTGCACACCAGCTCGGTCGCTTTGTCCCAGCTGACGCGCACCCACTCGTCGCGGCCGCGCAGCTCGGTGCGGCTGCCGGGGCCGCCCTCCAGCCAGCTTTTACGCACCATCGGGTATTTGATGCGGTTCTCGGCGTGCACCTGATAAGGCGCCATGGCGATCAGCTCATTCGGATACGGATCGTCCTGCACCGGCTGCACGCCCACCATCTTGCCGTCCTGCACGATGGCCTCGAACGCGCCCCAGTGGGCGCCGGTCAGAATGCCTTTCTGCGCCTGGCGCAAGGCGATGAACTGCGGCAGCGCTTCGCTGATGGCCTGCGCCAGCGCCGCTTTGGGCCATAGGCCCGCCAGCAGCGGGGCGGCGGCCAGCGCGGCGGCCCCGGTCAGGAAGCGGCGGCGGCTCATGGTTAACGGTTGTTGGTTGCTCATTGCGCTTCTCCCTTAAAGCTTGGCCGGTGCGGCAGGTGGCATGTCGCTGGCGTGTTTTTGTACGTATTGCGTCAGCACGCGCAGCTGTTCCTGCGTCAGCGAGGTGCGCGGCGCCATGCCTTTGATGACGCCAATCCATTGGTTGGCGTTGAAGCGATCGAGCGCGGTCAGCCCGTGGCAGCCGGTGCAGTTGGCCGACATCATGTCCGCGGCGTAGCGCCAGATTTTTTGCTGATCGTCAATCAACTGTTTACGCGGCAGCCACACCTGCAAAGAGACCTGATGCCAGACCAGGCCGGTTTCCGCATCGGTCTGGGTGGAGGCGGTCTTCAGCTGTTGGCGTGCGTCTTCACCCAGCAGTACGCTGAGGATGCGTTTGCCCTGCGCGGCGTAGAACACTTCGCTGACGCCGTCCTGCTGCCAGCCGCTCACGGTGGCCAGCACCTTGTCGCCATCCTGTTTCACCACCTGCACTTCGGTGGAAGGCATCAGGTTGCCGGCGTTATGGCTGTCGTCCGCGCTGAGGAAGAACGGTTCGGTGGCGATGGTGTAGAGGGTGGTGGCGTCCGGCGCGGTCAGCGCCGCGGCCTTCGCCAGCTCGGCGGCGCCGGCCTGGGTTTCGCCGCTCATGTCCGGCAGGATGTGGGCCACGCCCTTATGGCAATCGATGCAGGTCTCGCCCTGTTTGATCGCCACCGGGTGCTGCAGGCGCGCCTCGGGGCGCTGGGCGGTGATGTCCATGGCGTCGTAGCTGTGGCAGGAGCGGCAGGTGGCTGAGTCGTTCTCTTTCAGCGTTTTCCAGACCGACTGCGCCATCGCCAGCTTGTGCGCTTCGTATTTTTCCGGCGTATCGATGGTGCCGACCATTTCGCCGTAAATGTCTTTCACCGCGCGGATTTTGGTCCACAGGTAATCGATCGGCTGGTGCGGCACGTGGCAGTCGGCGCACTCGGCGCGGATGCCCTTGGTGTTCTGGAAGTGAACGCTGCCCTGATATTCGGCCAGCGGCTGTTGCATGGTGTGGCAGGAAACGCAGAAGGCGGTATCGCTGGTTTTATGGAATACGGTGGCGGTCCCGGCCAACAGCGCCGCGCCGAGGATAATCCCCAGCAGCAAAAGCCATAGCCATCCCCACCGGCGCTTTTTTTCAAAGCCAGTCAGTTTTTTGCTCATGGTAAACCCGCTTATAATTATGAATTTAAAATAAAATCTTGCCAAAAGGCCGCCGACCGGAGGTCAGAATGCCACGTCGATTGCAGGGGTAATATAGAAGAGGGTTAACCCCATAGGGTTATCCGTAGTCAAAAAAAGGGCATATATCGCAAAAAATAGCGTTATATTCTGGTGTATATAGCGATGGGGTCGAGCGGCAGGGGAAGCGAACGCAGGACGCGTTCGCGATGGCTCAGGCCGTGGGCAAATAGGGCTGGCCGCTCAGCCATAGCCGGATGGCGGTGCGGCTGGCTTCGAAATGCGGTTCCGGCAGGGCGTCGGGCGCGCACCAGCGCCACTCGGCGCACTTTTCGGGTTCTTTCAACTCGGCGCTGCCGCCGGGGTGATCCACCTGCAGGCAAACAGACACCGTGTGTTTGCCTTCGGCGCGCCAGGTTTGCAGATTGTTGCTGACGCCCACGAAGCGCGGCGGATCGATGAGCAGCCCGGTCTCTTCGGCGATTTCGCGCCGGGCGCACTGCTCGAAGGTTTCACCGGCCTCCAGATGCCCGCCGGGGATCGACCAAAAGGGCGCGTGGGAACCGCAGCGCTTGCCCAACAAAATCTCGCCCTGCGGGTTGACGATGATCACCCCGACGCCGGTCACTACGTTCATGCTTTTCTCCGTCAGCAAAGTTTCAGCACAGTATGTCATTTTGCCCCGGCGCTGACCAATGCGCCGGCGAAAGTGTGCGTAAGCTCAAAAATCTGCAATGGCAAAAGGGAGAAAGCTTGCTTTCGCCTTGCGCTGCTCACACACTCCTTGAAACGTTTCAGCGTTATCCGGCCGCTTGTGGCGAGCGGGTAACGCTCCTTTTTCTCAATGAAGCTGAAACGATTCAATTCAGCAGGAGAGGAGAATCATGTTCCAGTTGTCACCGCAAGACATTCATCTGGGCGCCGCTGCCGCCGATAAGCAGGAGGCCATCCGCCAGGTGGCCGCCGCCCTGACCGAAGCCGGCTGCGTCAGCGCCGGTTACGTGGACGGCATGCTGCAGCGCGAACTGCAGACGTCCACCTATCTGGGCAACGGCATCGCCATTCCGCACGGCACCACCGATACCCGCGATCTGGTGCTGAAAACCGGCGTGCAGGTGTTCCAGTTCCCGCAGGGCATCGCCTGGGGCGAAGGCCAGACCGCCTATGTGGCGATCGGCATCGCCGCCCGTTCCGACGAGCATTTGGCGCTGCTGCGCCAGCTTACTCACGTGCTGAGCGATGACGGCGTGGCGGAGCGGCTGGCGAAAACCACCTCCGCGGAAGAGCTGCGCGGCCTGCTGATGGGCGAGCAGCAGAGCGCCGAATTCCAGTTCGACGTTTCGCTGATTGCGCTCGACGTCGCGGCCGACAGCCTGATGACGCTGCAGGCGCTGAACGCCGGCCGGCTGCAAAAGGCCGGCGCGGTCAACGCGCAATTCGTCAGCGATGCCATTACCCGCAAGCCGCTGAACCTGGGGCAGGGCATCTGGCTGAGCGACAGCGTTGAAGGCAACCTGGCCAGCGCGGCCACCGTCAGCCGCCCGGCGCAGGCTTTCGTGGAAGACGGCGAGCCGGTGGCGCTGCTGCTGACGGTGTCGGTCGCCGACGCGCAGCCGCTGGCGGTGCTCAACTACCTCAGCGACCTGCTGCTGGCCAACAAAGCTGAACGCCTGCTGAAGGCGGATGCCGCCGGGGTGCTGGCGCTGCTGACCAGCGAAGTGGCCGAGGAGAGCAGCGTACTGAGCGCCGAGTTCGTGATCCGCAACGAGCACGGCCTGCACGCACGGCCGGGCACGGCGCTGGTCAACGTGATCAAAAGTTTCAACAGTGACATCACCGTTACCAACCTGGACGGCAGCGGCAAGCCGGCCAACGGGCGCAGCCTGATGAAGGTGGTGGCGCTGGGCGTGAAAAAAGGGCATCACCTGCGCTTTACCGCCAATGGAGAAGATGCTGAAGCCGCGCTGAAGGCGATCGGCGAAGCGATTAATGAAGGACTGGGCGAGGGCGCAGCATGAGCAGAAGAGTAGCAACGATCACCCTGAACCCGGCGTACGATCTGGTGGGGTTTTGCCCGCAGCTCGAACGCGGGGAAGTCAACCGGGTAAAAACCGCCGGCCTGCACGCCGCCGGTAAGGGCATCAACGTCGCCAAGGTGTTGAAGGATTTGGGCATCGACGTCACCGTCGGCGGCTTCCTGGGCAAAGACAATCAGGACGGTTTCCAGCTGCTGTTCAGCGATCTGGGGATCGCCAACCGCTTCCAGGTGGTGCCGGGCCGCACCCGCATCAACGTCAAGCTGACGGAAAAAGACGGCGAAGTCACCGATTTCAATTTCTCCGGTTTTGAAGTGACGCCGCAGGACTGGGATCGCTTCGTCAGCGACTCGCTGAGCTGGCTGGGCCAGTTCGACATGGTGGCGGTGAGCGGCAGCCTGCCGGCCGGCGTCGATCCCGATGCCTTTACCGACTGGATGACCCAGCTGCGCGCCAAATGCCCGTGCATCATTTTCGACAGCAGCCGCGAAGCGCTGGTCGCCGGGTTGAAGGCCTCGCCGTGGCTGGTGAAGCCGAACCGCCGCGAGCTGGAGATCTGGGCCGGCCGCCCGCTGCCGGCGCTGGCGGACGTGGTCGAGGCCGCGCATGCGCTGCGCGAGCAGGGCATCGCCCACGTGGTGATCTCCCTCGGCGCGGAAGGCGCGCTGTGGGTTAACGCCTCCGGTGCCTGGATCGCCAAACCGCCGTCCTGTGAGGTGGTCAGCACCGTGGGCGCCGGTGATTCGATGGTCGGCGGCCTGATTTACGGCCTGCTGATGCGCGAATCCAGCGAACACACCTTGCGTCTGGCCACGGCGGTAGCGGCGCTGGCGGTCAGCCAGAGCAACGTCGGCGTGACCGATCGTCCCCAGTTGGCCGCGATGATGGCGCGCGTCGATCTGAAACCTTTCAATCAATAGCAGGAGGCAGAATGAAAACGCTGCTGATGGTAGACAGTTCGCTGGGGCAGGCCCGTGGCCACCTGGCGAAACGCATGCTGGAGGCCGCCGCGGCCAAAACCGGCCTGACGCTGGTCGAGTCGCTGCAGGACGCCGAACTGGTGGCGGTGGCGGGGCAGTCGGCCCCGGCTGACGCCGGGCTGAACGGCAAATTGGTGTATGTGGGCGATGTAGAACAGGCGGTGCGTGAACCGGACGCTTTTCTGGCGCGCGCCAAGGCCGAAGCTGAAACCTATCAGGCGCCGCAGGCGGCGCCGGTGAAAGCCGCCGGGCAAAAACGCATCGTGGCGATTACCGCCTGCCCAACCGGCGTAGCGCATACCTTTATGGCGGCCGAAGCCATTGAAAGCGAAGCGAATAAACGCGGCTGGTGGGTGAAGGTGGAAACGCGCGGCTCCGTCGGCGCCGGCAACGCCATCACCCCGGAAGAGGTGGCGGCGGCGGATCTGGTGATCGTCGCGGCGGATATTGAGGTGGACCTGGATAAATTCGCCGGTAAGCCGATGTACCGCACTTCCACCGGCCTGGCGCTGAAGAAAACTGCCCAGGAACTGGACAAGGCGCTGGCCGAGGCTGAGGTGTTCCAGCCGCAGCAGCGCGGTAGCGCGGCGCCGGCGGGTAAAAAGAAAGAGGGCAACGGCCCGTATCGTCACCTGCTGACCGGCGTGTCCTACATGCTGCCGATGGTGGTGGCCGGTGGCCTGTGCATCGCGCTGTCGTTCGTGTTCGGCATTAAGGCGTTTGAAGTCAAAGACACGTTGGCGGCGGCGCTGATGCAGATCGGCGGCGGCTCCGCCTTTGCGCTGATGGTGCCGGTATTGGCCGGTTTCATCGCCTTCTCCATCGCGGATCGCCCTGGCCTGACGCCGGGCCTGATCGGCGGCATGCTGGCGGTGAGCACCGGCGCCGGGTTCCTCGGCGGCATCATCGCCGGTTTCCTGGCGGGTTACGTCGCCAAGGCGATCAGCAGCAAGCTGCGCCTGCCGCAGAGTATGGAAGCGCTGAAGCCCATCTTGATCATTCCGCTGGTGGCCAGTCTGATCACCGGTCTTATCATGATTTACGTGGTCGGCACGCCGGTGGCGAAAATCATGGAAGGCCTGACTCATTGGCTGCAATCGTTGGGCACCGCCAACGCCGTGCTGCTGGGGGCGATCCTCGGCGGCATGATGTGTACCGACATGGGCGGCCCGGTGAACAAAGCGGCCTACGCCTTCGGCGTGGCGCTGCTCAGCTCCTCGGTGTATGCGCCGATGGCGGCGATCATGGCGGCGGGCATGGTGCCGCCGCTGGCGATGGGGCTGGCGACGCTGCTGGCGCGCCGCAAGTTCCCGAAATCCGAACAGGAAGGCGGCAAGGCAGCGCTGGTGCTGGGGCTGTGCTTCATCACCGAAGGGGCGATTCCGTTCGCCGCCCGCGACCCGATGCGCGTGCTGCCGTGCTGCATTGCCGGCGGGGCGCTGACCGGCGCGCTGTCGATGGCGTTCGGCGCCAAGCTGATGGCACCGCACGGCGGGCTGTTCGTGCTGCTGATCCCGGGCGCGATTTCGCCGGTGTTGCTGTACCTGGTGGCGATCGCCGCCGGTACGCTGCTGGCGGGCGTGGCTTACGCCCTGCTGAAACGTGCTGAAGTGCCGGCGGCCAGCGTGGCGTAACGGCGTCCAGCCATAAAAAAACCGGAGCCCAGGCTCCGGTTTTGTCGTTTTGGCGCCGCGTTACTGCTGCGCTTTCAGCCAGGCGATCTCTTCCGCCCAGATATCCGGGTTTACCGTTTCCAGAATCAGCGGGATATTGTCGAAGCGCGGATCGCGCATGATGTAGCTGAACACCGTTTTGCCGATGTTGCCTTCCCCCAGGCTATGGTGGCGGTCGACGCGGCTGTTGAACTCGCTCTTGGCGTCGTTCAGGTGCATGCCGCGCAGATAGTTGAAGCCGACGATGTCGCCGAGCTGTTTGAAGGTGTGTTCGCAGTCTTCTTCGGTGCGCAGATCGTACCCGGCGGCGAAGGCGTGACAGGTGTCGATGCAAACGCCGACGCGGCTTTTGTCTTCCACGCCGTCGATGATCGCCGCCAGGTGCTCGAATTTGAAGCCCAGGTTGCTGCCCTGGCCGGCGGTGTTTTCGATCACGGCCGTCACGCCGGCGGTTTTATCCAGCGCGATGTTGATCGATTCGGCGATGCGCGCCAGGCACTTGTCTTCATCGATTTGCAGCAGGTGGCTGCCGGGGTGGAAGTTCAGCAGCGTCAGCCCCAGCTGTTCGCAGCGCTGCAGCTCGTCGATGAACGCCTCGCGCGATTTTTCCAACGCGTCGGCCACCGGGTGGCCCAGGTTGATCAGGTAGCTGTCGTGCGGCAGGATCTGCCCCGGCCCGAAGCCGTACTGGGCGCAGGCGCTCTTGAACTTATCGATCACGTCGGCGGCCAGCGGCGCGGCCTTCCATTGACGCTGATTTTTGGTGAACAGGGCGAACGCGGTCGCCTCCAATTCGTGCGCGCGGATAACCGCCTGATCCACGCCGCCTGACGCGCTGACATGTGCACCGACAAACTTCATCTTCATTCTCCTGTGTTATCGGTGACATTATGGCATTGATGGCGGGCGGAATAAATGCGGCCCGCCGAAGCGAGCCGCAGAAGGGGCAGAAGGGAGTGATTAGAGCCAGTGTTGCACCAGCTGGTTTATCGCGCCGCCGCCGACCAGCAGCCAGACGAACAGCAGCGTGGCCAACAGAATCGGTTTCATCCCGGCCTGGCGCACGGCGCTGATGTGGGTGGTCAATCCCAGCGCCGCCATCGCCATCGCCAGCATCCAGGTGTCGGCGGTGATCAGGTGCTGCACCAGCGTGGCCGGCAGCAGGTTGAAGGAGTTCAGCCCGGCGACGGCGATAAACAGCACGGCGAACCACGGAATGGTAATCGCGGATTTTTCCGCCTTGCCTGCGCCGCCGCGGCTGATGTAGCCCGACAGCAGCAGCAGGAACGGCGCCAGCATCATCACGCGGATCATCTTGGCGATCACCGCCGCATTTTCGGCGTCAGGCCCGATGGCGTGCCCGGCCGCAACTACCTGAGCCACTTCGTGGATGGTGGAGCCGGCGTAGATGCCGAAGGTTTCCTGGCTGAACGGCAGCCACTGGAAGTGCTCGTTCAATTGATACAGCCACGGGTAGGCGAAGATCGCCAGGGTGCCGAACACCACCACGGTCGAGACCGCCACCGCCACTTTGCTGGAGTCGGCCTTCAGCACCGGCTCGGTGGCCATCACCGCCGCCGCGCCGCAAATGCTGCTGCCGGCGCCGATCAGCATCGCGGTCTGGCTGTCGATGCCGAACACTTTCTTGCCGAGCCAGCAGGCCAGCAGGAAGGTGGTGGTCAGGGTCAGCGCATCGATGATGATGCCGCTGGCGCCCACGTCGGCGATTTGCTGAAAGGTCAGGCGAAAGCCGTACAGGATAATGCCCAGACGCAGCAGGCGTTGTTTGGCCAGCTGTACGCCGCCGTGACAAACGGTTTGCCAGCGGGGATACAGCGTGTTGCCCACCAGAATGCCGAACAGGATCGCCAGCGTCAGCGCCCCCAGGCCCAGCTCCGCCACCCAGGGAATGTCGCCGGCCCAGACGGCCAGCGCGGTGAGCGCGCCGGTCAGCGCCAGCCCCGGCACCAGCCGCGGCAGGCCGAACAGCGGAAAGCGTCGCTCGGGGTAAGTATGAGTGGTATCAGTCGCCATAAAAGTCAGTCCTTCAGTCTGTTTCTTGCTGCCAAGAGTACGTTTGGGCTGAATAAAAGAGAAATTGATTATATATTTATAACCTATCTGAATAAGTGGTATGGCGTCAGGCATTGGCATACAGCCGCATTGCGGCTAGGGTGAGGAGGAGCGGCGTACCGCCGTCAACTTTCCAACTGAACAGGAGCAGGCGATGGATACCGACGATCAACGCAGAGAGCAGATAGACCGGGAAGTGGGCCGCGCGGTGCGGCGGTTGATTGAAGAAAACAAGGCGATCGACCGCGACCATCTCGTGGCGATGCTGCAATTGATACAGCGGGACGAAGCCGGCACGCCGCGCGAGGCGGCGCTGGCTGCGGCGGCGCAGCTGGTCGCCTTGGGTAAGTAGCGCGCCGAATTGGCCGTAAACGGGGTGGCCTCGCCGCGCTCCCCACAGCATGTTGACATCATTTTGCGGTTCTCTGGCAGAACCCTTTTTCATTACCGGGACGGCTATGCATATCACGTTGCGTCAACTGGAAGTCTTCACCGAAGTGCTGAAAAGCGGTTCGACCACTCAGGCCTCGGTGGTGCTGGCGCTGTCGCAGTCGGCGGTCAGCGCGGCGCTGGCGGATCTGGAGGGGCAGCTGGGCGTGCAGCTGTTCGATCGCGTCGGCAAACGGCTGGTGATCAACGAGCACGGCCGGTTGCTGTATCCCAAGGCGCTGGCGCTGCTGGAGCAGGCGGGGGAGATCGAGCAGCTGTTTCGCCATGACGGCGGGGCGCTGCGCATCGCCGCCAGCAGCACCATCGGCAACTACATGCTGCCGGAGATGATCGCCCGTTACCGCCGGGACTTTCCGGCCACGCCGCTGGAGCTGAACGTCGGCAACAGCCAGGACGTGATCGTGGCGGTGGCGGATTTCCGCGTCGATCTGGGGCTGATCGAAGGGCCTTGCCATATGCCGGAGCTGGTGACGCAGCCGTGGCTGGAGGACGAGCTGGTGGTGTTCGCCGCGCCGGACAACCCGCTGACCCGTCAGCCGCCAACGCTGGAGGCGCTGGCCAATGCCCCTTGGATCCTGCGCGAGCGCGGTTCGGGCACCCGTGAGGTGCTGGATCATCTGCTGTTGGCGCACCTGCCGCATTTCCAGCTGGTGATGGAGCTCGGCAACTCGGAGGCGATCAAGCACGCGGTGCGGCACGGCATCGGCATCAGCTGCCTGTCGCGGCGGGTGGTGGCGGAACAGTTGGCCAGCGGCGCGCTGGTGGAACTGCCGGTGCCGCTGCCGCCGCTGCGGCGCACCCTGTACCTAATCCGCCATCGGCAAAAGCACATTTCCAACGCCTTGCAGCGTTTTCTCAGCTATTGCGCGCTGTAATCGACAGCGCGTCACGTCCTCTGCTGCCGCGCAGGCCGAAGAAAGCATAAAAACCTGCGCGCGCTCACATTAATGAGAGTAAGTAAGGCCATAAGGGTCGCGGCTAATAATTGCCTCTGAATTATGAAGCTATCTTATATCAGTGCAATGTTGCTAGTTCACCGGCGGGTATTTGTTACAATCCGCCCTCATTTTTTCAAAGAGCAGATAGGGTACGAATGGCTCAGCAGGATATAAAAACATCGGGGCAGCAAGCACCCGGATTGCGCCGCGAGCTGAAAGCCCGGCATTTGACCATGATCGCCATTGGCGGCTCCATCGGCACCGGCCTGTTTGTCGCCTCGGGCGCCACGGTTTCTCAGGCAGGCCCCGGCGGGGCGCTGTTGTCTTACGCTCTGATCGGTTTGATGGTGTACTTCCTGATGACCAGCCTGGGCGAACTGGCGGCCTTTATGCCGGTTTCCGGTTCATTCTCCACCTACGGCGCCAAATACGTGGAAGAAGGCTTCGGCTTCGCGCTGGGCTGGAACTACTGGTACAACTGGGCGGTGACCATCGCCGTTGACCTGGTGGCTTCGCAATTGGTGATGAGCTACTGGTTCCCGGACACCCCCGGCTGGATCTGGAGCGCGCTGTTCCTCGGCCTGATGTTCCTGCTGAACTACATTTCGGTGAAAGGGTTCGGCGAGGCGGAATACTGGTTCGCGCTGATCAAGGTCAGCACCGTGATTATCTTCATCGCCGTCGGCATGCTGATGATCGTCGGCATTCTGAAAGGCGGCGAGCACGCCGGCTGGCAGAACTGGACGATAGGGGACGCGCCGTTCGCCGGCGGCTTCTCGGCGATGATTGGCGTGGCGATGATCGTCGGCTTCTCGTTCCAGGGCACCGAGCTTATCGGCATCGCGGCCGGCGAATCGGAGAACCCGGGTAAAAACATCCCGCGCGCGGTGCGTCAGGTGTTCTGGCGTATTCTGCTGTTCTATATCTTCGCCATTCTGATCATCAGCCTGATCATTCCGTACACCGATCCGAGCCTGCTGCGCAATGACGTGAAAGACATCAGCGTCAGCCCGTTCACCCTGGTGTTCCAGCATGCTGGCCTGCTGTCGGCGGCGGCGGTGATGAACGCGGTGATCCTGACGGCGGTGCTGTCCGCCGGTAACTCGGGCATGTACGCCTCTACCCGCATGCTGTACACCCTGGCGTCGGAAGGCAAGGCGCCGCGCATCTTCGCCAAGCTGTCGAAAGGCGGCGTGCCGCGCAACGCGCTGTATGCGACCTGCGTGGTGGCCGGGCTGTGCTTCCTGACCTCGATGTTCGGCAACCAGTCGGTTTACCTGTGGCTGCTGAATACCTCGGGCATGACCGGTTTCATCGCCTGGTTGGGCATCGCCATCAGCCACTACCGTTTCCGTCGCGGTTACATGCTGCAGGGGCGCGATCTGAACGACTTGCCATACCGTTCCGGGTTCTTCCCGCTGGGGCCGATCTTCGCCTTCGTGCTGTGCCTGATCATTACCCTGGGCCAGAACTACCAGGCCTTCCTGCAAGACAAGATTGACTGGTACGGCGTGACCGCCACCTACATCGGCATTCCGCTGTTCCTGCTGATTTGGTTCGGTTACAAGCTGTCGCGCGGCACCCGCGTCGTGAAGTACAGCGAAATGGAATTCCCGAAGATGGACGTGAAGTAATCTTCGGTGAGTGACACGCGGCGGGAGCTCCCGCCGCGTGTGGTTTTACTTTTTCCCGCTTTTGGCTTCCGCCAGTGCCTGCTGCGCCGAACTCATCAAATCTTCCACCGTCGCATAATCCTGCGTCAGCGCCAAAATGCCGGCGTTGAGTTGCATGTTCACCTCGCCGAACGCGCCAAAATCGTAGGGCGCTTCCAGCGGCGGCACAATGCGCGCCAGGAACTCGCTTTCCGCGCCGTAGGGCAGATCGTGCACCAGTATCAAAAACAGGCCGCCGGTGTAGCGGCAGACGTAGTCGCTGGGGCGGATCAGCGTCTTGAGGCGCTCGCCGACGGTGCGCAGCACGTCGTCGCCGATCTGCACGCCGTGGCTTTGGTAAAGCGCCGCCAGCGGGCCGAATTCAAGAATGAACAGGTGAGAGATTGGCTGTGTCGTACCAGGGCGGCAGATGTTGCGCATCACCGCCTCGCCGCCCGCGCGGTTGAGGAAACCGGTCAGGCGATCGCGGTGGGACGCCTGCTGCTTCTCCCACGCCAGCGTGACGTGCTGTACCCGCTGGCGGTGGTAGCGCGCGATCATGCCATGGGCCAGCACCAGCCACAGCGGCGTGAGATCCGCCAGGACGAACAGGTTTTGCACGCGCGACAGCGGCGCCGCCAGCAGGTAGGGCAGCGTCAGCGCGATCACCTCAAGCAGCGCGAAACGCGGCGCGGCGGCATGGCGCTGCATCAGCCAGCAGGCCAGAGCGGTGATCGTCAGACCGGCGAACAGGATCAGCACAAAGCGGCCCGACAGCATCGCCAGCGCGGCGCTGGCGCCGACCAGCAGCATCCATAGCAACACCGTCACCAGCATGGCGTCCGGCCAGGCGGGTTGGCGCCTCTGCGCCAGCCAGGCGCGCCCGGCGGTCAGCAGCAGCAACAGCAGCAGCAGAACGATACCGACCAGCCGCTGGTTCAGCCAGGCGTACCCCACCAACAGCGCCGCCGGCCCCACGGCATTCAGCCAGGGAGTGAGAGGAGAGGGCGTCAGCGTGAGCCGCAGCTGGCGTTTAAACGGCTCGTCATCGGCGTGCAGCGGGCTGTGCAACAGCCAGTTCAGCAGCGCCGGGCGTTTGGGCGTTACCGCCGGAGATGGACTTCTCATTACAGCCTCGTCAATAAGGCCGCTCTTGCGGCGGCCTGAAGTTTTTTGCACGCTCGGTGCTGTGATTTTGGATTCTATGTGGTTTTTTCGTTATTTGTCAGAGTCTGGTCGGATCAGGAATAACTTTCAGAATAATGAACCTGCTGGCCGCAGCGGGGGTAAACGCGATGGATTGAAGAATGGCGTGGAAAAACAATTTATTACATTTCGATAACGCCGTTTTCACCTATTGATATGATTGATAAGTATTATCGTTTGCTTTATTGTTGACGGCTGCGCGCAGGCTGTCGCCGCGCGGTTTACGGCGGACGCTTTCGCGCCGCTGTCATGATGGTTGTAACAGGTATCTTAACGAATGAGCGTATCCACCGATCCCATGACTGACGCCAAGGGGCAACCCAACGCCGGCGTGATGGGGCGTTATCAGCATATTCTTCGCCATCGCCTGTTGATGATGGGCGTATTGGCACTGGCGATCCTGGGCTCGCTGCTGCTGGATTTCACCATGGGGCCGTCCGGGCTGTCGCTGTCGTCCTTATGGCAAACGCTGCTTGACCCCGCGGCGGCCGATGCCGGCACGCGGGTGATCGTCTGGGACATCCGCTTGCCTTACGCGCTGATGGCGGTGGTGGTGGGGTTTGCGCTCGGCCTGGCCGGGGCGGAAATGCAGACCATCCTGAATAACCCGCTGGCCAGCCCCTTTACCCTCGGCGTGTCTTCCGCCGCGGCCTTTGGCGCCGCGCTGGCGATCGTGCTCGGCATCGGCATTCCGGGCATTCCCGATCAGTGGTTCATCTCCGCCAACGCCTTTATCTTCGCGCTGTTCGCCGCGCTGATGCTCGACGGCATCACGCGCTGGACGCGGGTCGCCACCTCCGGCGTGGTGCTGTTCGGCATCGCGCTGGTGTTTACCTTCAACGCGCTGGTGTCGATGATGCAGTTCATCGCCAGCGAGGACACGCTGCAGGGGCTGGTGTTCTGGACCATGGGCAGCCTGGCGCGCGCCTCGTGGGACAAGCTGGGCATTCTGTTCGGCGTGTTCGCCGTGCTGCTGCCGCTGTCGATGATGAGCTCGTGGAAACTGACCGCGCTGCGCCTGGGTGAAGACCGGGCGGTGAGCTTCGGCATCGACGTGCGCCGTCTGCGGCTGACCACGCTGCTGCGCATCAGCATCCTTTCGGCGCTGGCGGTGGCGTTCGTCGGGCCGATCGGCTTTATCGGCCTGGTGGCGCCGCACATCGCCCGCATGATCTTCGGCGAAGATCACCGTTTCTATCTGCCGGCCAGCGCGCTGATTGGCGCGCTGGTGCTGTCGATGGCCTCGGTGGCGTCGAAAAATTTGGTGCCTGGCGTGATCATTCCGGTGGGCATCGTCACGTCGCTGGTCGGGGTGCCGTTCTTCCTGAGCATTATTCTGCGCCACCGGGGGAACGTATGAGCCAGGGCCTGCGAATAGAACACTTCTCGGCGGGCTACCCGAAGCGCCAGGTGATCGACGATCTCTCGGTGCCGATGCTGCCGCGCGGGCAAATCACCGTGCTGCTGGGGCCGAACGGCAGCGGCAAATCGACGCTGCTGCGCTCGCTGGCCGGGCTGAACCCGGCGCAGGGCAAGCTGTGGCTGGACGACGGCGATCTGATGCAGATGCCGTTCGCCCGTCGGGCGGAGAAAGTGGTGTATTTGCCGCAGTCGCTGCCCGCCGGGGTGCATCTGCACGTGCTGGAGTCGATCATCGTGGCGCAGCGCGCCTCGGGCGGCCGCAGCAACGCCGGCAGCGAAGCGGAAGTGATGGCTTTGCTGGAGCAATTGGGTATCGCCCACCTGGCGCTGAGCTATCTCGATCAGCTGTCCGGCGGCCAGAAACAGCTGGTGGGGTTGGCGCAGTCGCTGATCCGTCAGCCCTCGCTGCTGCTGCTGGATGAGCCGCTGAGCGCGCTCGATCTCAACTATCAATTCCACGTGATGGATTTGGTGCGCCGCGAAACCCGCAAGCGCAACATCGTGACGGTGGTGGTGGTGCACGACATCAACATCGCGCTGCGCCACGGCGACCACGTGCTGATGCTGCAGGATGGCGATCTGATCGCCGACGGCGCGCCGGATCAGGTGATTACGCCGCAGAGCCTGGCGCGGGTCTACGGCGTGCGCGGGCGTATCGAGCGCTGTTCGCAGGGCACGCCGCAGGTGCTGATAGACGGTCTGGTGAACCAGCCGACGATTTAATCCAAGAAAAAGCCCGGCATCGCCGTAATGCCGATCAGTTAAGGATCGGTTGACCGATCCTTAATCTGCGGCACTATAACGGCTCCACAACAGGGAGCCGTTCTCATATGCCACTTCTCAACGACTTGCTGGATTTCAGCGAAAATCCACTGATGCCACTCCCTTCAGCTCAGCTTTTTGCTGAACACCTGCCCGTTGAGTGGCTCCAGCACTGCCTTTCCCTTTCTTCCCATGCCACCGTTAGACGCCGCCGCTTACCCGGTGATATGGTCGTTTGGATGGTGGTCTGCATGGCGTTTTTCCGCAATGAACCTATCACCGAAATTGTTCGTCGTCTCAATCTAAGCGCCGATGGAGAAGCCGGAACGCAGTTGCTTGCCCGCAGTGCCATCACTCAGGCCAGGCAACGCGTCGGGGCAGCACCCGTGGAATGGCTGTTTCGCCAGACGGCTCATGTCTGGGGGACTGAGCGCTATCCCAAAGATGACTGGAAAGGTCTGCAGCTCTTCGCGGTTGATGGCGCACAGCTGCGCACGCCGGATGAACCTGAACTGCGTGAACACTTCGGCTCCAGCAACACATCCACGGAACGGCAGAGCCCTTTCCCGGTGATGCGTCTGGTGGCCCTGATGAACCTGAACAGTCATGTCTTACTGGATGCCGTCACCGGCCCTTATCGCTGCAGTGAGACCCGGCTGGCACATACCCTGATTAAGGCGTTGCCGGATAACTCAATCACGTTGTTCGATAAGCTTTTTCACAGCGCTGACCTGCTGTTGACGCTGAATCGAAGTGGCGAAAACCGCCACTGGCTGTTGCCGGCGCGCAAAGATATCGTCTCGGAGGTTCAGGAAAGTTACGGAGCGGGAGACCGGCTACTGAAAATGAGAGTCTCTCCGCAGGCCCGAAAACAGAACCCGTCCTTACCGGAGTATTGGTATGTACGGGCGGTCAGTTATGCGTTGAACGGAGTGGAAAAAACGGTGCTGACTTCATTACCCGCCAATCGTTATCCGGCAAAAGCGGTAGCAGAGCTTTATCATTGCCGGTGGGAAATCGAGGTTGGGTTCAGGAACATCAAAAGTAGCCTGCAGAGTAATGCGCTGGTGTTGAGAAGCAGAAAGGTCGAGCTGTTACATCAAGAGGTCTGGGGGCTGCTGCTGGCTTATAACCTTATCCGCCGGGAGGCGGCGCTGGCGGCCAGACAGCATAAAAGGGCACCGTCGGAAATCAGCTTCAAGTTCGCTTTTGATGTGATATCGGCGGAGCTGTTCTGGCTGGGAAACACGCTATCACCGGGCACAATCCCCAAACGGCTCATGCACCTAAGAGGCAGTGTAGAAGCGATGTTCATAGCAAAACGCCCCCGACCATCAAGGCCGAGGGCAGTTAAGTTATCAAAAACGCGCTATCCGGTGAATCGCAACGCAGCTCCGCTTAAGTGAACGGCATTACGGCATCGCCGGGCTTTCTTTATCGTGCTGCGTGGTTCAGCGCCTCGCTCACGCGTTCGACGACGTGCTGGGCGGTGACGATGCCGCCGGACAGATACACCTCGGCCGCCGGCAGGTAAACCACCTGGCCTTTTTTCACCGCCGTGGTTTTCTTCAGCGCGGTGCCGGTGAGGATCTTCTGCGGCGCCACCGCGTTCGGCCGCCCGGTCGCGGCGTCTCTGTCGATGACGAACAGCCAGTCCGGATTCAGTTTGGCCACCTGCTCAGGCGTCAGCTTGTTGCCGCGCACGTCTTTTTCGTCGGACTGCAGCGCAGACGCGAAGCCGAGGGCGTCATAGACGAAGCTGAAACGGCTCTTGGGGGCGTAGGCGCTGATCTTGCCGCCGGAGAACAGCACCACCAGCCCGCGCCCGGCCTGAGCGGCCTGCGGTTTGACCGCCGCGATCTGCGCATCCAGCTTATCGACCGCCGCCTGCGCCTGTTGCTGCTTATCGAACAGCTCGCCCAGCTGCAGCGTGCGCTGTTTCAGGCTGCCGAGCTGATCCTGCGGATCGACGGACATGTTCAGCGTCGGCGCCAGCGCGTTCAGCTCGTCATAGGCTTTGGACGCCCGGCCGGCGATCAGGATCAGATCCGGCTTGGCGGCGCGCAGCACGGCCATATCCGGCTTGAACAGTGTGCCGGCATTGAGGTATTTGTCGTCCTGATAGCGCTTCAGGCTATCCGGCAAGTTCTTGCGGTTGCCGGGCAGCGCCAGCGGATCGACGCCCAGCAGCTGCAGCGTTTCCAGCGAGGCGTAATCCAGCACCACGATGCGCTGCGGGTGCTTTTTCACCTCGGTGCTGCCGTTCAGGTGCTGGACGTTGACGGTGGCCGGGGTTGCGGCTACCGGCGTAGCGGTTTTGCTGTGGCAACCCGCCAGCGCCATCGCTGCCAGCAGGGCGATCATCAGGGGGGAGCGGCGTAATCTCATGGGGCTTCCTCACGGTGATGGAATGAAAAGGGCGCGCAGCGCGCGCCCGGGGGCATCAGAAGTTATAGGTCATGCCGACGGTGTAACGGCGGCCGTCCAGCGTGGTGTTGTAGTGGTCGTAATCCACGGTCTTGTCGAGGATGTTGTAGACCCCGCCGGTCAGCTGCAGGTTTTTCGCCGCCTGGTAGCTCAGGCCCGCATCGACGAAGGTGTAGGACGGCGTGCTCTTGGCCATCGAGGTGCGGCTCAGGTAGTCAGAGGTGCGGCTGCGGAAGTTGACGCGCGACCACAGGCTGAGGTCCTGCGTGGCGCGCCAGTCCAGCACGGTGTTGAGCATGTGCTTCGGCATCTGGTTAAGCGCCTTGCCCTGGAACTCGCCGCTCTTCTGCTCGGAAGAGGTATAGGTGTAGTTGGTGTTCCACTTCCAGTCTTTGTTGATCTGCCAGCCGAAGGTGGCTTCCACGCCGCGCATGTTGGCTTTGTCGACGTTGACGCGATCGCTGATAAAGTCGTAGGACGTGCCGCCGATGGTGCAATCCGGCGTGTCTTCGCAGCGGCGTACTTCGGTGATCTTGTTCTTGAAGTCGGTGTTGAAGACGGTCACGCCGGCGTTAACGCCTTTCAGGCTATCCCACATCAGGCCGATTTCTTCGCTCAGGCTCTTCTCCGGCTGCAGATCCGGGTTGCCGACGATGATGCCTTTACGCACGCCGCCGCCGGTGACCTGGCCCCAGTTAGGAGAGGATTGGCGCAGGTCCGGCGATTTGTAACCGGCGGAGACGCCGCCTTTCAGCGTCCACTGTTCGGTCAGGTGCCAGACGCCGTACATGCGCGGCGTCCAGTGGCTGCCGAAGTTTTCGTCCTGATCCATGCGGATGCCGGTTGTCAGACTGAAGTCGTTGGTCAGCGCCCATTCGTCTTCAGCGAACAATGCCCAGCTCCAGCGCGTCAGCTTGCTGAGACCTTGAGCCGATTCAAGCTGGTTACCGCCGTCGCCCAGTTTTTCATAGCGGTATTGGCCGCCGAGGTTCAGCATGTGGGAACCCAGTTCGAACTGGTTCTGGGTGTTGAAGATGGTGTTGTACATCTTCATGTTACGGCCTGGGTTATTGGTCTCTTCCCGCTGCACGTAGCTGGTGGAGTTGCCGAAGTCATAATAGCCGTTGTGGGTCAGCGCGTAGTTGGTGCGCGTATACAGGCTTTCGCTGCGGGACGTCGGCGAGCATTTGCCTCTGCTGCAGCGCTCCGCCACCACCGATTTGCCCGGCGTGCTGTTGCGATCTTGCAGCGAACGGCCGATTTCGAAGTCGAATTCGTTTTTCTCGTCCGGCGTCAGGGTGAACACCGCGGTGCCGCTGCGCATGCGCTGTTCGTTGTAACCGTTGACGATTTTATCTTCCGCGCGGCGCGACAGCAGGCCGTTGACCCGCAGGCCGAGCAGCCCTTCAACCAGCGGGCCGGAGGCGTAGGCGTTGGTCTGGAACAGATCGCCGGAATCGCGGTTTTCCTGAATGGTGGCGTCGCCGTGCAGCGAGCCTTTCCACTCGGTGCGGGAGGTCTTGCGAGTGATGACGTTGATCACGCCGCCCATGGCGTCGGAGCCGTACAGCGAAGACATCGGCCCGCGCACCACTTCGATGCGCTCGATGGCTTCCATCGGCGGCAGCCAGCCCTGTTCGATGCCGGCGTTGTCGCTGTTCGGACGGGTGCCGCGGGTGTCGACGCGCTTGCCGTCCACCAGGATCAGGGTGTACTTGGAGGACATGCCGCGGATGCTGATGTCACTGCTGCTGGCGCCGCCGGTGATCACCACGCCCGGCACGTCTTTCAGCGCGTCGGTCACGTCGCGATAGGCCTTGTCTTCGATCTGCTGGCGCGGGATCACCGAGATGGAAGCGGCGGAGTCCTGAATTTTTTGCTGGAAGCCGGAGGCGGTGACGACCATGGTGTCCTGGGTGTCGTCCTGCGGCGCGGCCAGCGCGGCGGTGGCGCTGAGTGAGGCGATCACCAGAGCGGCGAGCTTGCTGTAACGTGGCGTTTCCATGAGGTAAACCTTTCCTGGATTGAAGTGAAAGTAATTAACCAATTGAATTTCTAATGAAATTGTTCGTCTTTCGCTGAGAAATGCTTAGCTTCGTCAACGTTGCGTGAGGCTATTGTAAGGATTTTTTTCTGAATGTAAACGCTAATGATAATCCATATCATTTGTATGCTGGTTTTGCTGGCGGGAAAGTTTAACCGGATGAATTAAAGGGAAAAGCGGCGCAGCGGGCGTGCGCCGGGGAGGATCAGCGTTTCTGGATATAGGTGATGGCCAGCGCCAGCGCCAGCACCAGGCCTTTGATAATGTCCATGGCGTAGTAGGGCACCGACAGCATCACCAGCCCGTTTTGCAGCACGCCGAGGATCACCGCGCCGATCAGCGTGCCGAGCGCATTAGGTTTGCCGGCCCCGGCCAGCGAGAAGCCGATATAGGCCGCCGCCACCGCGTCCATCAGATAGCCGCCGCCGGCGTTGACCTGCGAAGAGCCGATACGTGACGCCAGCAAGATGCCGCCAAGCGCCGCCAGCCAAGAGGAAATGACATAAGCGGTAACCCTGTAACGCACGGTGTGGATGCCCGACAGGCGCGCCGCCTCGGGGTTGCCGCCGATGGCATACATGCGGCGGCCATGCTTGGTCAACGACAGGAACAGCTGCACCGCCACGGTGACCGCCAGCATGATCAGCACGATCACCGGCACCTGGCCGAGGGCGGAAAACACCTCCGGAATCAGGCCTTCCGCCATGTCGCCATTCGGCAGCACCATGTTTTGGGTGATGGATCCGCCGTAGCTGTAGGTCATCGCCACGCCCTGGATCACGAACAGGCTGGCCAGTGTCGCCAGCATATCGGGAATTCTGAACACCACGATCAGTAGGGCGTTGAACAGGCCGACCAGCGTGCACAGCAGCAGCGTCACTACGATGGCGCCGGTGGTGCCGAACCCGTGCCAGACGAACAGCGAAATCACCAGCGCGTTGGCCAGCGAGGCGGTCGAGCCGACCGACAGATCGAAACCGCCGACCGACAGCGAGATAGAGACGCCGATGGCGATCACCGTCACGATGGCGATCGAACGCAGGATATTGATGATGTTGTTGGCATCGAGGAAGTTGTCCGACGCCAGCCCGAACAGGGCGATCAGCGCCGCCACGGTCAGCAGCATGCCCCATTTGTAGAGGAAATCGAACAGCTGTTGGCGCCAGGGCAGCGCAGGCCGCAGGGCTAATTCTTTACTCACGCAGGGGTTCCTCCGGTGGAATAGAGCAATAAGGTTTCTTCGTCGATGTCGGCGGCGTTCAACTCCGCCACGATGCGGCCGTCCCACAGCACGCAGATGCGATCGCACAGGCCAACCAGTTCGGCGAACTCGCCGGAGGCGTAAATCACGCCCTTGCCGGCGCGCGCCAGGCCGTCGATCAGGCTGAACAGCTCCTGCCTGGCCTTGATGTCCACGCCCTTGGTCGGTTCATCGAAGATCAGCACCTCGGCGTCGCCGCGCAGCCATTTGCCGATCGCCACTTTTTGTTGATTGCCGCCGGACAGGCGCGCCAGCCGCTGTTGCGGGCCGGAGGCGCGAATGTTCAGGCGTTGCATGATCTCGCGCGCCCAGCGCAGCTCTTGTCGCCGACTGAACAGGCTCCAGCGCGAGAAGCTGTCGTCGGCGCTGACGCTCAGGTTCATCGGGATCGCCTCATCGATGAAAATGCCTTCTTTGCGGCGTTCCTCCGGCACCAGCGCCAATCCTTGTTCGACCGAGAGGTGCGGCGCGCGCGGCGCCCAGGGCTGCCCGCGCAGTTCGCCGCGCTCAAGCTGCACGGCGCTGGCGCCGAACAGCGCTTTGCACAGCTCGGTTTTGCCGGCTCCCGCCAGCCCGGCGATGCCGAGAATTTCGCCTTCATGCAGCCGCAGCGAAACGTCGCGCAGCTTGTGGCGATCGCGCAAGCCTTGCACCTGCAGCAGCGTTCGCTCGGCGTGCGGCGGGCGCGGCGGCGGGAAAATATCGTCCAGCCGATGGCCGAGCATCTTCTCGACGATCTGTTCGCCGCTCAGCCCGCGCATGGCGTCTTCGCTGACGCGACGGCCGTCGCGCAGCACCGTCAGCCGATCGCAAATGTCTCTCAGTTCGTGGATGCGGTGGGAAATAAATACGATGCCGATGCCTTCGGATTGCAGGCGGCGAACCACGTTAAACAGGCGCTCGCTCTCGGCGCGATCGAGCGGGGCGGTCGGTTCGTCGAGCACCAGAAAACGGCAGCGGTGTGACAGCGCGCGCGCCAGCAGCACCTGCTGTTTTTCCGCCAGCGTGCAGTCCGACAGCCGCCTGCGTGGGTTGAGCGGCAGCGCCCATTGCTGCAGCAGCTGCGCGGCGCGGCGGTGCAGTTCCGCCCAGTTCAGCCAGTGGCCCGGTTCGTTCAGCCAGTCCAGCATGATGTTTTCCGCCACCGACAGCGTGGGGATCAGCGCGACGTCGACCTCTTGCTGCACCACGTGAATGCCGTGGCGGCGCGCCTGCAGCGGGGAGTGGATCGCCACCGCCTGGCCGTCGATCAGGATCTCGCCGCGATAATGATCGTGGGCGCCGGAGAGGATCGCCATCAGCGTCGACTTGCCCGCGCCGTTGGCGCCGACCAGCGCGTGGATTGAGCCGCCCTGCAGCGTGAAGTCCACGTCCTGCAGCGCATTGAAGCCGGCGAAGGCGATCGAGATATTGCGCATCTCGAGGCGTGAAGGCGTTGCGGTTGACATAGGGTATTAAGGCCGTTTAGATGTTTAGATGGCTGTTATGCTCTGTTGTAACACAGATTACGCCGTTGGCAACCAACAAAATGGCATAACGGCGGTGGAAAACGCGTTGGCGGGTAGGGGCGCAACCCGCGTCAGGCTGCGCCGGTGCGAGAAGCGCTCAGAAGGTGGTGGGGGTGTGTGCGCTGACGATGCGGCAGATGCGCGCCGAGGTATTGCTGAAGCTGTGCGGGATGCCGGTGTTGATGGCGTAACTCTGGCCGGCGGTCAGGCAGTAGCTCTGGCCGTTGATGGTCAGCACGATCTCGCCCTCCAGCAGGGTGCCGATCTCTTCGCCCTGGTGCTTGATCTTTTCACCGGTGGTGGTGCCGGGCTGGTAGGTTTCCAGCATCATCGCCAGGTTGCGCGTCGGGCTGCCGTTGTGCACCAGCTTCATCGACACCCCCTGGCTGCCGATCTCAATCAGATCCTCGGCGTCGATCACCACGCGCGGCTCGTCGACGGCTTCCGGTTCGGCAAAGAATTCAGACAGCGACAGGCCATACACCTTCAGCAGCTTTTGCAGCGTGCTGATGGCCGGGCTGACCTTGTCCTGTTCGATGGTGCTGATCGCACTGTGGGTTAACCCGGACAGTTCGGCGACCCGGCGCTGCGACAAACCCAATTGCTGACGGATCTGCGACAGGCGTTTGCCCGGTGCCAAGCTGGCTTCGCTCATAGCGGTACTTCCTTCTGGTAGGGGCGACAGGCAGACATGAATATCGCTATCGGGCGCCTGTCTGGGCGATAACGATGTTGCATGATATCGGTAGTTAGGGCAGGTTTGGAAAATATATTGCCCATGTTCACTCTCGGTGCGTTGGACGAAATAGTTGACGTAAAAATGGCGGCAAGGCCTTTTCGGTCAATATTTTATCAATTTAGCAGCCGGCGGCGAATAATCAAACAGGATTGTAACATTTGCAAACCTATTCTGTTAAGACTATGTTTCATGGTGTGGATGTTATTTTGAGCGCCCGGCAGCGGCGCAGCCTGGCGAGAAATCCAATCATGTGTTGAATCGAACGGCGGACGGGCGCCAACGCGCCTTAAGAGCATAATGGCGGGTGACGTATGCAAACCAATAGCGCAGCAGTTGAAAATTTTGCACAGCATCATGAAGAGAGGCGAAGTAGCGCGTTCCAAAATGAGGTTGCTCATTATTTGGAACGCCATCCCGCCACGCAGTATGTCGATATCCTTCTCACCGATCTCAATGGTTCCTTCCGCGGCAAACGCATACCCGTCTCTGGGTTGAAAAAACTGGAAAAAGGCAGCTACTTCCCCGCGTCGGTGTTCGCCATGGACATCCTCGGCAACGTGGTGGAGGAGACCGGCCTTGGGCAAGAGCTCGGCGAGCCGGACCGCATTTGCCTGCCGGTGCCCGGCTCGCTGACGCCGTCGGCCGCCGATCCGCAGCATATCGGCCAGGTGCTGCTGACCATGCTGGATGAAGATGGCACTCCCTTTGACGTTGAACCCCGCAATGTGTTGAACCGCGTGTGGCAGGCGCTGCGACAGCGCGGCTTGTTCCCGGTGGCAGCGGTAGAGCTGGAGTTTTATCTCATCGATCGGCAGCGCGACGCGGAGGGCGATCTGCAGCCGCCGTGCGCGCCCGGCACCCAGGAGCGCAACACCCAAAGCCAGGTGTACTCCGTCGATAACCTGAACCATTTCGCCGAGGTGCTGAACGACATCGACGCGCTGGCGAAGCTGCAGGGGCTGCCGGCGGACGGCGCGGTGGCGGAGGCGTCGCCGGGGCAGTTCGAGGTCAACCTGCGTCATACCGACGATATCTTGCTGGCCTGCGACCACGCGCTGGCGCTGAAACGGCTGGTGCGGCTGGTGGCCGAGAACCACGACATGCACGCCACCTTTATGGCCAAGCCCTACGAGGATCATGCCGGCAGCGGCATGCACGTGCATGTCAGCATGCAGGACGGCGCGGGCAACAACCTGTTCGCCGACGACGAAGGCGAGGATTCGCCACTGCTGAAACAGGCGCTGGCCGGGATGATCACCCTGATGCCGGCGTCGATGGCGCTGCTGGCGCCGAACGTCAACGCCTACCGGCGTTTCCAGCCGGGGATGTATGTGCCGATCCAGGCCGCCTGGGGCCACAACAACCGCACCGTGGCGCTGCGCATTCCCTGCGGCGAAGCGGAGAACCATCGGGTGGAGTATCGCGTGGCCGGCGCCGACGCCAATCCGTATCTGGTGATGGCGGCGATCCTGGCCGGCATGCTTTACGGGCTGGACAACGCGCTGCCGCTGCCTGAGCCGGTGACCGGCAACGGGCTGGAGCAGGAGGGGCTGCCGCTGCCGATCCGCCAGAGCGACGCGCTGTACGAGTTTGAGCATCAGCACGCGCTGACCCACTATCTGGGCGAGCGTTTCACCCAGGTTTATCACGCCTGCAAGACCGACGAACTGCTGCAGTTCGAGCGGCGGGTGACGGAAACCGAGATTGACTGGATGTTGAAAAATGCCTGAATGGGCGTATAAAGTAAGAGGTATGTGCGGCCGACCGGCCTGCCGGTAGTGGATTAATTCGCCTGCCGGGCCGGTTTTCCGCTCGATCGACAAAAAGAATTTGTATTTGAGGGCTTCCGGATCTTGTCATCCGGAGGCATTCTGGTGCAAAATATCTCAAATGCAGATAGCCGACGTTTTAACGCGTCGGTTATTTTTTTTGCATTAAGTTTTACCAACGTAGCGTTTCATACACCAAGCGAGGCCGGACACCGATCCGGATAGATAAATAGTTTCGTGCACGATCAAACAAAACTTTATGGTCGTGACTCATGAGGATTAGAAAGATGGGGCAATTTTTCACTTTAGCACCGGTGCCCGCCGGTTTCCGCTGTGGCCGCAGCGACTATGGAGCAGCCGAGGTTACCTCGACCCGTTATCCAGCTTACAATCCCCTTCTTTTAGAATTAAGTCGCTCGTTGCGAAGTTTCCCCGCAACCTTAAGTCTTGGCGTGTCCGCCATCCGCAAGGCTCAAGGTAAGGGGGGGCTGAACAATGTCCGATAACACCCTCAACGCCGCTCCGGCTCAGCGCACTCAGCTGCGTAAAACCCTGACTTTGGTTCCGGTAGTGATGATGGGCCTGGCTTATCTGCAGCCAATGACCATCTTCGATACCTTCGGCATCGTATCCGGCCTGACCGATGGTCACGTCGCGACCGCGTACGCCTTCGCTCTGCTGGCGATCCTGTTTACCGCCCTGAGCTACGGCAAACTGGTGAAGAAGTTTCCTTCTGCCGGTTCCGCCTACACTTACGCCCAGAAAGCCATCAGCCCGCACGTCGGCTTTATGGTGGGCTGGTCATCGCTGCTGGACTACCTGTTCATGCCGATGATCAACATTTTGCTGGCCAAGATTTACCTGGAAGCGATCTTCCCGGGCGTTCCGTCCTGGATTTTCGTGGCGGTGCTGGTCGGCTTGATGACGATTTTCAACCTGCGCGGTATCAAGCTGGTGGCTAACCTGAACTCCATCATCGTGGTGGTGCAGGTGGCGATCATGATCGTGTTCCTCGGCCTGGTGATCAACGGCGTTTACCACGGCGAAGGCGCCGGTACGCTGGTCAGCAGCCGCCCATTCTGGTCCGATAACGCTCACGTGGTGCCGATGATTACCGGCGCGACCATCCTGTGCTTCTCGTTCCTGGGCTTCGACGGCATCAGCTCGCTGTCTGAAGAGACCAAAGACGCGGAAAAAGTGATCCCGAAAGCCATCTTCCTGACGGCGCTGATCGGCGGCATCATCTTTATCGTGGTGTCTTACTTCGTGCAGCTGTACTTCCCGGACATCTCGCGCTTCAAGGATCCTGACGCGTCGCAGCCTGAAATCATGCTGTACGTGGCGGGCAAATTCTTCCAGTCGGTGATCCTGGTGTTCTCCTGCGTGACGGTATTGGCGTCAGGCATGGCGGCGCACGCGGGCGTTTCGCGTCTGATGTACGTGATGGGCCGCGACGGCGTGTTCCCGACTCGTTTCTTCGGCTATGTACATCCGAAGTGGCGTACCCCGGCGCTGAACGTGCTGCTGGTTGGCGCCATCGCGCTGTCCGCCGTGTCGTTTGACCTGGTGACCGCGACCGCGCTGATCAACTTCGGTGCGCTGGTGGCCTTCACCTTCGTCAACCTGTCGGTGATTTCGCAGTTCTATATTCGCGACAAGATGAACCGCACCGTGAAAGACACGTTCAACTACCTGATCCTGCCGGTGCTTGGCGCATTGACCGTCGGCGCGCTGTGGATCAACCTGGAAGCCAGCTCGATGACGCTGGGCCTGGTCTGGGCGGCCATCGGTCTGATCTACCTGGCCTTCGTCACCCGCAGCTTCCGTCTGCCGGTGCCGCAAGCGAGCGAAGACGCCGCCTAAGCGCGAGCCGTCTCCTCAGCCACAAAAAAGGCCGCATTTGCGGCCTTTTCCTTTTCTGCTTGCTGCGGGTTTACCCCACCAACTCTTTGCCGTAATCGAACAGCGCTTTCAGCAGGGCGGTTTTCTCTTTGTCGCCTTCGTGCAGGTTATACAGCGATTCGAGCTGCAGCAGGTAACTCTGCACGCGCTCCGCGCTCAGCGCTTCCTGGCGGTGCTGCAGCCAGCGGCGCTGTTCGGCATCGTCCAGCGTATTCGGGTAGTTGCGCGCGCGGAAGCGGAACAGCAGCTCTTTCATGCGGCCGTCGCTGAAGGCCAGATCCAGCGCCGGCAGGTTCTGCGGCTTGGTCTGCTGGATAATTCTCATCGCCGCCTTGTCGGCGTCGCTGAAGAAGCCGTCATACAGCCGGGCGTCGACGTCGTCGGAGCCTTTGAACGGCTCGGCTTCGGCGAACAGCGCCACCACTTTCTCGCGCACTTCCGGGTGCTGTTTCAACAGCTGCAGGTTTTGCAGGCAGGCCTGGCGATCGATGCCCAGCCGCTCGGCGTTCTCCGGCAGCAGGGTTTTGGCCGGCGCCAGCACCGGGCATTTGTTGATGTGCACCAGCTTGATCGGCACCGGCGCCTGATCCGGCGCCAGGTCGTCGCGGCGGGTGTACAGCCGTTCACGCAGCTGCTCGGCGCTCAGCGTCAGCAACGGCGTCATGTCGCCGGCGAGATCGCACATGATCACCGCGTTTTTGTTGTCCGGGTGCCAGGCCAACGGCGACACCCAGCTGGTGTTGCCGCGCGCCGCGCCAAACATGCCGGAGACGTGCACCAGCGGCGTCATTTCGGCGACGTCGATCAGGGCGTTCAGCTTGTGCTTGTTGCGGTGCTGCAACAGGAAATCGAACAGCCGCGGCTGCGCCTGTTTGACCAGCTTGGCCATGGCGATGGTGGCGTAAACGTCCGACATTGCGTCGTGAGCCTGCGTGTGCTCGACGCCGTTGGCGCGCGTGAGATGCTCCAGGCGGAAGCTGGGGAAGCCGTCTTCGTTTTCCGGCCAGACGATGCCGTCCGGGCGCAGGGCGTAGCAGGCGCGCATCACATCCAGCAGATCCCAGCGCGAGTTGCCGTTTTGCCAGCTGTAGGCATAGGGATCGTAGAAGTTGCGATAGAAGATATTGCGGCTCACTTCGTCATCGAAACGGATGTTGTTGTAACCGAGAATGCAGGTGCCGGCCACGCTGAAGGCCTGGTGGATTTGGCGGGTGAATTCGGCTTCGTTAACGCCTTTGGCGCGCGCCACCTGCGGCGTGATGCCGGTGATCATCACCGCCTCGGGTTCCGGCAGGTAGTCGTCGGCCGGGGCGCAGTAGATGACCAGCGGCTCTTCGATAATGTTGAAATCCATATCGGTGCGCACGCCGGCAAACTGCGCCGGGCGGTCCAGCGACGGGCTTTTGCCGAAGGTTTCGTAATCGTGAATATAAAATGTGGCCGTTGCCTTGCTGCTCAAAATCGCGTCTCTTCAGTGGCGGATACAATATGTTCCTATTGTAACGGCGTAGGGAGCGATGCCAAGCGACGGTTAGCGAAATGCGCGCAATTACGCACGGCGATAGTAATCCAGCCGTTGATGAAAGTAGGGGAGCAGGTGGTCGGGGATCTGTCGTTCCGTTTCCGCCTGGGTCGAGGCGATGCCGTAGCGCTCATTGTAGATCACGCTGATGGCCAGCAAATCGGTTTCTATTTTTTCGCGTTGTGCCTGCGGTAAGCTATCCAGCTTTCGAGCCATCGTTATCTCCCTGTTAACCTTAGGGCATAATAGGATCGTTAGCGGGTCTTGTCCCTACCCATTCCGGGGGGCGCTTGATGCCTGTGAGCTGGGTTGCGTGCAAGGGGGCTGGCTGTGGCGAGCGGCGAGCTCGCTCTCCGGGTGGTGAGCCTGGAAGCGATCCGCCCGGTTATACAGCGAATAGGCGCCGCTTATCACCGCCCCCCAAAACAGGGCGCACAGCAGCAAAACCCCCAACCAGATTTTTTGGTTATAGGTCATAAGTCCTCCACGGACGATAAGAGAAATAACATTGACCGCTAAATTAAATCAGGTGCTACATCAATGGTATTTAAACGGCAGAGATTAATCATAAAATAGATGAGATTCTTTTGTTACTAAATCCACGTTGGATGTATCAAAAGATTCCTTAAGATAATATTAAGAGAAGTGATTTCTAGCGCCGTAATTCTATTTAATATTTGTTTAAATACCCGCAGATACAATCTCCCACATTCAATACCAATGTGGATGAAAATTATGAAAACGCTACTGTTGACCGGCGCTACCGGCTTTTTGGGTGGTGCGGTTCTCGAGAAATTATTGATTGAAAATCAGTCTGTTAATTATCTTTTACTGGTGCGCGCCGACGATGCGCAACAAGGGCTGGCCCGTATTCGCGCGAATATGGAAAAGTTTAATATCGACGCGAACCTGCTGTCTAAAATTACGATAGAAAATATATTGTTGGGCGACCTTTCCGAGCCGGCCGACTTTTTAACTGACGCACGTATTAACAAAGTCACGCACGTTATTAACTGCGCGGCCGTTGCTTCATTTGGTAATAACCCGCTCATTTGGAAGGTAAACGTAGAAGGCACTCTGGTCTTTGCCGAAAGAATGGCGCAGGTGCCGGGATTAAAACGTTTCCTGCACGTTGGTACCGCCATGTCCTGTTCGCCGGAGCCGGGTTCGCTGGTGGCGGAGAGCGGCGAGTTTGAGGAAGACGCCGAGCATCTGGTGGAATACACCCGTTCCAAATCCACCATCGAACAGCTGATGCGCCAGCGCTGCCCGCAACTGCCGCTGACCATCGCTCGTCCGTCGATCGTGGTGGGCCACACCCGCCTGGGCTGCCAGCCTTCCAGCAGCATTTTCTGGGTGTTCGGCATGGCGCTGATGCTGCGCAAATTCATGTGCTCGCTGCAGGACAATATCGACGTGATCCCGGCGGACTACTGCGCGGATGCGCTGGTGATGCTGATGAACAGCGAAACGCTGGAGAACGACGTTTATCACATCTCCGCCGGTGAGGAGAGCAGCGTCAGCTTTGCCGAAATCGACCGCGCCATGGCGGCGGCGCTGGAAAAGGCGCCGGTGGGCGATGAGTATGCGCAGGTGACCTATGACGCGCTGGTGAAAATGCGCCGCCAGCTGAAAGACATTTTCGGCCCGTGCAACGAGCGGCTGATGCTCAAGGCGATGCGCCTGTACGGATCGTTCGCCATGCTCAACGTGCGTTTCAGCAACGAAAAGATCCTCAAGCTGGGCATGCCGAAGCCGCCGCGCTTTACCGACTATATCGCCGGCTGCGTGCAGTCGACCCGCGGGCTGTCTATCCAGCAGCAGATGGTGGTGGACTTCAAATAACCGCCGGGCGCACCGGGCGCCCGAGGTTGCTCTGCTACCAGGACGAAGAGGACCAGAAGACGCGGCCGAGCACCACCAGTTGCTCCTTGCGCTGCTGATAGCTGAGATGCTCGTCCTGGTACTCTTCCCGGTTGAGGGAGCGGATGACGACGCCGCCGTCCGGCTGCTCGATCAGCACCTTCACCCGCAGCAAATTGCCGTGGCGGATGGCGTAGGTCTTGCCTTCGCGGATGCGCGTATCGTCGGTGTTGATGCCGACCACGTCGCCGTCCTGCAGACGCGGTTCCATGCTGGAGCCGGAGATGCGGATAATGCGCGCGGCGTTGACCGCCACCCCCATCTTGTGCAGATAGTAACGGCGGAAGATCAGCGAAAACTCCTCGCGATCGACGATTTCGTAGCAGCCGTCGCCGGCGGAAAAATCGATATCCAGCAGCGGGATCTCCACAAACTCTTCCTTGTCTTGTTCGGTATCTTCCCATACCACCGGTTTCAAACGGGCGGGCTGGAAGTCCGACTCCGCTGCCACGTTGTCAAACGGGCGTACCAGCTGCTTTTCGTGAAACACGTCGAACCAGCCCTTGGGCAAATTCAGCCTGGCCTCGATCCGCCTGGCCAGATTGTCGCCAAGATTGCGGGAGGATTTTTCCCCGATGATTTGGCTCAGCGTCGGCGCGGAAGACTCAACCAGCGTGGCGAATTCATTCTGGTTGACGCCTTGCCGGGCGTAGCGGGCCATCAATTCGCGCAGATTGTTGCGCCTGATTTCTTTAGTTTCCATCGTGCCATGATCGCACTCTTTAGCAAAAAGGTAAATAACGGTTTTGCTAAAAAACGCTTGCGCATGATTTAGCAATTAGCTAAAACAAAAAGAGTGAGCCAAAGGTTCACCTGTGCGGGGCGGCCTGTCATGATGAGGGGCCGCTCAGTGAAATCAAGCGAGAGAGGGACTTTACGATGTACAAGATTGATTACAATAGCTACCGATCGGTCGCCAGCTTCGGCCACCGCGTGCGTTTTCTGGTGCTGCACTACACGGCGCAAAACTTCGCCGACTCGGTGAAGTCGTTGACCGGAAAATCGGTCAGCGCACACTATCTGGTGCCGGATCCGACCGAAGCCACCTATCAGGCCGCCGGCTTCAGCGGCGTGCGCATTTTCAACCTGGTGGATGAGAACGAGCGAGCCTGGCATGCCGGCGCCAGCCAGTGGGGCACCCGCAGCAATATCAACGACACCTCGATCGGCATCGAGATTGTCAACCTGGCGAGCGGCGACGGTGGAAACATCACCTTCCCGCCGTTCAATCCGCAGCAGATCGAGGCGGTCACCCAGCTGGCGCAGAACATCCTGCAGCGTTATCCGGACATCTCGCCGGTGAACGTGGTGGCGCACTCCGACATCGCGCCGGGCCGCAAGAGCGATCCGGGCCCGCAGTTCCCGTGGCAGCAGCTGTATCAGGCCGGCGTCGGCGCCTGGTATGACGAAACGACCAAGCAGCAGCGCCAGCAGGAATACTGCCGCCAGGGGCTGCCGGCGCAGGCCGAGCTGCTGAAACTGTTCGCCCAATACGGCTACGATACCTCGGCGGCGAACACCGCAGAAGGCTATCGTCAGCTGGTGCGCGCGTTCCAGCTGCACTTTCGCCAGCAGAAGTATGACGGCGTGATGGATGTCGAAACCGCCGCCGCTCTGCGCGCGTTGGTCGACAAGTACGCCGCCTGAGCCTGACCGCGAATGGGGGACGCCTCATTCGCCTTTTCCTTGCCGGGTTTCCTCCGCTAAAATAGCGGCCTGGCTGGTCTTTATCGGAGGCATCGTGCGCCTCGATCGAAAAATCTCTTCCCTTGAATTGCTGACCTATCGGCACTATCGCATCGTTCACGGCGTGCGCATTGGGTTGGCGTTTATCCTGACCTTTCTGCTGATCCGCTTGCTGGCGGTGCCTGAAGGCACCTGGCCGCTGATCACCCTGGTGGTGGTGATGGGGCCGATCTCATTTTGGGGCAACGTGCTGCAGCGGGCGCTGCAACGCATTGCCGGCACGGTGTTCGGCGCCGCTTCCGGCCTGATTGCTCTGTATCTGGAACTCTATTCGCTGCCGCTGATGCTGGCCTGGTGCGGCGTGGTGATGTTCGTCTGCGGTTACCTGACGCTCGGCAAGCGGCCGTATATGGCGCTGCTGGTGGGGATCACGCTGGCGGTGGTGTGCGGCGCGGGCGCCGGCGACATGCACACCGCGCTGTGGCGCAGCGGCGACGTGATCTTCGGCTCGCTGCTGGCGCTGCTGTTCACCAGCATCTACCCACAGCGCGCCTATATTCTGTGGCGCATGCAAATGGCGGACTGCCTGCAAACCGCCGCCCGCATCTACGGCGCGTATTTTTCGCCGAACGTTATCGAGCGGCCGCGGCTGGAGCCGCAGCTCAAGGATCTGTTGAATCAGGTGGTGAAGCTGCGCAGCCTGATCGTGCCCGCCAGTAAGGAAACCCGCATCCCCAAAGCGGTGTTCGAGGCGGTGCAAACCCTCAGCCGCAATCTGGTGTGCACGCTGGAGCTGATGGCCGACGCCTACTGGGCCTCGCGTGAAACGCACTTCATCATGTTGAACGCCCGCACGCTGCGCAGCACCCAGCTGCTGACGCTGAGCTCGCTGGAATCGCTGGCGGTGCTGATGCGCGAAGGGCCGCAGGAACAGCGGCAGGCGGCGGCGGGGCAGCTGGCGGAGATTGCCGGCGAGCTGAAAACGCTGATGCAGGAGGTGAGCCTCGGCCAGCACGGCGAAGCGCCGATTTACGGCTATGTCTGGCTCAGCATGGAGCTTGCGCAGCAGTTGGAAGAGCTGGGGGATCTGCTCCTGGTCTGCACCGCCGCCGGGCGCGAATAAGGGGTCAGATCATGAAGGCGGCGCTTTGGGTTTTGGCCGCCGGGGCAAAGTGGGTAAGATAAGGCAATCACTGTTGTGCCGGACCGCCACAAACCTGTATCTTGGTGCCATGTGGCCGTAAGCAAATGAATCTGTGTATTACTAAAGCAAGGGTATAAAGATGGATAATGCAAATAAGCCGAGTTTCCAGGACGTGCTGGAGTTTGTGCGTATGTTCCGCCGCAAAAACAAACTGCAACGCGAGATCGTCGACAATGAAAAGAAAATTCGTGATAACCAGAAGCGCGTGCTGCTGCTCGACAACCTGAGTGAGTACATCAAGCCCGGCATGAGCATTGAAGACATTCAGGGCATCATCGCCAACATGCGCAGCGACTACGAAGATCGCGTTGATGACTACATCATCAAAAATGCCGATCTGTCCAAAGAACGCCGCGAGCTGTCCAAAAAGCTGAAAGCGATGGGCGAAGTGAAGTAACCCGCTTTAGCGGGCCGGGCGTCCTGCCTGGCCCGCATCCTTATCCCGCCTGATTTTCCGTTCTTGCCGACGCTGCCGTTTCCGTTGGGGCGTTCCCCGGCGGCCGAAGGCGCCTCCCCATCCTGCAGGATCTGCAGGTGACCGCCGGGGAACGCTTGTTACTGCTCCGCACCGTACATGTCGAAGTCGAAATACTTGTCGTTGATTTTCTTGTAAGTGCCGTTGGCGCGGATCGCCTGCAGCGCGGTGTTGAAGGCGTTCAGCAGCGCGGTATCCTCTTTGCGCACTCCGATGCCGTCGCCGACGCCGAAGTATTTGCTGTCGTTCAGTTCGGCGCCGATAAAGGCGAAATCTTTGCCGCCGGGCGTTTTGAAGAACTCGCTGGCGCTGACGCTGGCCAGCAGCGACGCATCCAGCCGGCCGTTGGCCAGATCTTCGTTCACCTCCTGCTGGCTTTGGTAGGCGACCACGTTAACGCCGGCTGGGCGCCACAGCGCGTTGGCATAGGCCTCCTGGCTGGAGCCTTGCTGCACGCCGACCGATTTGCCCTTCAGCGAGGCGGCGGTAGGCTGCAGGTTGCTGCCCTTATGCGCCACCAGCCGCGCCGGGGCGTTGGAGACTTTGCTGGAGAAGGCGATCTGCTGCTGGCGCTGCGGTGTGATGGTCATCGACGAGGCGATGGCATCAAATTTCTTCGCCTGCAGGCCGGGGATCATGCCGTCCCAGCTGCTTTCCACCCACACGCATTTGGCCTGCATCTGGTCGCACAGCGCCTGGGCGATATCGACGCCAAA
The DNA here is from genome assembly GCF_052169175.1 of Serratia sp. CY31944. Taxonomy (NCBI): domain Bacteria; kingdom Pseudomonadati; phylum Pseudomonadota; class Gammaproteobacteria; order Enterobacterales; family Yersiniaceae; genus Serratia; species Serratia sp. CY31944. The sequence continues at coordinate 145,460 of NZ_JBJNLG010000014.1, forward strand.
GCCGGTCAGCTTGCCCTGCGGGTTTTTATATTCCAGCGGCGGAAAGGTGGGATCGATGCCCAGCTTGATCACCTTGCCGCTGAATTCGCCGCTCAGCGCGGGAAAGCTCGCGGCCAGCGGCAGCAGCAACAACAGCCCTTTGATGGTTTTCATGTCATTTCCTCAGCGTTGGCGATTAAACAGTGGGGCGAGCCAAAAAGCGCTCGACCAATTTGACCCAGTAGGTGGCGCCTATCGACAGGTTGTCGTCATTGAAGTCATAGCCGGGGTTGTGCAGGGAATTGCCCGGCGTGGCGGGGCCGTTGCCGATCGAAATGTAGCTGCCTGGGCACTTCTCCAGCATAAAGGCGAAATCTTCGCTGGCGGTAAATGGCCGCAGCGTGGGGATAACCTGGCTCTCTCCGGCCCAGTCCAGCGCCACCGCGCGCGCCAGTTCGGTTTCTGCCGGGTGGTTCACCAGCACCGGGTAGCCGTGCCGGTAGTCGATCTCCGCGCGGGCGCCGAAGCTGGCGGCCTGCGCCGTGACCAGCTCGGTGATGCGCTGTTCCAGCCGCGCGCGCACTACCGCCGTCAGCGCGCGCACGCTGAGCGTCAGGGTGGCGGTCGCCGGGATCACGTTGGCGGCCTGGCCGGCCTGCATCGCCCCCACGGTGACGATCGCCGTTTCCTGCGGATCGATATTGCGCGCCACGATGGTTTGCAGGCTCATGACGATGGCCGCGCAGGCCACCACCGGATCGACGGTGCTTTGCGGCACCGCGCCGTGGCCGCCGTGGCCGTGCAGGGTGATGTGCACCGTATCGGCCGAGCACATCAAGGGGCCGCTGGCGAAGCCCAGGTGGCCGGTGGGGAAGCCGGGCACGTTGTGCATGGCGAACACCGCGTCGCAGGGGAAGCGCTCAAACAGGCCGTCTTCAATCATCACTCTGGCGCCGCCGCCGCCTTCTTCCGCCGGCTGAAAGATCAGGTGCAGCGTGCCGCTGAAGTTCGGCTGCCGCGCCAGACAGCGCGCCGCCGCCAGCAGCATGGCGGTGTGCCCGTCGTGGCCGCAGGCGTGCATCACCCCGGCATGGGTGCTGGCGTGCGGCAAGCCGGTGGTTTCGGCGATCGGCAGGGCGTCCATGTCGGCGCGGATGCCGAGCGATTTTCCCGGCCCGCGCTGCAATGTGGCGACAACGCCGGTTTGTCCTACGCCGCGCGTGACGCGGTAACCCCACTCCTCCAGCCGCTGCGCCACCAGATCCGACGTCGCGAACTCCTTAAATCCCAGCTCCGGGTGGGCGTGTATGTGGCGGCGAAGCGCGACCATCTCATCATGAACGGCGGCGATCTCAGGCAGTACGAGTGAAGGGCTCATCACGGTCTCCGGCAAAGGGTCCCGGCCAACGGGCGGGGAATGGGGCAGAGGGGTAGGCATCGAGACTAGCAAACTCCGTTTTTGCCGGGTAGCCGCCGTTCGGTTATGCTGACAACCGATGATTGTCAGGAGGTGAACATGAAACTGCACCAACTGCAGGCGCTGGTGGCCAGCGCCGACAGCGGCAGCATTCGCGCGGCGGCGCGGCATCTGGGGCTGTCGCAGGCGGCGGTGACCCGCGCGCTGCGCGAACTGGAGCAGGAACAGGCGCTGCCGCTGCTGATCCGCACCCCGACCGGGCTGGGCTTTACCCCCTACGGCAAAACCTTGCTGGCGCACGCCCGGCTGGTGCTGAACCAGCTGGAGCAGGCGCAGGGCGAAATGGCGGCGCTGCGCGGGCGCACGGCGGATCTGGTCAAGGCGGCGTTCACCCCCTGGTTGATGCTGACGGTGCTGCCGTCGGCGGTGATGGCGTTTCGCAGCAAGATGCCGGCGGTGCGGCTGGAACTGTCGGAAAGCCTGATGGCCAACGCCCAGTCGCAGCTGCGCGAGGGCACGATGGATTTTGCCATCACGCCGCTGCCGGCGTCGTCGGCGCCGCAGGAGTTCCACTGCGAGCCGCTGCTGGAGTATGAAACGGCGTACATGGTGCGGCGCGGCCACCCGCTGGCGCACAGCACCTCGCTGCATCAGCTGCTGGAGCAGGATTGGGTGATGAGCTATACCCCGGAAAGTTTCGATGCGCTGTTCGACGAGGTGTTTCTCCGCCACGGCGTGCGCCTGCCGCGCCAGCGCATTATCCAGGCGCATTCATTTGGCATGCTGCAGGCGCTGGTGGAGTCCGCCGAGATGTGCACCTGGTGCCCGCGGCCGATTGCCGCGCTGCCGCAGTTTGCCTCTCGCCTGCAGCCGCTGGCGCTGCGGGAGAGCTGCCGGCCGGCGCAGCTGAATATCGTCACCCGGCGCAACAGCATTCTAAGCGCCGCCGCCCATGCGTTCATCGACACGCTGGTGCGCACCCTGCGCCAGCAGGCGCGATCGTCGCGGCCGGAAGATCGCCAGATCTACGATCGCGTGCGCCTGTTGATGTAGCGGATCCCCCCGGATCGCCGATCCCGTAAATGGGATCGCGATCCGCATTTGTAGCATTTCTAGCCGCAATGTTAACGATATGTGATTTCGCTCAAATAATTATTTTTGCAGCTTTGGTTATATGTTGCTCTATGTTCACGTTGTCATTTTTGGTTTTCCTGGATTTTTGATGATTAATCTATTGAAATTTATCACTTTGTAACATTTGTTGTTTTTTGTTGGATAAAAATGACAACGTCAACATTAAGAAAGTTCAAGCGTTTAATGAGTGTATTGGAGGAAGAGATGAGCCAGTTGCCGGAAAAAATGCGCGCGGTCGTTTGCCACGGCCCGCAGGACTATCGTTTCGAACAGGTGCCCACCCCGCTGCCGGAGGCGCGCGAGCTGGTGATCAAGGTGGAAGGCTGCGGCATCTGCGCCGGCGACTGCAAGTGCAAGAACGGCGCGCAGATGTTTTGGGGGGAGAACCCGTGGGTCAAACCGCCGGTGGTGCCGGGCCACGAGTTCTACGGCCGCATCGCCGCGCTGGGCGAGGGCGCGGAAGGCAAATACCAGCTCGGCGAGCGGGTGATCGCCGAGCAGATCGTGCCGTGCTGGGAGTGCCGCTACTGCAAATCCGGCAGTTACTGGATGTGTGAGACGCATAACATTTACGGTTTCCAAAAAGACGTGGCGGAGGGCGGCATGGCGGAGTACATGCGCTTTTCCGAGAACGCCATCGTGCATAAGATCCCGGAAAGCCTGAGCCATGAAGACGCGGTATTGATTGAGCCGATGGCCTGCGCCATTCACACCGTGGCGCGCGGCGACATCCAGTTGGACGACGTGGTGGTGCTGGCCGGCGCCGGGCCGCTCGGGCTGTGCATGGTGCAGGTGGCGCGCCTGAAGACGCCGAAGAAACTGATCGTGATCGACGCCATCGACGAGCGGCTGGCGCTGGCGAAGGAATTTGGCGCCGACGTGGTGATCAACCCGCTGAAGGAAGACGCCGACCAAGTCGTCAAATCGCTGACCGGCGGCTACGGCTGCGACGTCTACATCGAGGCCACCGGCGCGCCGATCGGCGTCACCCAGGGGCTGCAGATGATCCGCAAGCTGGGCCGCTTCGTGGAGTTCAGCGTGTTCGGCAAGGAAACCACCGTCGATTGGTCGATCATCGGCGATCGCAAAGAGCTGGACATTCGCGGCGCGCACCTGGCGCCCTACAGCTATGAAATCGCCATCGATCTGTTCGAGCGCGGGCTGGTGACCTCCAATGGTGTGGTTACCCACAGCTATTCATTGAACGACTGGGACGAAGCCTTCGCCCTGGCGGACTCGACCGACTCCATCAAGGTGATCCTGGTTCCCTGACCCTCCCGCTGTACCGTTGTTGCAGTCACGATCGCCGGCCCGCTCGCAATGGGGGGCCGGCCGGTCGGCCAAACGTAAAGACATGCTGTTGCTCTGATAACCACAACAAGAAGCTTCCCTACAGGAGAATTGGCTATGTTTTCATTATTCAAAAAGACCCTGCCTTTTATCGTCGCCGGTGGAATGTTGGCGGCCAGCCATGGGGCGCTGGCCAAGCAAATCACTATCGGTATGTCGTTCCAGGAAATGAACAACGACTACTTCGTCACCATGAAGCAGGCGCTGGATCAGGCGGCGGCGGATATCGGCGCCAAGGTGTACGTGGCCGATGCGCGCCATGACGTCGCCAAACAGATCGGCGACGTGGAAGACATGCTGCAGAAGAAGGTGGACATCCTGCTGATCAACCCGACCGATTCGGTGGGGGTGCAGTCGGCGGTGATCTCCGCCCATAAGGCCGGCGCGGTGGTGGTGGCGATCGACGCGCAGGCGGAAGGGCCGCTGGACTCGTTCGTCGGCTCGGAGAACTACGACGCCGGCTTCCAGGCGGGCGAGTACCTGGCGAAAGCGCTGGGCGGCAAAGGCAAGGTGGCGATCCTCGATGGTATCCCGGTGGTGCCGATCCTGGAGCGCGTGCGCGGCTTTGAAGCGGCGATGAAGAAATACCCCGACATCAAGATCGTCACCAAGCAAAACGGCAAGCAGGAGCGCGACACCGCGCTGACCGTGACCGAAAACATGCTGCAGTCGGCGCCGGATCTGGCGGGCATCTTTAGCGTCAACGACGTCGGCGCGCTCGGCGCCCTGGCGGCGATCGAAAGCAACGGCGCCAAGGTCAAGCTGGTGAGCGTCGACGGCCAGCCGGAAGCCATCAAAGAGATCCTCAAGCCGAACTCGCCGTTCATCGCCACCTCGGCGCAGTTCCCGCGCGACCAACTGCGCATCGCGCTCGGCATTGCGCTGGCCCGCTACTGGGGCGCCACGGTGCCGAAAACCGTGCCGGTGAAAGTGAAGCTGATCGACCGCAGCAATGCGGCCGGCTTTAGCTGGTAACAGCGGCCAGGTTCGCCCCGCTGCGGCGGGGCGTTCGGCGCGGAGGGCAATGCGGTGACACCTTTACTGGAACTGAAGCGAATAAAGAAGAGCTTTCCCGGCGTGAAGGCGCTGGACGGCATCGATCTGGCCATTCAACGCGGCGAAGTGCACGCCCTGCTGGGCGAAAACGGCGCCGGCAAATCGACGCTGGTGAAAATCATGTGCGGCATCTATCAGCCGGACGAGGGCGATATTTTTATCGACGGCGAGCAGCGCCGCTTTAACAACTATCGCCAGGCGATCGAGGCCGGCGTCGGCATTATTTTTCAGGAATTCTCGTTGATTCCCTACATGAGCGCCATCGACAACATCTTCCTCAACCGGGAGATCAGGAACCGCTGGGGCCTGCTGGATCGGCGGGCGATGCGGCGCAAGGCCGAGGCGATCTTCAAGCGGCTGACGGTGGCTATCGATCTCGATTGCCCGGTGGAGCAGCTGAGCGTGGCGCAGCAGCAGTTCGTTGAGATCGCCAAGGCGCTGTCGCTGGAGGCGCGGGTGCTGGTGCTGGACGAACCGACCGCCACGCTGACGCCGGGCGAGGCCGAGCACCTGTTCAGCGTGATGAACGATCTGCGGCTGCTGGGCGTCGGCATGGTGTTTATCTCGCACCACCTGGACGAGATCTTCACCATCTGCGATCGCATCACCGTGCTGCGCGACGGCGCCTACATCGAAACGCTGGCCACCGGCGACACCAACGTGGAAGAGCTGGTGCGGCTGATGGTCGGGCGCAAAATCGAGAACGCCTTCCCGGTGAAACAGCACCCGGTCGATACCGCGACGGTGCTGCTGGAAGCGGAGATCCAGCGCGAGAAGCACGGCGCGACCGACCGCTTCCACCTGCACAAGGGCGAGATCCTCGGCTTCGCCGGGCTGGTGGGCTCCGGGCGCACCGAGACCGTCTCGGCGCTGATCGGCGCCAGCCGCTGCCACCGCAAACGCGTCAGCCTCGGCGGCCAACCGGCGGCGCTGCGCTCCCCGGCGCAGGCGCTGGAGCAGGGCATCGGCCTGCTGCCGGAGAGCCGCAAAACCGAGGGCCTGGTGCTGCCGTTCTCGGTGGCGCAGAACATCACCCTCAACCGGCACCACCGGCGCGGCAAGATCTTCGTCAGCGCCCGCCAGGATCGCGACGTGGTGCAGCGGCTGATCCGCGCCGTGGGGGTGAAAACCCCGGACGCCGAGACCGCCGTCAGCACCCTGAGCGGCGGCAACCAGCAGAAGGTGGTGATCGCCCGCTGGCTCAACAACGACTGCAACATCCTGATCTTCGACGAACCGACGCGCGGCATCGACGTGGGCGCCAAGGCCGAGATCTACCAGCTGATGCAGCAACTGACCCAGCAGGGCATCTCCATCATCATGATTTCCTCCGAACTGCCGGAGATCATCGGCGTGTGCGACCGCGTGCTGGTGTTTCGCGGCGGCCACATCGTCGCCGAGCTGACCGGCGACGACATCGAATCCAACCACATCATGCTTCACGCGACCGGGAGTGCCTTATGATCGGAATTGAACAACCCGCCGTGGCGCGCCGCGCCGCCGGCCCCAGCCTCGGCAAGCGCTGGGAAAAACTGCTGCATCACCCGGCGGTCTTGCCGTTTATCGGCTTCGCTGTCCTGTTCGTATTGATGAGCCTGCTGAACGACAGCTTCCTCAGCGTCAACAACCTGACCAACGTGGCGCGCCAGGTGTCGATCAATGCCATCATCGCGGTGGGCATGACCTGCGCTATCCTGACCGGCGGCATCGATCTCTCGGTGGGGCCGGTGATGGCGCTGGCCGGTTCGGTCGCCGCCGGACTGATGCTGGCGGCGGTGCCCATTCCGCTGGCGATGGTGGCGGCGCTGGCGGTCGGCGCGCTGTTCGGCCTGGCCAACGGCGCCTGTATCGCCTACCTGCGCATGCCGCCGATCATCGTCACCCTGGCGTCGATGGGCATCGCCCGCGGCCTGGCGCTGCTCTATACCGGCGGCTACCCGATCTCCGGCCTGCCCGACGTCTTCTCGTTCTTCGGCCGCGGTACGGTGCTGGGCATCCAGGTGCCGATCCTGATCATGCTCGGCGTGTATGTGCTGGCCTGGCTGATGCTCAACCAACTGCCGTTCGGTCGCTACGTCTATGCGATGGGCGGCAACGAAGAGGCGGCGCGGCTGAGCGGCATCCGCGTGCCGCGCTACAAGATGCTGGTGTACGTGATCAGCGGCCTGACCGCCGCGCTGGCCGGGCTGGTGCTGACCTCGCGCCTGATGAGCGGGCAGCCCAACGCCGGCGAAGGCTTCGAGCTGGACGCCATCGCCGCGGTGGTGCTGGGCGGGGCGGCGATCTCCGGCGGGCGCGGCGCCATCGTCGGCACGCTGGTGGGGGCGATGATGCTCGGGGTGCTCAACAACGGCCTCAATCTGATGAACGTGTCGCCGTATATCCAGAACGTGGTGAAGGGCGGCATTATCCTGGCCGCCATCTATCTCAGCTCCGTGCGGCGCAAATAGGAGGCGCGATGGCAGTCTTTCTTGGCATAGACGTCGGCGGCACGGTGATCAAGGCCGGGCTGTACCGGGCAAGCGGCGAAGAGCTGGCGATCGCCGAGCGCGACGGCGCGGCGATTGCCGCCCAGCCGGGCTTCAGCGAACGCAATATGGACGCGCTGTGGGATGACGTTTGCGCGGCGATCCGCCAGACGCTGCACGCGGCGGGGCTGGAGGCCGGGCAGGTGCGCGGCGTCAGCTTCTCGGCGCACGGCAAAGGGCTGTACGCCATCGACCGCCACGGCAAGCCGGTCGGCAACGGCATCCTCTCTTCGGACAACCGCGCGGCGGCCACGGCGGCTGAGCTGCGCCGCGCCGGCGTGGACGCGCAGACCTACCCGCGCAGCCTGCAGCCGCTGTGGCCCAGCCACCCGGCGCTGCTGCTGCGCTGGCTGAAGCAGCGGCAACCGGCGCAGTACGCCGCCGTCGATCGCATCCTGATGGCACACGACTACCTGCGCTTTCGCCTCACCGGCGAGGCGGCGGCCGAAGTGACCAACATCTCCGGCAGCAACCTGTTTAACCAGCACAGCGGCGCTTACGATCCGGCGCTGATGGCGGCCTTCGGCATCGAAGAGGCGCAGGAGAAGACCGCGCCGGTGATCGGCTCGGCGCAGCTGGCCGGGCGAGTGACGGCCGCGGCGGCGGCGCAATGCGGCCTGCGCGCGGGCACCGCGGTGTACGGCGGCCTGTTCGACGTGGTGGGCGCGGCGCTCAGCTCCGGCGTGGCCGACGATCGCACGCTCAGCGCGGTGGCGGGCACCTGGTCGATCGCCACCTGCGTGACCGAGCGCATCATTCCCGCCGATTATCCCTACGCCTGGGGGCGCTACTGCATCGACGGCCGCTATTTCGTGCACGAAGGCAGCCCGACCTCGGCCGGCAACCTGGCCTGGTTCCTGCGCCAGTTCTGCGCCGACGATCGGCAGCGCTACGCCCAGTTCAATGCCTGGGTGGCCGAGCGCCGCGAGCAGCCGAGCGGGCTGCTGTTCCTGCCTTATCTGTACGGCTCCAACCTCGGCGGCAACACGCCGGGCGGGCTGATCGGCCTGAGCGCCCACCACGAGATGGCGGACGTGGTGCAGGCGATCTACCAGGGCATCGTGTTCTCGCACCTGATCCATCAGGAGCGCATGGTGCAACTGAACCCGCGCATCGAGCGGGTACGCATGACCGGCGGGCCGACGCAGTCCGAGGTGTGGATGCAGATGTACGCCGACGCCGGCAACCTGCCGCTCGAGGTGGTGGAAACGCGCCAGAGCGGCTGCCGCGCCGCCGCCCTGTGCGCCGCCGTCGGCGCCGGGGAGTACGCTGGGTTCGCCGAAGCGATCGCCGCCGCGCCGCCCAAACTGCGCTGTTATTATCCCGCGACCGCCGCCCACCGGCGCCTGCGCGCCCAGCAGGCGCGCTATCTGGCGGTCGCCCAGGCTTTGAGTGAGGTGACTGATGCAAACGACTAACGCCGCCTGTCTGGGGCTGTATGAAAAGGCGCTGCCCGCCAATCTGAGCTGGCCGCAGCGGCTGGCCACCGCCGCCGAGCTGGGCTTTGAATTTGTGGAGATGTCGATCGACGAACAGCCGGCGCGCCAGCAGCGGCTGGACTGGGATCGCCGCCAGCGGCTGGCGTTTATCCAGGCGCGGCTCGACAGCGGGGTGACGGTGCCGAGCCTGTGCCTGTCGGCGCACCGGCGCGATCCGTTCGGCAGCCATGACGCTGTCACCCGCGAGCGGGCGCGGGTGCTGATGAGCAAGGCGCTGGAACTGGCGACGGATCTCGGCATCCGCAACATCCAGCTGGCGGGCTACGACGTCTATTACGAACCCGCCGATCGCCACAGCCGCGCACGCTTTATCGAGGGCATGCAGTGGGCGGCGGCGCAGGCCGCCAGGGCGCAGGTGATGCTGTCGGTGGAGGTGATGGACACGCCGTTCATCAACAGCATCAGCAGATGGCGCGACATCGCCCGTCACGTCAACAGCCCGTGGTTCACGGTGTATCCCGATCTCGGCAACCTCAGCGCCTGGGGCAACGACGTCGCCGCCGAGCTGGCGCTGGGCATCGGCAGCATCACCGCCGTGCACCTCAAAGACACCGTCGCGGTGGGGCCGGGCAGCGCCGGGCAGTTTCGCGACGTGCCGTTCGGTGAGGGCTGCGTGGATTTCGCTCACGCCTTTGCCGTGCTCAACGCGCTCGGCTATCGCGGCCCCTACCTGCTGGAGATGTGGGCGCGCGAAGACGGGCAGGATAAGCAACGCATCGCCCAGGCCAAGGCCTGGATCGAACAACAGATGATTGATGGAGGCATCGCATGCTGAACGAACTCAAGCGGCAGGTGCTGGCCGCCAACCTCAGCCTGCCGGCATACGGGCTGGTGACCTTTACCTGGGGCAACGTCTCGGCGATCGACCGCCAGAGCGGGCTGGTGGTGATCAAGCCTTCGGGCATCGCCTACGAGGCGATGACGCTGGAGGATTTGGTGGTGGTGGATCTGGAGGGCAAGGTGCGCGAAGGGCACCGCAAGCCCTCATCCGACACCGCCACCCACCTGGCGCTGTACCGCGCCTTCGCCGACATCGGCGGCGTGGTGCACACCCACAGCCGCAACGCCACCATCTGGGCGCAGGCCGGGCAGCCGATCCCGGCGCTGGGCACCACCCACGCCGACTACTTTTACGGCGACATTCCCTGCACCCGGCCGATGAGCGAGGCGGAGATCGCCGGCGACTACGAGGGGGAAACCGGCAAGGTGATTATCGAAACCTTCAAGCAGGCGGGGCGCGATCCGCAGCAGGTGCCGGGAGTGCTGGTCTATTCCCACGGCCCGTTCGCCTGGGGCAAGGACGCGGCGGATGCGGTGCACAACGCGGTAGTGCTGGAAGAGGTGGCGATCATGGCGATGGCGACGCGCCAGCTGGCGCCGGCCATCGCCCCGATGCAGCCGGAGCTATTGGACAAACATTTCCTGCGCAAGCACGGCAAACACGCCTACTACGGGCAATAGCGCCCGTCAGCGATTCAACAGCGAGCCGGTGAAGAACTCTCTGCGCACCGGCAGCTCGCCGCGGGGGCTGTTAATGGCGCTGAACAGCAGCTCCGCGGCGATCTCCCCCAATTTCTGCGTATCGTGATACACCCCCGGAATGTGCAGGCCGTAAGCGCCGGCGCGCGGCGGTTCATCGATCGAGAAGAACTTCACCTGCTGATAGAGCCCCATCTCGTGGCAGATGGCGATGGCGCCCAGCGTGATGATGCCGTTCAGGCCGATGATGTAATCCGGGCGGTTCTCCGGCTGCGCCAGATAGGCGCGCACTTCGCTTTCCTGCGAGGTGAAATCGTAGTCGCCGTTGATGATATGAATCTCACGGCCGCCGCCCTGCAGCGCCGCGACGATGCCGGCGGTGCGCGTTAGCGTAATTTCCGAATCCGCCGGGCCGCCGATAATCAGCAGCTTCTGTTCCGGCTGCTCTGCCAGATAACGGCCGGCCAGCACGCCGATCTCGCGGTTGTCGAGGAACACGCCGCTCAGCTGCTGATCGTAGAGATCGCGGTCGATCAGGATCAGCGGCACGCCGTACACCTCGGCCAGCTCGAGATAGGCGGGGCGGTAGCGCTTGTCGTCGCGCACCGCCGACAGCAGGATGCCGCGCGCCTTGTAGCCGAACAGCGCCTGAATGGCGCGCATTTCCGCCTCTTCGCTGCCGTCGGTGTCGAACAGCATGATCTGGTAGCCCTGCTGACGCGCAATGCGCGACACGGTCTTGATCAGGCCGGAATAGAACGGGTTGTACATGCTGCTGGTGACGATGCCGATAATCTGGCTGCTGCTGCTTTTCAGCCCCTGCGCGAAGGCATTGGGCACATAGTTCAGCTCTTTGGCGATGGCGTGAATGCGCTCGCGGGTTTCCGGCTTGACCAGCTCGGGCTTATTGAAGGCGCGGGAAACGGTGATATTGGTCACCCTGGCGCGGCGGGCGATATCCACGATAGTGGCATTGGGATTGGCTTTCGACACCGTCTTTCCTTGCGTTATGCCTCAACAGATCCCTTATTGTAGGGAAAGGGCGGGGGCGGTGCTAGGGGGGAGTAGGGGGGATTGAAAATGAATTAAATATAATAATATATAATGATTCGAGGTATGATAAACACTGGTGCAGTGATATTGCATTGTATTGAAAGAATATATTTACAGCTTGAAATTGATAGGCAGTTTGATCGGGAAAGTAAAATATATGAGTTCA